>NZ_JAZDRJ010000002.1:0-311053 GCF_047501535.1 Achromobacter sp. F4_2707
CACCCCCACACACCCCCATCCCCGGCATAAAATAGACCCTCATTCCCCGATTCACCCAAGAAGCAGCACCGGCACTCAACACCATGACGCAACAAGCAGACACCTTCACCCTCGCTGGCCGCGAATACAAATCCCGCCTACTGGTAGGCACCGGCAAATACAAGGATTTCGAAGAAACCCGCTTGGCGCTGGAAGCCAGCGAGGCCGAAATCGTCACCGTCGCCATTCGCCGCAGCAACATCGGCCAAAACCCAGACGAACCGAATCTGCTCGACGTCATCCCCCCCGACCGCTACACCATCCTGCCCAATACCGCCGGCTGCTACACCGCACAAGAAGCCGTCCGCACATTGCGTCTCGCACGCGAACTGCTGGATGGCCACAACCTCGTCAAACTGGAAGTCCTGGGCGACAAAGACAACCTGTTCCCCAACATGCCCGCCACCCTGGAGGCCGCACGCACACTGGTGGCCGACGGTTTCAAAGTCATGGTGTATTGCACCGACGACCCCATCCAGTGCCGCATGCTGGAAGATATCGGCTGCATTGCCATCATGCCCCTGGCCTCACTCATTGGCTCCGGCATGGGCATTCTCAACCCCTGGAACCTGCGTCTCATCATTGACCAATCCAGCGTGCCCGTGCTGGTTGACGCCGGCGTGGGCACCGCCTCCGATGCCGCCATCGCCATGGAACTCGGTTGCGACGGGGTATTAATGAACACCGCCATCGCCGGCGCGCGCAACCCCATCCTCATGGCATCGGCCATGAAGAAAGCCGTACAAGCCGGCCGTGAAGCCTGGCGTGCAGGCCGCATTCCGCGCAAGTTCTACAGTGCAGACCCCAGCTCCCCGGAAGAAGGGTTGCTGACTCCCCTGAACACATAACAATCAAGCCATGATCCCCAACACCCTTACCATTGCCGGGGTAGACCCCTCCGGCGGGGCCGGTATTCTGGCCGATATCAAAGCCATGAGCGCACTGGGCGCCTATGGCACTGCCGTAGTCGCCGCGCTCACGGCACAGAACACCCAGGGCGTGACCGGCATCTCAGCCGTGCCTGCGGATTTCGTCGCCGCACAGATCGACACGCTATTTGCCGACGTACGCATTGACGCCGTAAAAATCGGCATGCTCGGCCAGCAAGCAGTTACCCGCGCCGTCGCAGACCGCCTGGAACATTGGAAGCCCAAACATATCGTGCTGGACCCGGTCATGATCGCCAAAAGCGGCGATGCCTTGCTGGAGCGCAGCGCCGTGGATGAATTGCGCGAAAGCCTGGTGCCGCAATCCACCATGATTACCCCCAACTTACCCGAGGCCGGAGTATTGCTGGACAGCCGCCCGGCGGAAAACCTCAAGGAAATGCGCCGCGCCGCTGAACGCCTGCGCCGCCTGCTGGCCGACGATGGCCAGCGCTGGGTCTTCCTGAAAGGCGGCCACTTGCCGGGCAACGACACCATCGACGTGCTGCACGACGGCGACCAGATGCTGGAACTGCCGGGCACACGCATTCACACACGCAACACACACGGCACGGGCTGCACCTTGTCTGCCGCCCTGGCTGCCCTGCTGCCCCAGTGCGCCGATGTTCCCGAAGCGGCACAACGCGCCAAGGCCTACCTAGTTGAAGCCATCGCCCGTTCCGGCGAACTTGAGGTGGGTTCCGGCCATGGGCCGGTTCACCATTTCCATGCGCTATGGGGCGGCACAAATAGGCTATAGTAGGCAGATTGCACATGCTGCGGCCTGCCGCACGCACTTGTCAGAAACATCATCCAGAAAAGATCATGAACGCCACAGCCCTTTCCGAACTCGAACTTGCTCGCTTCAACATGGTGGAACAACAAATCCGCCCATGGGATGTCAGCGACGAAAACGTTCTGCAGGCGCTTTTCGATGTCCCTCGCGAACGCTATGTTCCCGCCCCCATGCAGGGTCTGGCTTTCTCCGATATCGAGCTGCCGCTCATCATCAATTCGGAAGACACCCGGGAAACCATGTTGCACCCCAAGCTGGAAGCTCGCTTGGCTCAGGAACTGCAACTTAAACCCACAGATTGCGTACTGGAAATCGGCACAGGCTCCGGCTACCAAGCCGCCCTGCTCGCCCGCCTGGCCCAACAGGTCACCACGGTAGAAGTCGACAGCCGCCTGGCCGCTTTTGGCGCCGAGAACCTTAAGCGCAACCAGGTGCACAACGTCACGGTGGAAACCGGCGACGCGCATGAAGGCTGGGGCACCACCGAATACGACGCCATTCTGGTCACCGGCTCCGTTCCCACCGTACCCGATGCACTCAAGTACCAGTTGCGCGTGGGCGGCCGCTTAGTCGTTGTAGTCGGTCAAGCGCCCGTCATGACCGCCTACCGCATCACTCGCAGCAGCGCCGCCAGCTTTGAAAGCACGGCCCTGTTCGACACCCTGATCAAGCCGCTGCGCGGCGTGTCCGTCTCTCAATTCAAATTCTGAATGCGTTGGCGTAGTTGGCACGCACTGCCATTGGTGCTGGCCCTGTTTGCGGGCCAGTCTTCTGCACAGGGCCGCGACCTCATGGAGGTCTGGCAACTCGCGCTTGAGCGCGACCCCATCTACGCCGCCAGCGGGTTCGCCAGAACCGCCGAACAAGAACGCGTACCTCAGGCGCGTGCGCAGTTACTGCCCCACGTAACCGCCGATGCAGGCGCACAGCTCGACAACAGCCGCCGCACCCGCAATCTTTCGGGTAGTGAAAGCCAGCGGCGCGCTGCATGGTCACTGGCTCTTGTACAGCCACTATTCGACCTGCCCGCGTGGAACACACTGCAGCAGGCCGATTTCTTCGCCAGCCAGGCCGACATCGCCTACCGCATGGCTTATCAGGATCTTCTGCTGCGCACGGCACAAGCGTATTTCGATGTGCTGGCCGCCCAAGACAGCCTGCGAGCCTTGCTGAGCGAGAAAGCGGCCATCGAAACTCAGCTCAGAGCGGCCCAGCAAAGCTTTGAACTGGGCGCCACCACCATAACCGACGCGCATGAAGCCCAAGCACGGCTAGACTTGGTCAGCGCCAGTGAAATCAACCTGCGTAATGAACTGCAACTGGCTGAAGACGCACTAGCACGCATCATTGCCGAGCGCCCAGGCGAACTGGCGGTACTGGCGCGCGATGCCGCGCTGCCTGCTCCTGAGCCTAACCGCCTGGACGACTGGGCTACCCAGGCCTCCCATGCGGGCTTGAGCGTAGCGAACGCGGATCTCCAAACGCGTATTGCGCAGAAAGAACTGGATATCGCCCGGGGCCAGCACGCCCCCACAGTCGAATTTGTTGCCCGCACCGGCAGCGCTTCCGACTACGGCATGAATGGCTACCGCTCAGGCCCCCGCTCACTCGACAGTACGGTGGGTGTGCAGCTGTCCATTCCCCTATTCACAGGCGGAAGCATTTCTTCACGTGTGCGCGAACAGACATCCCGGCTGCAGCAGTCCCGTGCGCTACTGGAAAACACCCGTCGTGAAGCCGTGCAAGCCGCCCAGCGCTATTTCAATGGCGTGGTCTCCGGGTTATCTCAAGTCGCCGCTCTGGAAGCGGCAGAGCGTTCCAGCCAGGCGGCTCTGCAAGCCAACCGCACGGGCTATGAAGTCGGCGTGCGCATCAATATCGATGTTTTGAATGCCGAACAACAGCTGTATGTGACTCAGCGCGCACTGGCTCGCGCCCGTTACGACACGCTGATGGACGGCCTGCGCCTCAAGGCCGCTGCCGGTATTTTGCAAGACGCCGACCTCGCCGCCATCAACGAACTGCTTACTCCGCCCGAATCTTCTTCAGAAGCGCAGTAGTCGAGCGCTCAAACTCAAACGGGATTGCCACGGCGTCACCCCCCCAACTGCGCACAGCCGCCGTTTCTGGCAGAGTTTCCATGTCGTAATCGCCCCCCTTCACAATGAGTTCGGGCTGCAGGGCTTCTATCAGCGCCTGGGGGGTATCTTCATCAAACCAAGTCACGACATCCACACACCCTAATGCCGCCATCATGGCCAGGCGGTCGGCATGGTTGTTGAGCGGGCGATCGTCGCCCTTACCCAGCCTCCGCACCGAAGCGTCGGTATTCAGCGCCACAACCAGCGTAGCGCCAAGTTGAGCGGCGGCATCCAGATACGTGGCGTGGCCACGGTGCAGAATGTCGAACACGCCGTTGGTGAACACCAGCGGGCGCGGAATCTGGCCTTCTTGCAAACGTTGACGCAAGGTGGCGGGATCTATGATTTTGGATTCGAAGCGGGCGGACATAGGCGATGAATAGAGTGGAATATCAGCGAAGAATGGCCCAGACCGCGACGCCCACGCCCACCGCCATCACAGCGATCAGCGCACTCAGCAGGCGGTTATTGCGCCGCTGCGCCTCGTGCAGCTGTTGCAGTTCATGCCGGATAGCCGGGCCGGAATCTGGGGTGGCCAGCCTGGCATGAACCAGCCGGGGCAGCTGCGGCAGCAATTGCGCCCATTGGCTGGCTTCTTTTTCTAGCTGAGTCTTCAGGCCCGACAAGCCAATGCGCTCGTGCATCCAGCGCTCAAGATAGGGTTTGGCGGTTTTCCAGAGATCCAGGCCCGGATCCAGCTCACGCCCCATGCCTTCCACATTCAACAGCGTCTTTTGCAACAACACCAGTTGCGGCTGAATTTCCACATTGAAGCGCCGAGAGGTCTGGAACAGCCGCAGCAACACCTGCCCCAGAGAGATTTCCGACAAAGGCCGGTCGAAGTAAGGCTCGCATACCGCGCGTACAGCCCCTTCAAGCTCCTCTTCGCGAGTGGTGGCAGGCGCCCAGCCCGATTCGATATGCAGCTGCGCCACGCGCCGGTAATCACGCTGGAAGAACGCCAGGAAGTTCTGGGCCAGATAGTTTTTGTCGAATTCTGACAACGTGCCCACAATGCCGAAGTCTAGCGCGATGTAACGCCCCAGCGTGGCGGGCTCGTCAGAAACATAAATATTGCCCGGGTGCATGTCGGCATGGAAGAAACCGTCGGTAAACACCTGGGTGAAAAAAATCTCCACCCCGGTGCGGGCCAGCGCTTTGATATCGACGCCCGCTTCCGTCAGCCGGTCGATATGACTGACGGGAATACCACGCATCCATTCCATGGTAAAGACATTGGTAGCGCAGAACTCCCAGATAACTTCCGGCACCATGAGCAGGCCGACACGACCATTTTCCGGGCTGAAGTTACGGCGCAGCTGGCTGCAGTTGGCCGCTTCGCGTATGAGATCGAGTTCGTCGTTCAGGTAGGTATCAAATTCCGCCACCACCTGGCGCGGCTTCAGGCGCCGGGCGTCGGGAGACAACTTTTCCACCAGTCGCGCCACAACACGCATGAGGGTGAGATCTTTTTCCAGCACCTCGCGCATGCCGGGACGCAGCACTTTTACGGCGACTTCACGGCCATCGTGCAACACGGCGTAGTGCACTTGTGCGATGGAAGCCGAGGCGATGGGGTCAACCTCGAAATGGCGAAACAATGTGTGAGGCGACGCACCAAGGGCCGTTTCTATGATTGCCGCAGCCTGCGCGGATGGAAACGGCGGCACGCGGTCTTGTAGCAGCGCCAGTTCAATGGCGACATCCAGAGGGATGAGGTCGCGACGGGTGGAAAGCACCTGCCCGAACTTAACAAAAATCGGCCCCAGGGTTTCAAGTGCGCGACGCAAGCGCACGCCGCGCTCCATCTTAGGCGGGCGCCCAAACCGTAGAATCTTAAGCAGGCTGTAGGCCAGCGGGTGACGGATGCCCGAGACCACGAGTTCGTCGAGCCTGTAGCGCAGGCAAACGAGAATAATGTAGAAAAGGCGGAACACGGGAAACATGGTCAGCTCTCCGCTGCCGCACGCTCGGCGTTGGCGACCCGCTGCTCAAGCGCATCCAGCCTGCGCTGCAAGGCGGCGCAATCGGCGTTGAAAGCGGATACACCATGCCGCGTTGCCAGCACCTGCCCTTCCTCGCCCAAGAATTCCGCTGCGTTAGCAGCAAGCCGCCTTGCCGCAGAATCAGCAAACCCAACGGCCGTCCGCCCGCCTTGCACCAGCCCCGGCCCGATCAGGTCGCCAAAGCGGCTGGCCAGGTCTTCTTCGATATCCCACCGCAAATCGCGAGCGAGTTCTGACACCAGGGTCGCAAGCGCCGCGTCGCCCTGCACGTGGAGCTTCTCCGTGATGGCGTCGAGATCGCCCCCGCGCAAAATGCCCGGCAGATCGACCAAATGCTCGGTGGCGATAGACAGCGACACATCAGGCACAACAGCCGGATGACTGGCCCGCAACATGCCTGTCGCTTCGATGCTGTAAATCACCTGAAGGCGACCCACGTTAAAACGCAAGGATTTCCCTGCATGGCGGCTTAACTTGTCCGCCGCCCACGGCTCGCGGCGTAACAACGCGTTCAGTAAGAAAGCGGTCATCACATTGGGAGAAAACACCGAAGGCAAGGGCAGCATGGAACAAGCACTCAGAGAGGCATCAGGCTCCCCAATGGAGCGCTGAACAAGCCTAGAGTTTAACGGGAATTGAAGAAGGCACCACCAGGGTGCCTTCAGAAAGCCGGATGGCCGCAGCCATGCTTGCGAGACCCGGCTTGCGACCGGCCAAAACCGCTTAGCTGGCGTATTCCACAGGAATCTGCTGAATACCGGCCAACAGCCAGCCTGCGTTCTCGCCCTTGTAGAGATTCCAGACTTCCTCGAATCGGAACGCTTCGCCCTCACGGTTTTCGCGCAGCATGCCGGAATAACGCACACTGGCCAGATGGCCGTCGGACACTTGCTCAATGCCCAACAGCTCGGCGTTCAGCAATACGACTTCAGTGTGGTTATCTTCGCCACGGCCCATGAGTTCGGGCTTGATCTCGGCGATGAGGTCGTCAGTCATGTAGTCGCGCAGTTCGTCGAGGTCGCCGCGATCCCAGATGCCTTGGATCTTGATGAACTGCTGCTTGGCGTTGGCCAGAAAAGCCGGAGTGTCGAAATCTTCTGGCACAAACCAGCTTTTATCGACCGGCGCGGCAGGTACCGCCGGAGCCGCAGCCACAGGCGCTGCCGCCGGGGCAGCCGGAGCTACGGGCGCGGAGGGCTGCTGACGCTGAAAGCTGCCACCCGTGTCGGCGTTACGATAGCTATTGTTGTTGCCTGCCTGCGCCATGGCCGGCTGGCGCGCACCGCCACGCAGACGGCGCACGAGATACATAACGGCAAACACCACTAGACCAATAAGAATGGCGCTGGACAGAAATTCAAGTAAAGCACCGCCCAGGCCTAAGTGCGACAGCAAAGCGGCGATGCCCAGACCTGCCGCAATACCTGCGATGGGGCCCAGAAAGCGGGACATGCCGCTACGCGCGGCGCCTGCGGTTGCCGCACCAGCGGCTGCACTGGAAGCCGGCGCTGTGGCGCTGCGAGTGGGGTTGGTGGTGGCTGCAGGCGGTGTGGCAGGCGCACGCTGAGTAGTGACGTTGCGGGACTGCATGCCAAAGCTCTTGCCACCGCCGGCGCGGCGGGCTTCAGCATCGAACGGCATGGCCAGCATGCTGACAGCCGAAACCGCCAGGATCGCCATGGCGAAGAATCGCGAAATACGACGTTGCGACATTATGAATGTCTCCTGTGGGCGCACGACCAAACCGTGCGCAGAAATGAAAATCAGGGATTAAGAACTGAATCTTACAAGAAGCTGAACGATGACACAATGCTGGGTGACCACGCAGTGTGCTACTTCTTATAGATTGACGCCCTCGTGCAAGGCGACAATACCTGCGCTCAAGTTGAAGTACTTCACCCGAGACAGGCCCGCCGCTTCAAGCATGCCGGCCAGTTCCTGCTGGCCAGGATGAACCCGTATGGATTCGGCCAGGTAGCGGTAGCTTTCAGCGTCGCCGGCCACGCGGGAGCCGAGCCAGGGCAACACATTAAAGGAGTACCAGTCGTACAAAGGCGCCAAAGGCTTGGCCACCTTGGAAAACTCCAGCACCAAGAGCTTGCCGCCGGGCTTGAGCACCCGACGCATCTCGGCGAGCGCACGGTCTTTGTGGGTCATGTTGCGCAAGCCGAACGCCACGCTGACCCGGTCGAAATAACCATCGGGAAACGGCAGTTTTTCGGCGTCGCAAACGGCAGTCGGCAGCAGCAGGCCGTCGTCAGTGAGGCGGTCGCGGCCAACCCGCAGCATGGATTCGTTGATGTCTGTCAGCCAGACTTCGCCGCCGGCCCCTGCACGCCGCGCAAAAGCGCGTGCGAGGTCGCCCGTGCCGCCCGCGATATCGAGCACTTTCATGCCGGGGCGGACATCGGCCCGGGCAATGGTGAAGGCCTTCCAGGCGCGATGCAACACGCCCGACATCAGGTCGTTCATGATGTCGTAGCGGCTTGCCACGGAATGGAAAACTTCGGCCACCTTGGCAGCCTTTTCGCTTTCGCGCACGCTGCTGTAGCCGAAATGAGTGGTGGCGTCGGTGTCGGAGGGGGAAGAAGGCGTTTCTTTCATGATTTTCGTATCGTACATCATCCATTCGTGGCCGTGAGCCACAAAATGCGTTCAACAATTCACAAACCTGTAATATTGCCGCCATAGTATGCAGGGAGCGCTAAAACAAAATGCCAGCGCAACACGACTCAAAGCTTTCCGGTAAGAACGCTGCGACGGCATGCACTCCCTGACCTTATTCAGACTATATAGATATGAGCACCACCATACTCGTTGTTGAAGACGAGCCAGCCATCCAGGAACTGATTTCCGTCAACCTTTCCTTTGCCGGCCATAAGGTGCTGCGCGCTTTTGACGCTGAACAAGCCCAAACTCTGATTCGCGCCGAACTGCCCGACCTTATTCTGTTGGACTGGATGCTGCCGGGCGCTTCCGGCATCACTCTGGCACGCAGCCTGCGCAGCGATGAGCGCACCCGTCAGGTACCGCTCATCATGCTCACGGCCAAAGGCGCCGAGCACGACAAGGTAGAAGGCCTGGAAGCGGGCGCCGACGACTACATCACCAAGCCGTTTTCGCCCAAAGAGCTGATCGCCCGCATAAAGGCCGTGCTGCGCCGCCGCGCACCGCAGCTGACCGATGACATTGTCGAAATCGGCACCTTGAGCCTCGACCCCAGCACTCACCGCGTAGCAGGCAACCAGAAAGCGCTGTCTGTCGGCCCGACCGAATTCCGGCTGCTGCACTTCTTCATGACACATACTGAACGCGTGTTTTCGCGCGCGCAGTTGCTTGATCAAGTTTGGGGCGACCACGTTTTCGTCGAAGAACGAACCGTAGACGTGCACATCCGCCGATTGCGCAAAGCTCTTGAGCCCACCGGACACGATGCGCATATAGAAACCGTGCGCGGTGCGGGTTATCGTTTCGCTGTCCAACCTCTACGCTGATTTTAGGCGGCCATCGTTCCGCAGACCGTATGACGAAAACGTTGTTTACAGTATTTTTATGGGCCCTCGCAGGCTATGCCTTGGGCTCGTGGTTCGGCCCGCATATCGGCTGGGGCACGCTCGTCTTCGGTTTATTGCTGATGGTATTGGTCAGCGGCAGGCAGGTGTCACAAATCACGCGCTGGGCGCAGGATATCGAACGCGCGCCGCCCGCTTCAGTCGGCCCGTGGGATGACATTCTTTCGCTCATCTACCGCAAGCTGCGCAACGACCGCAGGGTGATCGAAAGCCAGGAAAACGACATGAAGCGCATGCTGGAAGCGGCTGAAGCATTACCTGACGGTGCGGTGACGCTGGACGGCGATATGAATCTGACCTGGTGCAACCGCAGTGCACGCCAACACCTGGGCCTGCGCTCCAAAACCGATATTGGTCACAGCATATTCAATATCCTGCGTGCCCCCGAATTCGCCGCCTACGCCCGCCAGGGGCGCTGGAACGAAGCCTTACAACTGCACACGCAAAGCAGCGACGGCCAGCCCAAGACCCTGCTCCTGCAACTGGTGGACTACGGGCGGGATCGCTTTTTGATGGTGACCCGCGACATCACCCAGATTGAAAGGCTGGAAACCACGCGCAAGGATTTCGTCGCCAACGTTTCCCACGAATTACGCACCCCCCTCACGGTGCTGACCGGCTTTCTGGAAACCCTGCAAGACATGCCGCCGGATTCCCTGTCTTCCGAACAGCGCCTGCGTTATGTAGGGCTGATGCAGGAACAGGCGGCACGCATGGAAGCCATTGTTTCCGACCTGCTAACGCTGTCCACCCTGGAATCCTCTCCTCTGGCCGATGCAGAGCCTGTTGATATTAGCGCTCTGGTACAAAAAGCTTTGCAGCAAGGTCGTGTACTATCGCGTGGGCAACACGTTTTCGTGGAGCACTGCGACGAGACCTTGCAAATTGAAGGCGTAGATACCGAACTGGCGTCAGCGATTTCCAACCTGATTACCAACGCTGTGCGCTACACCCCTAAAGACGGCACCATTACCGTGAGTTGGTATCGTGATAAAGACGGCAGCGCCGTGTATTCCGTGCAAGACACCGGCATTGGCATTGCTGCACAAGACCTCCCGCGCCTGACGGAACGCTTCTATCGGGCAGACCGAGGCCGCTCACGAGCCACCGGCGGCACCGGCCTGGGGCTGGCCATCACCAAGCATGTCGCAATGCGCCACGATGCCGAGCTGCGTATTCAAAGCCGCTACGGGTCAGGCAGCACCTTCTCTCTGGTGTTCCCGCCCAAACGCATCATCAACACCACCGAACAGGCCTGACCCCCCGCCGCTTTCGTGCCTGCGGGTTTCCGCTGTCTCGACGGCGCGGACCATCTGTATAAGAATACAGCCTGACCTTCAACCCTCACGTAGCACCGGAAACAGGGGCATGGCTGAATATTCTGAAGACACCGACTGGGATATCGTTGCGCATGGCGATCGCTGCCTGGTGATTCGTTTTGGCACCGGCATCGACATCACAATCGGCCACCGCTGTGGCGCTGCGGCAGCCGCCTTACGCAGAGCCGCAATACGCGGCGTCAGCGATATCGTTCCCACATTCAACACCGTGGCCGTTCATTACCTGCCGGGGCGCTTTTCCGTTAATACCAGCGTGCGCAACCTGCAGGCCGAAATCGAACGCGTGCTGCACGACGCCGATCTGGACACCGGCAGCACGGGGGGCCAGGTCATAGAGTTGCCCGTCTGCTATGGTGGGGAATACGGCCCTGATCTACCGGATGTCGCCCAACGCACGGGCCTGAGCGAAGAAGACGTCATCGCTTTACATGGCCGGGAACCTGCTTATGTATTCATGCTGGGTTTCGCCCCGGGCGCCCCTTTCATGGGGGTGCACGATGAGCTTTTCGCTCTGCCCCGCCGCCCCACGCCGCGCACCTCCATTCCGGCGGGCTCTGTCGCCATCGCCAACCGGCAGACTGTCATCTACCCCAACGACCTACCCGGAGGCTGGCACATTATCGGTCGCACGCCGCTGGCCCTGTTCGACCCGTTGCGTGAGCCCGCCACCCTGATTTCCCCCGGCGACTCTGTGCAGTTCCGCCCTATTTCCGCTGATGCATTCAAGGATTGGCCCCGGCAATGAGTATTACCGTCATCCGTCCCGGCCTAGCCAGCACTTTTCAGGACTGTGGCCGCCACGGCCACCAGCACCTGGGTGTGCCCGTAGGCGGCGCCATGGATTTGCGCGCCCATCAACTGGCCAATCTTATCGCTGGCAACGAGCACGACCACGCCACGCTGGAAATCACCCTGATGGGGCCGACATTACGCTTTGACGCACCGACGTGCATCGCCCTTACTGGCGCCGACCTCAGCCCTACGGTCAACGGCCTGACCGTCCCCTTGGGCAGGCCGCTCATCATGCATGCCGGCGATATCTTGTCTTTCGGCGAACGCCGCAACGGGGTGCGCTGCTATCTGGCCTGGCATGGGGGCATCGCGCTGCCTTCCCTGCTGGGTAGTCAGAGCACCTACTTGCGCGGTGCGCTGGGCGGCTTCCAGGGGCGGACTTTGCGCAAAGAAGATGTCCTGCCTCTCAATTTATCGTTGCGGGCCAACACCCTTGAGACGCTGGAGGAAAGCCTGGACAGAATGTCCATCTACCTGCCCTCTACCCTGGCGAACAACCCGCGCACGCATTTACGCGTTATGCGCGGCCCACATACGGAACTGTTCACACAAGAAGCCGTGCACGCGTTGTTTAACAGCCCTTATGTCATCACCAACGAATCCGACCGCATGGGTTTTCGCCTTCAGGGGCAGGCCTTGCCGGTACGCGAAAACCGCCAGCTGCTTTCCGAAGGGGCGACCTTTGGCAGCATACAAGTACCTGCCGACGGCCTGCCCATCGTGTTGATGGCCGACCGGCAATCCATTGGCGGGTATCCGAAAATCGGCCACGTGGCTACGGTAGATCTGCCGCAACTGGCCCAATGCATGCCAGGCGAAGCGGTGCGATTCGAGGAAATCAGCCTGGCTCAGGCTCAGCAGTTGGACAACCTGCGCGAGCAGGCTTTAGGGCGGCTGCGCACATCGCTGGCCGGCCTGCGCGAACTTATAGCGCGATGCGTTGCCAACCCTGCCCCATAAGGAAGCGCTGAGCCGGCCACCGCACTTCACACCCTCAAAGGCTTAAAGAAAGAGGGGGTAAGCCGGGTTGTCCGTTTCGTTCCAGTACGGGTAGCCCAGCCCTTCTAAAAACGCCTTGAGCGCTTTTTTATCGGAAGGCGGCACTTGCAGGCCGACCAGTACGCGCCCGTAATCATCACCTTGGTTGCGATAGTGGAACAGGCTGATATTCCATTCCGGGCTCATGGCGCTCAGGAAGGTGGTAAGTGCGCCAGGGCGCTCTGGGAACTCGAAACGGAACAGCATCTCGTTCTCGGCCAAAGGCGACTTCCCACCCACCATGTAGCGCAAATGGGTTTTAGCCATTTCATTGCCGGTGAGGTCCAGCGTTTCGAAGCCCTTACGGCGAAAGCCCGCTTCGAGCTTCTCGATTTCCGGTTCGGAACGTATTTGCAGCCCCACGAACACATGGGCTTTTTCCGAATCGGAAATGCGGTAGTTGAATTCGGTAACGTTACGCCGCCCCACCGCTTCGCACAAACGCATAAAGCTGCCGCGCTGCTCGGGTATGGTCAGCGCGAACACGGCTTCGCGCGCTTCGCCCACGTCGGCACGCTCCGCCACCAGGCGCAGGCGGTCGAAGTTCATATTGGCGCCACTGGTCACGGCCACCAAGGTTTTGCCCTTGAGCTTATGCTGGGCTGCATACCGCTTGGCGCCGGCCAACGAAAGCGCACCGGACGGCTCAACCACGCTGCGCGTGTCTTGGAAAACATCTTTGATGGCCGCACAGATGGCGTCGGTATCCACCAGCACGAAGTCATCCACGTACTTCTTCGTCAGGCGGAAGGTTTCTGCGCCAACGTGTTTCACCGCCGTGCCGTCGGCAAACAAGCCGACATCGTTCAACCGCAGGCGGCGACCGGCCTTGACACTGCGCGCCATGGCACAAGAATCCACGCTCTGAACACCGATCACCTTGATTTCGGGGCGTAGCTGCTTCACATAGGCGGCTACGCCGGAAATCAAACCGCCGCCCCCTACGGGCACGAAAATCGCCTCGATGGGGTCGGGGTGCTGACGCAGGATCTCCATGGCTATCGTGCCTTGGCCGGCAATCACGTCGGGGTCGTCGAAGGGGTGCACAAACGTGAGCTTCTCCTTCTTCTGCAACTCCATAGCGTGGTCGAAGGCGTCGTTATAGCTATCGCCCGCCAGCACAACCTCACCACCCAGCGTGCGCACAGCGTCGACTTTCACCTGAGGCGTGGTTTCCGGCATCACAATCACGGCGCGACAGCCCATGCGGCTGGCGCTCAACGCCACTCCTTGCGCATGATTGCCCGCCGAAGCGGCAATCACGCCGCGCTTGCGTTCAGCAGGCGTCAGCGCCGCCATCTTGTTGTACGCGCCACGCAACTTGAAACTAAATACCGGCTGAGTGTCTTCCCGCTTAAGCAACACCGTGTTGCCAATGCGCGCCGACACCTGAGGCGCCGGGTCAAGATCAGATTCAACAGCAACGTCATACACCCTGGCTGTCAGGATGCGTTTTAGATAATCAGTAGACATGAGAAGAGAACGCGCGCTCGAACGGCGAAGACAAGCCAAAAAGAATACCACCAAACTTGGCTAAATTGGGGTCTGACCCCATTTCAGCAAAAATCGGGGTCAGACCCCATTTATACTAGCGCTCTGTTTGACCCCGCTCTGAAATGGATGGGGCTTGCGCTTAAGCGCGTGGTCAGGCACGGCATTAGCGTTAGATGTAAGTATTAACCGAGCAGGACATTCTCGGCCTGTTCTGATGTGGTTGCTATGGAAGCCTGGCTATATTCTTCAATTCAATGGTTGCTGGACACCCTGGCCTTACCTAGTGTGGGGCTAAGCGCTATTTTTACCGTAGCACTGATCTCAGCGACCTTGCTGCCGTTGGGTTCCGAGCCGGCTGTGTTCGGCTATCTGCAGATTGCCGAAGGCATGTTCTGGCCTGCGGTGCTCGTCGCCACGCTGGGCAACACGATAGGCGGCACCATCAGCTATGGCATGGGTTATGGCGCTGTGAAGGCGGTGGATCGTTACCGCGAAAAGCATCCTTACCAGCCACGCACGCAAACCACCGGCCGCTGGCACGACTACGTGAGCTGGTGGCTGCATCGCCTGGGGCCGTCCGCCCTGCTGTTTTCATGGCTGCCGATCGTTGGCGACCCTCTGTGCTCGGTGGCGGGCTGGCTGAAACTGCCGTTATTGCCCAGCATAATTTATATGGCTATCGGCAAATTCTTGCGCTATGTGACGATGACCAGCGCTTTGCTGTGGTTTTTCCCCGGGAAAATCTGAAGCCGCAGCCCCATTCGATTAAACTGATGCTATCTATTCCCGCATCACTACCCTTTCAGGGTGACCGTTCCGCTCATGAATGCCCCCCTTGCCAGTCAAATGCTTGCCGCGCAGGCTCCCCAGCACGTTTCGCCGCGTCTACGCGAAATTCCTTATAACTACACATCGTATTCAGATCGAGAGATTGTTCTGCGCCTGTTGGGCGAAGAGGCCTGGCGGCTGTTGTCCGAACTGCGCGCTGAACGGGTCACCGGCCGTTCGGCTCGAATGCTGTTCGAGGTTCTGGGCGACATCTGGGTGGTTCGACGCAACCCCTATCTGCAGGACGACTTGCTCGACAACCCCAAGCGCCGCAAGTTGCTGATCGAGGCCCTTGAGCACCGCCTGGCCGAAGTTGACCGCCGCCGCGACCTGCGTCACCCCGAACGTGACGCCAAGGTAACCGGCCTGCTGTACGCCGCACGGGCGGCCGTACAGGATTTCGACAACGACTTCACACTGTCGAGCGAATTGCGTAAGCAAGTCGTGCGTAAACTGTCACGCATTACCGCCAAAGACAATATCAAGTTCGACGGGCTGTCGCGCGTCTCGCACGTCACCGACGCCACTGACTGGCGAGTGGAATACCCTTTTGTGGTGCTGACGCCTGATAGCGAAAGCGAAATCGCCGCCCTGGTGCGCGCCTGTATCGAGCTCGAACTCACCATTGTGCCGCGCGGCGGCGGCACCGGCTACACCGGCGGCGCCATCCCCCTCACCTGGCGCTCGGCCGTCATCAACACCGAAAAACTCGATCGCCTCACCGCAGTCGAACACGTCGAACTACCCGGCTTGGCCGACCCCGTTCCCACCATCCACACCGGTGCGGGCGTGGTCACACGCCGCATTGCCGAAGCCGCTGAAGCCGCAGGCTACGTATTTGCCGTTGACCCCACATCCGCCGACGCCTCCTGTGCGGGCGGCAACGTCGCCATGAACGCCGGTGGCAAAAAAGCCGTACTGTGGGGCACTGCGCTGGACAACCTCGCCTGGTGGCGCATGGTGGACCCGGAAGGCAACTGGCTGGACGTTACCCGTGTCAGCCATAACCTCGGCAAAATTCACGAAGTCGACGAGGCCCGCTTCGAACTGGTGTGGTCTGATGGCAAAAGCGCACCCGGCGCGATTGTGCTGCGCAGGGAAACCTTGGTTATTGAAGGCAGCCGCTTTCGCAAAGTGGGCCTGGGTAAAGATGTCACGGACAAGTTCTTGGCCGGCCTGCCCGGCGTACAAAAAGAAGGCTGTGATGGCCTGATCACCGCAGCCCGCTGGATTGTGCACCGCATGCCCGCCCATACGCGCACGGTCTGTATGGAATTTTTCGGCCAGGCGCGCAATGCCGTGCCTTCGATTGTCGAAGTCAAACAATATCTTGACGGCCCGGGGCGCGAGCGCGGCGCTTTGCTGGCCGGCCTGGAGCACCTGGACGAACGTTATCTGCGGGCTGTGGGTTACGCCACCAAAAGCAAGCGCGGCGACCTGCCCAAAATGGTGCTGATTGGCGACATCGTCGGCGATGACGAAAACGCCGTGGCCATCGCCGCCAGCGAGGTCGTGCGCATTGCCAACAGCCGTCACGGCGAAGGCTTTGTCGCCGTGACCCCTGAAGCCCGCAAAAAATTCTGGCTGGACCGCGCCCGTACGGCCGCCATCGCCCGCCACACCAACGCCTTCAAAATCAACGAAGACGTGGTGATTCCGCTGGACCGCATGGGCGAATACACCGATGCCATCGAACGCATCAATATCGAACTGTCGACTCGCAACAAGCTGCGCCTGCTCGATGAAATCGAGACCTTTCTGCAAGGCGAGCTGCCCGTCGGCAAGGTAGACATCGACGACGTTGAGCACACACGCGAAGCCGTCCTGGCTCGCCGCACCGAAGACGCCGTCGCCGCCCTGCGCGGGGTACGCGAACGCTGGAGCTGGCTGCTGGCCAACCTGGATGAAAGGCTTTCGCAAAGCCTGGACACGCTTGAGGCCATTGGCCTGGGAGACCTCAACGAGGCCTTCAAGCAAAGGCTGGTTGAACAGCCCAACACCACTGTGTTCGATCTGGTGCAAGACCACACCATCCGCATTTCGTGGAAGACCGAAGTGCGGGCGCTCATGGAACGGCTTTTCGCCGGGGCAGATTGCGCCGCTGTGCTGGCCGGCATTCAGGCCGTTCACGACCGTGTGCTCAAAAGCCGTGTATTTGTGGCGCTACACATGCATGCGGGCGACGGCAACGTGCACACCAACATCCCGGTCAACTCCGACGATTACGGCATGCTTCAGGAGGCCAACGAAACCGTTGTCCGCATCATGAAGATCGCCCGCGATTTGAATGGTGTGATTTCCGGTGAACACGGCATCGGCCTGACCAAATACGAGTTCCTCACGGAAGAAGAGCTGCGCCCCTTCCACGAGTACAAACAGCGCATCGACCCGAATGGCCGCTTCAACGCGGGCAAGCTGATGCCGGGCGCTGACCTGCGCAACGCCTGGACGCCCAGCTTCAACCTCCTGGGCCACGAATCGCTCATCATGCAGCGCAGCGAAATCGGCGACATTTCCCACGCCATCAAAGACTGCCTGCGCTGCGGCAAATGCAAACCGGTCTGTGCCACCCATGTGCCGCGCGCCAACCTGCTGTATTCGCCGCGCAACAAGATTCTCGCCACTTCACTGCTGATCGAGGCCTTCCTGTACGAAGAACAGACCCGACGTGGCGTCAGCATCAAGCACTGGGCCGAGTTCGAAGATGTGGCCGACCACTGCACCATCTGCCACAAGTGCTACAACCCCTGTCCGGTGGATATCGACTTTGGCGATGTCTCCATGGCCATGCGTTCGCTGCTACGCAATATGGGCAAGAAGTCGTTCAACCCCGGCACAACCGCGGCGATGTTCTTCTTGAACGCCAAAGACCCTCGCGTGATCAAGGCGACACGCAAGGGCATGATTGACCTGGGCTACAAGGCGCAGCGCATGGCGCACGATATGCTGGCGCCCACCGCCCGCAAACAGCTGTCCACCCCGCCCGCCACTGTAGGCAAGGCACCGTTGCGTGAGCAAGTGATTCACTTCGTCAACAAGCGCATGCCCGGCGGCCTGCCCACGCAAACGGCCCGCAAGCTGCTCGATATCGAAGACGCTCGCTACATTCCCATCATCCGCGACCCACAAGCCACCACAGCAGAAACCGAATCGGTCTTCTACTTTCCGGGCTGTGGTTCCGAACGCCTGTTCTCGCAAGTGGGCCTGGCCACGCAAGCCATGCTGTGGCATGCAGGCGTACAAACGGTGCTGCCGCCCGGCTACCTGTGCTGTGGCTACCCGCAACGCGGCAATGGCATGGAAGACAAGGCGGAAAAAATCATCACTGATAACCGGGTGCTGTTCCACCGCCTGTCCACCACGCTGAACTACCTGGATATCAAGACCGTGGTGGTGAGCTGTGGCACCTGTTACGACCAACTGGCCGGCTACGAATTCGAAAGAATTTTCCCAGGCTGCCGCTTGATCGACATCCACGAATACCTGCTGGAAAAAGGCATTGATATTCAGGGTGTAGAAGGCACGCGTTACGTGTATCACGACCCCTGTCACACGCCGATGAAGCTGCAGGACCCGATGAAAACGGTGAAGGCACTGGTGGGCGACACCGCCATCAAGACCGACCGCTGCTGCGGTGAATCCGGCACCTTGGCAGTGAGCCGCCCCGACATCTCTACCCAGGTGCGCTTCCGCAAGCAGGAAGAATTGGCCAAGAACAGCCAGCAAATCCGCGCCGACGGCTACACCGGCGAAGTGAAGATGCTCACGTCCTGCCCGTCCTGTCTGCAGGGCATGTCACGCTATTCGGAAGACACCGGCATGCAGGCCGACTACATCGTGGTCGAAATGGCCCGCCACATCCTGGGCCAAGACTGGCTGCAGAACTACGTGAAGCAAGCCAACAACGGCGGCATTGAGCGCGTATTGCTGTAAGTTTGAACACTTATCTTCGGCGCCTGGGCCCGCCATGCTGCGTTGCAAATCCTCGCGATAGCACGCTATCGCTGCGGTTTGCGCCTTGCCTGACAAGCCCATGCATCCGAATCTAAGCGCACAAACCAACAAAACCAGGCACCCCGGATCGGGATGGAATACGAGGCGCAAAGCACAGCAATAGTTCACTATTGCGAGGATTTGCAACGAAGTAGATCGCCCGCTCCCCACGGTTCCAGGCGCCTCGGAGCGGGATGAGATACGAGGCGCAAACCACAGCAATAGTCATACTATTGCGAGGATTTGCAACGAAGTAGATCGCCCGCTCCGAGGATGCCTTAAGGGTCAGAGCTGGAGAAGGAGCAGACCGTGTACACCTCTAGCCCACTATCACGCATGGATTGCCCGCCGCCCAGGTCGGGAAGCTCAATGATGGCGGCGGCTTCGTGTACGTTGGCGCCCAGGCGTTGCAGCAGCTTGGAGGCCGCAATCATGGTGCCGCCTGTAGCGATGAGGTCGTCGATGAGCAGAACGCGCTGGCCGGGACGTACGGAGTCGGTGTGCATTTCGACCGTCGCATTACCGTATTCGAGCGAATATTCTTCCGCTACAGTGCGAAACGGCAGTTTGCCCTTTTTGCGCACCGGCACAAAGCCTAGGTTGAGCTCGTAAGCCAGCACAGAGCCGAGGATGAAGCCCCGCGCATCCACGCCTGCGACAAGGTCCAGGCGCTGACGCATGTAGCGGTATACAAACATGTCAATCAGGACGCGGAAGGAGCGCGGGTCCTGCAAAACCGGAGTAATGTCCCGGAAGGTCACACCCGGCTTGGGCCAGTCCGGCACGCTACGAATCGCATTTCGGACATAGACGGCAGGATCGATATTCATGTGGGATGACGCCTGAAGGCGCTGAAATGAAGACAACCGTGGCAGTGTACACAATGCCGATTAAAATTCAGTCATGAACCAAGATACTAGCGTAGGGTCGAGCCAACATCTGGCTTCCGCCCGTCGGACGTTCTCTATAGAGATACAGGCGCTGCAGGCGCTGCGCGACCGCCTGGATGAGCACTTTGAGCAGGCTGTCGAGATGCTGCTGGGCTGCCAGGGGCGCGTGGTCGTCACCGGTATTGGAAAATCCGGCCACATCGCACGTAAAGTGGCGGCCACCTTGGCTTCCACCGGCACCCCTGCCTTTTTCATGCACGGTGCTGAAGCGATACACGGCGACCTGGGCATGTTAACGGGGCAGGACATCGTGATCGCTATTTCGTATTCCGGTTCCGCTGCCGAGCTCATGACAATTCTGACTGTTGCCAAACGCATGGGCGCGCGCATTATCACGATTACCGGCAACCCCCAGTCTGAACTGGCGGTTAATGCCGACCTGCACCTGGACGGCGGCGTTGAGCACGAAGCTTGCCCGCTTAACCTGGCCCCCACAGCCAGCACCACCGCCGCCCTGGTGCTGGGCGATGCCTTAGCGGTGGCTTGCTTGCAGGCCCGCCACTTCAGCGCTGAAGACTTTGCCCGTTCACACCCGGGCGGCGCGCTGGGCAGGCGGCTTCTGACCTATGTACGCGATGTCATGCGCCATGGCGACGCCCTGCCGCTGGTGCATGAAGACACCCCCATGCACGAAGCGCTGAAGGAGATGTCTGCCAAAAGCATGGGCATGACGATTGTCATCGACGCTGAGCGGCATCCTATTGGTATTTTTACCGACGGCGATCTGCGCCGCCTGATCGAAAAGCGCGGTGATGTGCGGCACCTAAAGGTGGGCGATGGGATGACACGAAACCCGCGCACCGTTTCTCCCAACACCCTGGCCATCGAAGCTGCGGCTTATATGGACGCCGGGCGCCTCAATCAGATTCTCGTGGTTGACGAGGCCGGGCTATTATTGGGGGCTCTGCACATGCACGACCTTATGGCCGCAAAAGTGATTTGAACCATGAACATCAACAACATTCCTCACCCCGCTGAAGCCCTGATCCTCTCAAAAGCCAGCGCTGCCGTTATTGAGCGCGTCCGGCCGCTACGGCTTATGGCGTTTGATGTGGATGGCGTGCTGACTGACGGCCGCCTCTGGTACAGCGCGGAAGGCGAACAGCTCAAGTGCTTTCATGTGCTTGATGGGCACGGCCTCAAAATGCTGATGGAAAGCGGTATTCTCGTTGCCCTGATCACGGCCCGCGATGGCGCGGTGATCGGCCGCCGCGCGGCGGAATTGGGCATCGGCCTCGTGCAGCATGGCATACGCGACAAGGCCCAGGCTCTGCAGGCACTGGCTCAGGAACACAATTGCAATCTGAGCGAAGTCGGCTACATGGGTGACGACATCATCGACGTGCCCGCCATGCAGCGTGCAGGCTTTGCCGCCAGCGTGGCCAACGCCCCGGCTTATGTCGCGCAAGCGGCCCACTGGCAAGCGCCATCAGCGGGCGGCGCGGGTGCGGTACGCGACTGCTGCGACCTCATCCTGGCCGCACAAGGCAAGCTGGGGGCCTTCTTTTCCCCAAACACGCTACGCCCCGGCGGTACGATTCAATAGTGGTTCGCCGCCTGTTTGCCGCCCATAACCGTGCGGCACACCTCCCAATATGAAAGATCGCCTGCCCTCCGTCGTCGCCCTTATATTGCTGATCGGTTTGGTTATCGGCACTTGGTGGGCGGCCGACTATGCCCAACGGGCCGTTCCCATCGACCCGCCTCGCCGCGTGACACACGAGCCCGACCATTGGGCCTCCCAGTTCGTGCTGATTCGCGGCGACGAACACGGCATGGCCATCAATCGGCTGGAAGGGGATTATCTGGAACACTTCCCGGATGATGACTCATACGAGATTCAACAGGCGCACGCCATTGGCCAACGGCCCGATTCGCCCTTGACCATTGCCTCTTCCGACACTGCGGTGATGGATGAAGACGGCGCCCGCATCACCATGACGGGCAACGCCCACGTGCATCGCAAGGAAGACGCAGAAAACCGGCCGCTCGATGTCAAAAGCGATGTCTTAATTCTTTTGCCTGACGAAGACGTGGTTTATACCGACCACCCCGCCCTGGTTGTGCATGGCAAATCGACCATGAACGGCACCGGCATGCGCTACGATAACAAGACTCAGCAATTGCAGGTCTATTCAGCCACCGACGTCAAAATTTCCGGGCAAGACACCCAGGAACGCCGTTCGCGCTCCTCTGATAGGACAGAAAAACAACCATGACGCCACTTCGCCTACTTATTCCTTCCCTCCTGGCCGCCAGCCTGGCATTGAGCGCCCCCGCCGCCGCCCAGCAAGGGCAGGCTCAGGAAGAACCCGACACTCTCATCATTTCCGACACGCTCAACTACGACGACGGCACCAAAGAAAGCATCTTCACAGGCAATGTGGTGCTCACCCGAGGCAACATGACTTTGCATTCCGATCGCCTGGTCATGCGTGAAGATGCCGAAGGCTTCCAGCACGGTACCGCCACCGTGGCAGCCGGCAAGCTAGTCTTCCTGCGCCAGGAAAACCCTGACAAATTTGAAGTCTTGGAAGCGCGCGGTGAGCGGGCCGAATACAACGGCAAGACCGAAGAAGTCGAGATGATCGGCAAAGCCATCGTCACACGCTTTATCTGTGGCAAGCCCTTCGACAACATTCAGGGCGAACGCGTCATCTACCGGCAAAAATCCGAAACCTACCAAGCGTTTGGCGGCCCCAACTCCGCCGCCCCAGGCGGGCGTGTGCGTTCACTGGCCACGCCTCGTGCACGTGCCGATGCGGCCATCGAAGCCTGTCGTAAGCAGCAGGGCGCTGGGAATTAAGGAGCCATCTTGCCTAGCAACAACTCTTCATCGAGAAACGCTCTCGCGGGCCAAGCGCGTCGCGCTGCCAGCAACGTTCCTGGCAGCCTGCGGGCCACGGGCTTGCGCAAGATCTATGGCAAACGCACCGTGGTCGAAGACGTCTCTCTGTCGGTCGATAGCGGCGAAGTCGTGGGCCTGCTTGGCCCCAACGGGGCGGGTAAAACAACCAGCTTCTACATGATTGTCGGCATCGTCCCGGCTGATTCCGGTCGTATCGAGATCGATAACCAGGCAATTACCAACATGCCCATGCACCGGCGCGCGCGGCTAGGGCTGTCGTACCTGCCTCAGGACGCATCCGTTTTCCGTCGCCTGACAGTCGAAGAAAACATCCGCGCGGTGCTGGAACTACAGCTCGACGACAACAACCGCCCCCTTTCCTCAGCCCAGATCGGCGAGGCGCTTGAATCGCTGATTGATGAGCTGCAGATCAATCACATCCGCAACAACACCGCCATTTCTCTATCCGGTGGTGAACGCCGCCGAGTGGAAATCGCCCGGGCATTGGCCACCAGCCCGCGCTTCATTTTGCTGGACGAACCGTTCGCGGGGGTCGACCCCATCGCGGTCATCGAAATTCAACGTATCGTCCAGTTTTTGAAAAATCGCAATATCGGCGTACTCATAACCGACCATAATGTCCGTGAAACCCTAGGCATTTGCGACCGCGCCTACATCATCAGCGAAGGCCGCGTGCTGACAAGTGGACACCCGAACGAAATCATCGATAACGAAGCCGTACGGAAGGTCTACCTGGGTAAGAACTTCAAAATGTAATCGTGTTCAGGCCAACCTGACATCCAGCTGAAATGGGGACAGACCCCTGTTGATTTTGGCGCCCGAAGCGATACACTGAAGTTATTGTTTCAACCCACTTTATAAGGAGCCCCGAACCAGCCAGACACTGGCGCAATCTGCGCCGCAAACCTTAACTGTAGGAGCGTTTTATATGAACCTGAGCATCAGTGGACGTCATCTCGAAATCACCCCAGCCATCCGTGAATACGCATCTTCCAAGATGGCGCGCATCGGTCGCCACTTCGACAATGTCATCGACGCACAAGTCATGCTCTCGATCGAGAAGCTTCAACATACCGCCGAAGTGACCGTCCGCCTTCCGGGCAAAGACATTCACTGCGGAGCCAGTGACGAAAACCTTTACGCTTCCATCGACCTGCTGGCTGACAAAATCGATCGCCAGGTCATCAAGTACAAGAGCAAGCTTCAAAATCACGCTCACGAGCCCATGAAGAGGCAGGAAGTGCCCGCCGAATAAACCGGCGTCGTTGTACACCTGCCAACAAGCCCCCGGAGTCATGAACAACCCGGGGCGAAGAAAGCTCTGAAACCCCCGCTGCGGGCTGTGTTCAGAGCTTTCTTGGTTTCCAGCCCCCGTTTGTATAAGACCGCCGCGCACACGCAACACTCCCTTTGTATGTTGCAGAGCAATAAACATATAATGAGCGGCATGAACCTAATGTCGCGCATCCTCCCGCTGTCGAATGTTGTTCTTGACCTCACGGTCACAAGTAAGAAACGGGCATTCGAACAAGCTGGCCTACTCTTTGAAAACCATAACGGCATTTCACGGACTGCCGTATTTCAAAGCCTCATCACGCGTGAACGCCTCGGTTCCACTGCCCTGGGGCATCAGGTCGCAGTTCCGCATGGCCGCATCAAAGATCTTAAAGAACCCTGTGCGGCATTTATCCGCCTCACCGACCCGGTACGGTTTGACGCAACCGACGGTCGCGCAGCCAGCCTGCTGTTCATTCTGCTCGTCCCGGAAAACGCCACCCAAACCCACCTTGATCTGCTCGCCGAAATCGCCCGGCTCATGTCCAACGCCGACATCCGCCACGCCTTGGCAACAGAAACCGACCCGGAAGTCGTCCACCGCCTGCTGACCAGCCCCATTTCCCAGGAATAAAGCCATGCTGACCGTGCGAGAGCTTGTCAAGGACAATGCCAACGACATCAGCTTCATCTGGCTGGCCGGCCAGCAAGCCACAGACCAAGCTCTCACCAACCACCCTGGTCGCGCCAGCGCCGACTTGGTCGGTCACCTCAACCTCATTCATCCCTCCCGCATCCAGGTGCTGGGCGCTGAAGAACTCGCCTACTACACCAACTTCAATGCGGCGCGACGCCTCCATCTGTTAGAAGAATTGCAAGCGGGCGGTGTACCCGCCATTCTTATTGCCGAAGGCCTGCAAGCGCCGGACGGGCTGCGCGACTTTTGCGAAACGAACGCGATTCCTCTGCTTGCCACCCACATTGACGCCGCCCAGCTCATCGACTTGCTACGCATCTATCTGGGTAAACGTCTGGCGCCCAAAACCCTGATGCATGGGGTCTTTCTCGATGTGCTGGGGGTGGGCGTACTCATCACAGGAGAATCGGGCCTGGGTAAAAGCGAGCTGGCGCTGGAACTGATTTCACGCGGCCACGGCCTGGTGGCAGACGACGCAGTAGAACTCTCGCGCATCGCCCCCAGTATTGTGGAAGGGCACTGCCCTGCCTTGTTGCAAAATCTGCTGGAAGTGCGGGGTCTCGGCCTGCTCGATATCCGCACCATCTTTGGCGAGACATCCGTGCGCCGCAAGATGAAGCTCAGCCTGATGGTCCACTTGGTGCGCTCCACTCCGGAAAACTTCGAACGCCTGCCCGTCCAAGACCAGACCGAAGACGTGCTGGGCATTCCTGTGCCGCGCGTCATGCTGCAAGTTGCTGCGGGGCGCAACTTGGCCGTGCTGGTGGAAGCCGCCGTGCGTAACGCCATCCTGACCTTGCGTGGCATCGACACCATGGGCGAATTCATCGAACGCCAAGCGCTGGCCATCATGGAAAACAGCCGCAAAGATTAGCCACCTCACCCGCCCTCGCCGGGGGCGATTAGAGGTAAGGGCAGTCAATCTGCTTCGCACTTCGGGCTGCACGCCGCGCAACTGACACCACAATCCGCTGTGGACTGTCACTCAACTTTGGTACCATTGTCTGGCAGCAAGCCTGCAAACACGCGGGCACCGGCCAACACTGAAGATCATTCCATGCAAAACATCGTTCTCCTCACCGGCATTTCAGGCTCTGGGAAATCCGTGGCTTTGCGCTTGCTGGAAGACGCGGGTTATGTCTGCGTCGACAATTTGCCAGTACGCTTCCTTCAGGAATTCATCTCCACCACACAACAGCAGGGGATAGAACGCGTAGCCGTCGCCATCGATGTGCGCACAGTAGGCGAACTGGATGAGCTCCCGGCCACTGTTCAAGAAATGCGGGCACAGGGCACCGCATTCCGCGTCATCTTCCTGGATGCCAACGACCATACCCTGCGCCAGCGTTATTCTGAATCCCGGCGCCGCCATCCACTGACAGACAGGCTGGCACTGCAGCATGGCCGCACGCCGTCGCTGCAGGAATGTATCGACACCGAACGTGAAATGCTGGCGCCCCTGCGCGAGCAAGAACATACCATCGACACGTCCGACCTCACCCCTGGCCAGTTGCGCGCCTGGGTGCGCGATCTCGTGCAAGCCGACCGGGCGCCTGTGGTGCTGACCTTTGCCTCATTTGCCTATAAGCGCGGCGTACCGGGCGACGCCGACCTCGTATTCGACGTGCGCTGCCTGCCCAACCCCCACTACGACCAAGCGCTGCGCCCCCTTACCGGGCGTGATGAACCGGTAGCGAAATGGCTGTCGCAGTTCGGCAGCGTGGAAGCCATGGTGACAGACATCGCCGGTTATATAGAGCGCTGGCTGCCCCTGTACATGCAAGACACCCGCAACTACCTCACCGTAGCCATTGGCTGCACGGGTGGTAAACATCGTTCGGTGTATGTGGCCGAAGAACTTGCCCGCCGCTTTGCGGATCATGCGCCGCTGATCCGGCACCGCAACCAACCACCGCCTCCTGAGCGCCCTTAGGAGCCCACGCCGGCCATGACGACAACGCCTTCCCCAAGTACACCCTGGAAAACGCTTGCCGTTTTGCTAACGATTGCGGCCATGCTGGCAGGCTGCGGCTCATCGCCCAAGCAGCGCTCGTCAGCAAGAGGCGCCCCGCCCTATACGGGCGGCGGCTATTACAAAGACGACGGCCCTGGCCGCAACATCCCCGCCAATGTGGCCAACACGCCCGATGCCGTACCGCGCATCGAGCCTCACAACAGCGCCAATTTCCGCCCCTATACAGTGTTGGGCCAGCGCTTTGTGCCCGTCAGCGCCACCACCCAATTGCGCCAGCGCGGGGTGGCGTCGTGGTATGGCCGTAAATTCCATGGCCAGAAAACGGCTAACGGCGAAACCTACGACATGTACGCTATGACAGCGGCCCACCCAACCCTGCCGCTACCCAGCTACGCCCGGGTCACGCATGTGCAAAGCGGCCGCAGCATCATTGTGCGCGTGAACGACCGCGGCCCTTTCCTGCGAGGCCGCATCATCGACCTCTCCTACGCAGCAGCTGCCAAGCTGGGCATCATTGGTCAGGGCAGCGATGTGGTGGAAGTCGAAGCCATCACCCATGCGGATATCCGCAAGGGGCTGAACATGGCGGCCGCTCCGGCGCCCTCCAAATCCATCGCAACCCAAACGGTGCAGCCAACGAAAACTGTGGCCTCGGCGGCCCATGCACCCGCACCGGAACCCGCCCGGGCCTCGGCTTCCCCCAATTCCCAAGGATCGGAGCCTGACACCACTCCAGCACCGATTCCAGTGGCCACCAGTTCCCCTCACAGCCCCCAGGAAGTCGCCGCCGACTCCCCCGTCACGCCCGACGCCCTGGCGGCGCTTGATCAGCAAACACTAGAAACCTTACGAGGCAGCCACAGCCCGGCTGTCACTCAAGAACCGAGCGAAGGCATTTATCTGCAGTTCGGCGCTTTTGGCAGCTATATTTCTGCCGATCAACTTGCCAACCGCCTGAACAACGAAATCGCCCACGTAGAAACCCGCAACGCCCGCGTCCATAGCGGGCAAGACTTGCACCGGGTACGCATCGGCCCTTACCCATCCCGCACTGCTGCGGTCAACGCGGCTGTCCGTATCCAAGAGGCGACTGGCTTGCAACCCACTCTGGCGCAGCGGTAAGTCAGGCCGCGGCAAGCACACCGCGGCTCTAGGGCCAACCGTGTTTCCTAAGAATCTCTGCTTGCGCTACGCTCTAGCGCCACGGCGTACAGTGCATCGCGCGGGGCGCCACTCACTTTGGCCGCCACCTTTACCGCATCACGCACGGACAACACCTCAAGTAAAGCGTCCAATAAGGTAAGCGCCTGCGCATCTATGGCGTCGCCGACAGCAGCTTCGGCTTCGTGCAGAATCAGCACGAACTCCCCCTGGCTGCGGTGGCTCTCGGCATCGAACCAAGCCGCCGCGTCGGCCAGCGCCAGTGTTTCTACCTGTTCGAAGCGCTTAGTCAGTTCCCGGGCAATGCTCAAGCGCCGCGTTGGACCCCATACAGCCAGCATGTCATCAACCGTGGCCCGTACCCGGTGCGGCGACTCGAACAGCACCACAGGTGCCGCCATGGCGCCCCACTTCTGTAACCACTTGCGGCGGGCGCCCTGCTTTGGCGGCGCAAACCCGGCGAATATAAAGGCTGGGTTTTCATCAGAAGTAACACCTGCCGCCATCAGCGCCGTAATCACCGCACTTGCACCCGGTATCGGCACCACTTGATAGCCCGCCTCGCGCACCCGCCGCACAATGCGCCCGCCTGGGTCGCTGACAGCCGGTGCACCAGCGTCGGAAATCAGGGCCACTCGTTCACCAGCCTCCAGGCGCTGCACAATAGCGTCGGCTGCGGCCGCCTCGTTATGCCGATGCGCCGCCATAAGCGGGGTGCTGATGCCCCAGGCGTCCAGCAAGGGGCGACTGGAACGGGTGTCTTCGGCAGCAATCACATCGCATTGCCGTAAGGCCTGCCAGGCTCGCAAACCCAAATCGCCCAGATTGCCGATCGGCGTTGCGACGACATATAGCGCCGCCGTCGGCCAGTGCTGGCCCGCCACACGCTCAGCGAGATGTTTCCATGTCGCTGAGGCTTCCATAAATTGACTATCGTCGTTCATACTGCGCTTATCCCGCGTAAAGGCAATGATGACATGGCACCTTCCCCCTCCCAGACAACCGGCCATCAATCAGAACACCGCAGCGCTGTCTGGCTGGAACGTCAGGGCTTGCAGGTGCTAGAGCGCAATTTGCTCTGCCGGGCCGGCGAAATCGATCTGGTTGCCCGCGATGGCGACGTGCTGGTATTCGTGGAAGTCAGACACCGGGGCTCCGCCAGCCACGGCGGAGCCGCTGCCAGTGTAAACCGCCGTAAACAACAGCGCTTGCTACGGGCTGCCCGATTTTTCCTTCCAAGTATCGTCCGGCGTCACTTTCTGGGGCGCACTCCCGCCTGCCGTTTTGACGTCATCTGCGAGCAGGAAGGGCGGATTGAATGGATTCGACACGCCTTCATGCAAGAATACCGCTGACTAAAAATCGAAAAATGAGATAATCGGGTCTATGGACATGACAGCACACATGGCATCGCACTTTGACGACGCCGTCGATACGTTCAAAGCCAGCGCGCGCGAACTGGCTGCGCCGCTCTCGGTCGCCGTTGAACACCTCTTTGGCGCACTAGCCAACAACAACAAAATACTCGCGTGCGGCAATGGGGGTTCTGCAGCGGATGCCCAGCACTTCATTGCCGAACTCGTCGGCCGCTTTGAGCGCGACCGTCTGCCGCTTGCAGGTATCGCCCTCAACACAGACACCTCTATTCTCACCGCCGTGGGTAACGATTACGGCTTCAACGCTGTATTCGAGCGCCAGGTCAACGCACTGGGCCAGCCGGGAGATGTCTTGGTGGCAATATCCACCAGCGGCAACTCGCCCAACGTCATCAAAGCCATCGAGGCCGCCCACGACCGCGAAATGACGGTGATCGCCCTTACCGGTAAGGGCGGTGGCGAAATCGGCGGCATGCTCAGCGACGCCGACATCCACCTTTGCGTTCCGCATGACCGCACCATGCGCATCCAAGAAGTCCACATCCTTTTGCTGCACGCTTTGTGCGACGGCATCGACGCCCTGCTCCTCGGAGACACACTCTAATGTCACGTACCCATTCCTCGCCACGCCTGCTGTTCACTTGCCTGTCTCTGGCCGCCCTGGTCACATTATCCGGCTGCGGCGCAATTGTTGTTGGCGGCGCTGCGGCGACCACTGCAGTTGTCGCTACCGACAGGCGCACTGCAGGCGAACAGGTTGAAGACAAGGCCATCGTTCTGAAGGTCGAAAATGAAATGCGCAACCTCTTTGCCGACACCCAGAATCTGCGCATCAATGCCTATTCCTATGCCGGCCAAGTTCTGCTGCTGGGCGATGTCCCCACCGCACAAGACAAACAACGCGCCGGCGAGGCGGCGGCCAAAGTAGAAAAAGTCCGGCGAGTCGTTAACGAATTGCGGGTGGGCGATATCACGCCGGTCAGCGTACGCACCAACGACACCTGGCTTAGCTCCAAGGTTCGCACTACGCTTATCAACACCAAAGACGTCCCGTTCCGCACCATCAACGTCACGACGGAACGAGGCATCGTTTATCTTCAGGGCCGCGTCACCCAAGACGAAGCCGACCGTGCGGGCATTGCTACTGCCGGCGTATCCGGTATCAACAAAGTCGTAAAATTGTTCGACATCGTTTCGCCCGAAAGCCTGCTGCAACCGACGTCGTCCGCGCCGATCGAAGAGCCTAACCTACAGTCCACCAATAACACCACCGACACCGCCCCCCAAACCGGCGATGTCCAAGCAATGCCTGTGCAATGAAGAAACTATTTTTAGCCATCATCGCCATCGTAGTCGTAGCAGCCGTGGTTGTCTGGCAACTGCCTAGCGACGCCCAAACCGCGCCTGATGTCCAATTTACTACGCTGGACGGCGAACAGTTCACCACTCAAGACCTGCGTGGCAAGGTCGTGCTCGTAAAGTTCTGGGCCACAAACTGCACCACCTGTGTTGCACAAATGCCCAGCAACATCGAGAACTACAACAACCTGAAAGATCGTGGTTACGACACCATTGCTGTAGCCATGAAGTATGATCCGCCCAATTACGTAAAGAACTTTGCTGAATCGCGTCAGCTGCCCTTTAAGGTCGTCATCGACTCCACCGGCGAACTCGCCCAAGCATTTGGCGATGTCCGCCTGACACCGACTGCATTTCTCATCGACAAGCAGGGCAACATCATCCGGCGCTACCTCGGCAACTACGACAAAGAAGCCTTTCTGGCTACTGTTAACAAGGCTTTGGGCTGATCCCACCTACGAGACATGACTGACACCGAAAAAAATTACTCCGCCACCGTCAAGGCTGACGTCCTTTCGGAGGCCTTGCCGTATATCCGTCGTTTCCATGGCAAAACCATTGTCATCAAATACGGCGGCAACGCCATGACGGAAGAGCACCTGCAGCGCAGCTTTGCGCACGATGTGGTGTTGTTGAAATTGGTTGGCATCAACCCCGTCGTCGTGCACGGAGGCGGCCCGCAAATCAATGCAGCGCTGAAGCGCATTGGCAAGGAAGGCACGTTCATCCAAGGCATGCGCGTCACCGACGCCGAAACCATGGAAGTGGTTGAATGGGTGCTGGGCGGCCAAGTGCAACAGGACATCGTCATGATGATTAACGAGGCGGGTGGCAAGGCCGTCGGCCTCACAGGGAAAGACGGCTGCCTGATCCAAGCGCGCAAAAAGCTGATGGACAACCCGGATCAACCCGGCGAAACCCTCGACATCGGCTTTGTGGGCGACATCACCCGGGTGGAGCCTGCCGTCGTCAAGGCTCTGCAGGACGACCAGTTCATCCCGGTGATTTCTTCTATTGGTTACAACGAAAGCGATGGCCAGGCCTACAACATCAACGCCGACGTCGTCGCCGGCAAGATGGCCGAAGTGCTGGGTGCAGAAAAACTCGTCATGCTGACCAACACACCTGGCGTGCTCGACAAACAAGGTGAGCTGCTGCGCAAACTTTCTGCCAGCACCATCGACGCGCTATTCGCAGACGGCACGATTTCCGGCGGCATGCTGCCAAAAATCGCCTCGGCACTTGATGCCGCCCGCACAGGCGTCAATTCCGTTCACATCGTAGATGGCCGAGTTCCGCATTGCCTGTTGCTGGAAATCCTGACCGACCAGGGCGTCGGCACCATGATCACTTCGCATTAATTCAGGTGCTCATTCCCGCCCCGGTATGGCCACGCCGGGGCGCCAGTCGCGCAAGCGCCTACCGCTGCACAATAGGCGCTGCCGTAAACCGGGGCGGCAGCCCTGCTTCCTCTCAAATGCCCCCATTACGCAAACCCACCGCCTTGCACTACCCTCGCCGCCCTGGCGCGGACGACACGGTATGGCTGTTTGACCTCGACAATACGCTGCACGATTGCTCACGCCATATCTTCCAGCGTATCGACAGCAAAATGTCCGACCTCATCATGGAATGGCTGGATCTTGACCGTAACGAGGCCGACGCATTGCGTCTGGACTACTGGAAGCGCTACGGCGCCACCGCAGCGGGCCTGGAGCTTCACCATGACATCGCCGCTTCCGACTTCATCGCAGCCGCTCACGACTTTGATGTGCGTGGCCTAGTTCACGCCGAACGCGGGCTGGCTCGCAAGCTGGCCCAATTGCGGGGGCGAAAAATACTACTGACTAACGCACCGGAACGCTACGCACGCGACGTTCTACGCATTCTGGGAATCTTGCACCACTTTGAAATGCTCTGGAGCATCGACCACATGCACCTCCAGGGGCGACTGCGCTGCAAACCCTCCGTCGCCATGATGCGCCAGCTGCTGGCCCGCCTACGCGTACCCGCCCATCGAGTCGTGCTAGTGGACGACACCCTTGCCAACTTGCGTAGCGCCAAAGCCATCGGCATGGGCACCGTACTGTGCCACCACCCCGACACCCCGCACAACGCCCGCCACCATGGCCGCAGCCCCTACATCGACAAACGCATCAACCGCATCGGCCAACTCCTTAAAACGGGGTCTGTCCCGGTTTAAGGAGTTTGTCAGGTTTATTAGCGGCTGGTGGTGGCTTCCATGCTGCGCATGACTTCTTCTTGCACGGTGCCCCAGATTTGGGACTTCAGTTCGTTGTAGCGCGCCGAGAGTTGGACGTCGGCATTGCGCGGCATGGGCAGGTCGTTCTGCAAGTCAGTGACGATGCGACCGGGGCGGGCGCTCATGATGAGCATGCGTGTAGACAGCAGCAAGGCTTCATCAATTGAGTGGGTGATGAAGACAATGGTCTTGCCGCTTTGTTCGTAGATACGCAGCAATTCGTCTTGCAGGACTTGGCGCGTCATGGCGTCAAGCGCGGCAAAGGGTTCATCCAGCAGAATGACGTCGGGGTCGTTGGCCAGCACTCGGGCAATTGAAACGCGCTGTCGCATGCCGCCGGACAGGGCATTGGGGAACTTATCTTCAAAGCCCTGCAGCCCGACCATGTCGATAAATCGCTTGGCCGTTTCGTTGCGTTCGGCTTTGCCGATGCCCTTCATCTTCAGGCCAAACGCCACGTTGTCCAATACGGTCAGCCACGGAAATAAAGCGTATTGCTGGAACACCATGCCACAATGCGGGTCCACCTTGGTGACTTCGCGACCGTTGACCATGATGCGCCCTTGTGTCGGGCTGAGGAAGCCCGTGATCAGGTTCAGTAAAGTGGATTTCCCACAACCTGATGCCCCAAGCAGTACGGCGAATTCGCCCCGCTTGATTTCAAGATCGACATTTTGCAGGGCTTGAAATTCGCCGAAATTCTTCGAAACGCCCTGGATGGAAATCATGGATTCACTCATTGCTGCCACCTCAGGATGTGGTTTTCGATCAGTCTGAACACGAGGTCGGTGATCAACACCGTTATGCTGATCATCACCATGCCCAGTACGACCACTTCCGTTTGGAAGAACTCCTTACCGTTCATGATGAGGAAACCCAGGCCTTCGCGCGCAGCAATCAATTCCGCCGAGATCACACATGTCCAGGCAAGGCCCAGAATAACTTTCATGCCGCTCAGAATCTGCGGCAGGCTACCTGGCAGAATCACTTCCCGCATGACTTGCCAACGGCTGGCGCCCAGATTCTGTGCGGCACGAATCCACAAAGGGTCTACATTACGAGTCGCTTCAATGACGTAGACCAGAGCGGGCGCAAACGTGCCCATAAAGACAATGCTGTACTTCTGAGTTTCGGTGATGCCGAACCACAGCAGGGAAAGCGGAATCCAGCTCATAGAAGGCAGCGGCCGCAAAAACGACAGCAGCGGGTCGAATGCGGCGCGGGCATAGCGCGAGGTGCCCAGCACAATGCCCAGCGGTATCGCTACGATCACCGCTGCCAGGAAACCCATCATGACCCGACGCGCTGAAGCTAGCACATGGCCAAGCAGCGAGCCGTCCTCCCCCATGGCTATGCCCTTACTCAGAACATCACTGGGCGGCGGCAGAAAAATCGGGTCGACTAGACCCACCCTGCAGGCAAGTTCCCAGAACGCCAGAAACACCAACACCGAGACTGCGCTCGTTGTCAGTAGCGACGCCCTAGAGGGAGTGACATGGCTCATATAGTTATCTCCTGTGAAACTCAGATGAAGGACGCATCCACCCAATCCTTGACGGTAGGCGCCTTATCAATCTGCTTGTAGCGGACCAACATTTCCGCCAGCTCCTGCAAACCACCGATGAACGGGCCGTTCAACAAACCGTCCTGCTGGCTTGCGTCGAACCAGTCCGCGCCCTTAACAGCAGCCAGTTGATCTTCAATGTCGATATTGGTCAGGGTGAGGAGCTTCTGAGCAGCCTCTTCGGGTTTGTCGCGCAGGAATTCGCAGGCGCGGAAGTAGGCACGCAGATAAGCCTTCACGGTATCGGGGTTCTTTTCTGCGAACTCGCGGCGCACGATCAGCACGTCCGGGCCCGGCGTGACTTGGTGGGAGTCATAGAGCGAAAACGCCGTATCGTCAGCCAACAGCGTGTTGCCGGGCTGACGCAAAATATGGTCGAACTGGGGCGTCCAGGCTGCGGCGACATCAATCTGACCGGCTTGCATGGCAGCGGGCAGCTCAGGGGCGGGCACATTCAGCACTGTGACGTCTTTCTCAGTCAGGCCGGCTTGGTCAAGAATATCCAGCACTAGCAGGTGGGCGCTGGATGCAAAAGTCACACCCACCTTCTTGCCTTTCAGGTCGTCCAGGCTTTTGACGTTTTCACGCCCGATCAGCCCTTCCACCCGGCCAAAGGTCTCAGGAATCGCAATAATCGAAAACTGGCGAGCGCCACGCGCCATCAGGGCCAGCGCCGACACGATGCCGGTGCAGGCAATATCGACGCCGCCTGACATCACCGCCGTCATGCGTGCGGAAGATGTGCCGAACGATTCCCAGCTCTGCTCAATGCCTTCCTTGCCGAACAGGCCTTCGTTCATCGCCAGGTAGGCCGGATAATGGCCCAGCCAGGCGGACCCACCATAGCGCACGGCCTGTTTATTGGCCCACGCCATGCTGGGCAAGGCAGCGACAACGCCCGATGCGGCGGCTACCTTGAGAAAATCTCGACGATTCTGTTTCATGCAGTTCTCCTTTTTTATGAATGCAAGGGCTGGTTGCTCCGACCTGACGACTCAAGACAAAGTCATGCTGTCGTCTAGCCAAGGGATGTAATCCCTGAGCAGAGGGAAAATTTCTCCCTCCAGCACACTACGGCTGGCCTGAAAAACGTGGCCGGCCATTTCTTCGTACTCGCCTTCGCGCGACAGCTGATGCACCGTGCGCGAAAACGGTGTTCCGGGAAGCGGAAGAATGGCTATTTGCTGCAAATAGGCTCTGCCTTGCAGCACACATAGCGGGGTTGTGATCGACCAGCCGAGGCCCGCGGCCACCATGGCCATCACAACGTCGGCAGTGTCAATCTCCAGCGATGGCACAGGGGAATGGCCAGTGCGTCGCAAATGGCGCTCAATCGTGGCTCCGAAATGCGAACGCGCGCTGAAGCGGATGAAGGGAGCAAGCTGAATCGCCTGCAAAAGGCTGACGCCTTCGAATTCTTTCTTCTTCTGAGCCGGTACTACCAGAATAAATGGCTCCGTAAAGATAACACGTCTAACGATTCGATCAACGTCCTCTAGGGTATCAGAAGTGATGATGAGATCGAGCTGGCGGTTCAAGAGGGCCTGAGAGTGGCTATTGGCCAGCCCCGACCACAGCAGCAATTGGCTGGCTGAAGCGGTGACCTTCTTGACGATGGCCGGCCCGGCAGTCGCCGCGAACGAGTCGATCATGCCCACCCGGATGGCGGGGCGGCTGGCTAGATCTGCTTCACGCACGTCAGACACGAGGCGATCGATATCGTCGACGATGTGGCGCGCGCGGCGGCTTAGCGCGATGCCTGCTGGAGTCAGCGTGAATGGACGGTGCGCGCGATCAAATACCGGCGTTCCCAAAATGCGCTCCACCTGGGCCAGCGCCTGCGAAACGGCTGATTGCGTGATTCCTAGTTTTTCAGCAGCGCGAGAGACATTGCCGGTGGCGGCAACTGCCTCGAAAATACGCAACATGCGCACATCCAGCAGCCCCCCTTGCTTCACGCAGCGCCCCCCAGCGTTGATTTATCAAAATTTGTTCTAATGGTAACGATTAGGAGGGCTAACGTACATCAACTTAAGAAAAACTAATAATTATTATCAGCACTACTCATGGACCGCCCCCTTCCTTACAAACACCTGAAACCGGGACAGACCCCATTTTTGAGCAGACGGGGCATGCGGGGTCGCGGCTGTAGCGCAGGGTTTGCCATTGCATGGTGAGGGCGTCCAGGCAGAGCAGGCGGCCGGTGAGGGGTTCGCCCATGCCGACCAGCAGTTTGATGGCTTCGATGGCTTGTGTGGCGCCGACGACGCCTACCAGCGGGCCCAGTACGCCGGTGGTGGCACAACGTAGTTCTTCGACGTCTTCTGCTTCGGGAAACAGGCAGTGGTAGCAGGGCGCGTCGTCACGTCGCAAGTCGAAGACGCTGATCTGGCCCGCGAAGCGGATGGCTGCACCCGACACGAGTGGCTTACGCAGGGCCACGCAGGCCCGGTTGACCGCATGCCGGGTGGCGAAGTTATCGCAGCAATCCATGACCAGGTCGACTTTGGCCACCCACTCGAGCAAGGCGGCATCATCAAGACGCTGCACCACGGGCAGCACCTGGACTTCGGGGTTCAGCGCGGCCAGGGTGCGCCGCCCCGATTCCGCTTTGGGCATGCCCACGCGATCTTGGCCATGCAAGATTTGCCGTTGCAGGTTGCTAAGGTCCACCTCGTCGTCGTCGGCCAGAATCAGCGTACCGACGCCCGCTGCCGCCATGTACAGGGCTGCGGGCGACCCCAGGCCGCCGGCCCCCACAATCAGCACTCGGGCAGCGCTCAGACGCTCCTGCCCCTCAATGCCGAACTCATCGAGAAGAATATGTCGCGCATAGCGCAAAAGCTGATCGTCATTCATGCTGCAAAGGAACCCGTCGCAGCGCTGCAACGGGTTCGGAGCTTCCTTGTTTATTGAGGAACGCGCTCCATGCCTTGCGGCGTGATGCGGAAGCGCTCCACCGGGCCGTCAGGGCTGATCAGGGAGTTTTTTTTTCAGCCGCGCGATTTTCCTCACGTTCCTTCTTGGCCTTGGCGACCAAATCGGGATCATTGCGCTGCACCGGCCGCCCTTCCAGGAAGTTGATCGCCTGTTGAAGCTGATAATCTTCATCGCCGCCGAATTCGAACATGCGGGCGATATCGACGATTTCGTCTTCTTCTTCGGCCAAGCTGGATTCATCGAAACTACCGTTGACCAGATGGCGTTGCAGGTCGGCTTCGCGCGGCAGTCGGAACAAATTGCCCTGTGCAGTGTCGTCCACCGTGATGTCTGGCGACACACCGGTGACCTGGATAGATTGCCCGCTAGGCGTGTAGTAGCGAGCGGTGGTGAGCTTAATGCCCGTATCTTCGCTCAAAGGCAGCACACTTTGCACTGACCCTTTGCCGAATGTGCGGTTGCCCAGCACAGTGGCCCGCTTGTGGTCTTGCAAGGCGCCCGCCACGATTTCAGAGGCGGAAGCCGAGCCCACGTTCACCAGTACGACCATGGGTACGGTTTTGACCCACTCGCCGACTTTGGCGACGTAATCATTGGTGTCGCTGCCCAAGTAATTGCGCAGGTAATCGGCAGGCTTAGCGTGGTATTCGCGGTTAGCCGAAGGAATGCGCCCCTTGGTGGAGACCACCAGAACATCGGGTTGCAAGAAGGCCGACGACACGGCAATGGCACTGTCGAGCAGGCCGCCCGGATCGTTACGCAGGTCGAGAATCAGCCCCTTGGGCGCTTGTTCACCGGCAAGGTCGCCCAGGTGGCGCACGAGATCGGGCGCCGTGCGTTCTTGGAACTGGGCGATACGCACATAGGCAATGCCGTTATCGAGCATCTTGCTGCGCACACTACGCACCTTGATGATGTCGCGCACAATGGTGAGTTCAAGCGGTTTGTCGCGCCCCGGGCGGCTGATCATCAGCACAATGCTGGTGTTGGGCTCGCCACGCATCAGTTTGATGGCTTCGTTGAGCGTCATGCCCTTGGTGGGCTTGCCGTCGATGTGCGTGATGATGTCACCCGCCAGAATCCCCGCACGGAAGGCCGGCGTATCTTCGATGGGAGAAATCACCTTGGGCTGGCCGTCTTCGCTGCCGATTTCAATGCCCAGGCCGCCGAACCCGCCTTGCGTGATGGCTTCCATTTCCTTGAAGGCTTCAGCATCGAGGTAGGCGGAATGCGGGTCGAGGTCATCGAACATGCCTTTGATCGCATCGTTGATGAGCTTGTCGTCGCTAACCGGCTCGACATAACTGGCCTTGATCGCCGCAAACACATTGGCAAACTGTTGCAGCTCCTTGAGCGGCAAAGGTTCGCCGCGTTGTGCGACGGCTGAAATTCCTAGACTGAGAAGTAGCCCGCCGACTGCGCCAGCCAGCACCAGACCAAAACTGCGTACCCTACGAGTGCCCATGCACATACCCGATTTATAGTGTTCTCATTGACGCCGCCTTGCGACGCGTATAGGCAGATAGTACCGAAACTATTCGCCAAGTGAAGCGCCTTGTCATGGTTTTCCCAGCCAAAGTAAAGGATTGACAGGTTTACCCTCATGACGGATTTCAAAGTATAGACCGGGCTCCACCTGGCCACCGGTCGCTCCCACCGTGGCCACGGCCTCTCCGGCTTGAACATATTGCCCTACCTGTTTGAGCAGGCTCTGGTTGTAGGCGTATACGCTCAAATATTTTTCACCGTGGTCAATAATTAAAAGATTGCCAAAGCCCCCCAGCCAACCTGCGTAGACCACCTGCCCGGGAGCCACGGCGGCCACCCGCGCGCCATCAGCGGCTCGCAGCACAATGCCCCGCCACACGCCGCCTTCCGGGCGCTCCATGCCAAAGCGGCCCTGGACTTCGCCGCGCACGGGGTATGGCAAGCCTTTACTCAAGCCCTGCTGCGTTGCCCGGGCCACCTGCGGAGCCGCCTCACGCGGCGCGGGCTCGGGCGAGGCGCTGCTCTTTGCTTGCGCTGCCGCTTGCTGAGCGCGAATGGCCTCCGCCGCACGACGCGCCTCAGCCACCTTGCGAGCCTCTTCTTCCTTGGCGTCTCTTTGCGCCTGTGTCTCAGCTCGCCTACGCGCTTCTGCCGCACGCTGGGCCTCTTCGGCCTTGCGCCGTTCCTCGGCCTCTCGCTGTTCGCGCGCCCGGCGCTGCTCTTCGGCTAAACGACGGGCAGCCTCCTCGCGCCGCCGCGCTTCTGCGGCCTCTTCTTCAATGGCCACCGCCAGCGCATCCACCAGTTTGCTAAGTTGTGCTTCGTTGCGTTCCAAGGTGCGGGCCTCGCTGCGCTGTTTTTTTAGCTCTGCCTCAATGCGCGTCAAAACTTCCTGACGCTCCGCCTGCTGAGATTCCAGCTCCTCACGACGCTGCAGAGTCTCCTTGGCCAAACGCTGCAATTCGATTTCGTGGGCCTGGGCCTGCTTTTGCAGTGCAGTCAATTCATCCAACGCCGCACGCACCGCCAGCAAAGCGTCTGCCTGGGCCTTGGCCACATATTCCAAATAGCCCAATTCGCGTGCAATATCCTGCGGGTCTTCCCCGGACAACAACGCAGCCCACGGCGACAAGCCTCCCGCATACTGCGCCCGCAACTGTTCGGCCAGATGTTCCTGCCGTTTGCCCAGCTCTGCTGATTGCTCGCTTATCCGGCGTTGTGTTTCTTGTAGTTGTTGATTCGCCTGTTCGGTTTCAGTCTGCAGATTTTCTAATTGGCGGTCGAGTTCGGAAATCGCAGTTTCTGACTTCTTGAGCGCCACTGTGATATCGCGGCGCGACGATTCACTGCCGACAATCTGCTTTTCCAACCGAGCGATACGATCGCGTAGCGCCGATTGATCGCGCCGCGCCTCAGCCTGACGCTGCTGCAACTCACTTTCAGCGGCCCACACCTGCGGGCCGCTGAAAGCACACAACAACGCCAGAACAAACGCGGCGTAGCGCATGTCGTCAGCCTTGCTTTGCCTTGCCCTGCGCAGCCACGGCTGCCATCGCAGCTTCGATTTCTGCCGGGTCACCCAGGTAGTAATGGCGGGTAGGACGCAGTTGTTCGTCCAGCTCGTAAACCAGGGGCTGGCCGGTAGGAATGTTCAGGTGAACGATTTCGTCTTCCGGCATATCTGTCAGGTGCTTGATAAGTGCGCGCAAGCTGTTGCCGTGTGCGGCGATCAGCACGCGGCGGCCCGAACGAACCGCCGGCGCGATAGAGTCGTTCCAGAACGGCACGACGCGAGCGACGGTGTCCTTCAGACACTCGGTCGCCGGTAGCAAGGCGGGATCGACTTTAGCGTAGCGGCGATCAAAGCGCGGGTGACGCTCGTCGTTGGTATCCAGAGGGTCGGGGGCAATGCCATAGGCGCGGCGCCAGATCAGCACCTGCTCATCACCAAATTTGGCCGCGGTTTCCGCCTTGTTCAGGCCTTGCAACGCACCGTAGTGGCGCTCGTTAAGCCGCCAGCTCAGCCCGATAGGCGTATGCATTGCGTCCATAGCGTCCAGCGCAATCCAGGTGGTGCGGATGGCGCGCTTCAGCACCGAACAAAAAACCAGATCGAACTCATACCCTTTTTCTTTGAGCAATTCGCCGGCCTTGCGTGCCTGCTCACGCCCAGTTTCCGTCAGATCGACGTCGGCCCAGCCGGTGAAACGATTTTCGCGGTTCCATTGGCTTTCGCCGTGGCGCATCAGGACGATTTTGTACATGGTAAATGTCACCTGAAAGTTAATAATCTCTGTCCATTTTATAATCGACAGATTCAGCCCATCACGCTATCCCATTTCCGGAACGAATCGTGGACTTTTTTTCTGACCAGACCAACCTACTTCTCATTGTCGTTGCAATCACTGCAGCGGTCGCTTTAGCCCTGCCGAGCTTTCTGCAACGGGGCGCTAAACAGATCGGCGTAAACGACGCCATCAAACTCACTAACGACCAGGACGGCCTCTTCCTGGACATCCGCAGCGCGGAGCATTTCAAAGCCGGCCACATTCCGCAATCCCGTAATGTACCTGCCGCCGACATCGCCAGCAAAATGGGCAGCCTGCCCAAAGGTAAACCCATTATCGTGGTCTGCGAGCGTGGCCGTTCGTCTGTAGGCGTGGTAAACACGCTCAAGAGCAATAGTTTTGAGCACGTTTACTCTCTGCAAGGCGGCCTGGCTGCTTGGATAGAAGCCGGCATGCCGTTGGCCAAGAAACACTAAGCAAGGAACACCATGGTAAAAGTGTCCATGTACACCACCGCTGTATGCCCGTTCTGCGTGCGGGCCGAAATGCTGCTTAAGCAGCGCGGCGTGGAAGAGATCGAAAAAATTCGTATTGACCTCGACCCGGAGCAACGCGCCCAGATGATGGAGCGCACGGGGCGACGCACGGTTCCGCAGATTTACATCGGCGACACCCATGTGGGCGGCTACGATGATCTGGCGGCCCTCGATCGCGCCGGCAAGCTGTTGCCCCTGCTAGAGCAATAACACGCAATATTCGCGCGACGGCTGAATGGCTGCCGCTTTAACCGACTCAACTTAGGAACTACTCATGGCCGAGCAACCCAATAGCCAGGACACCCAAGCGCCCAGCTTTTCGATGCAGCGCACCTACCTCAAAGACCTTTCCCTGGAAATGCCTAACGCGCCAGAAATCCTGCTGGAGCAGCAAGGCCCGGCTGTCGAGGTTTCGCTGAATATCGGCGGTAAACGCTTGGCAGAAACGCTGTTTGAAACCAGCGTGACCGTCACCGTCACCACCCGCATCAACGACAAAGTGCTGTACTTGGTTGAAGCCACTCAGGCCGGTATTTTTGAAGCGGCCAATATTCCGGCTGAACAGCTCGATCCGCTTCTGGGCATTGTCTGCCCCACCATGCTTTACCCCTACCTGCGCGCCAACGTGGCCGACGCCATCACCCGTACTTCGCTGCCTGCGCTGCACTTGGCCGAAGTTAACTTCCAAACACTCTACGAACAGCGCATCGCTGAGTTGGCCAAGCAACAACAAGAACAGCCGCAAGAAAGTGGTTCCGGCCTGTACGTTCCGCCAGGCGCCAAAACCAACTAAGTTCGCATGAGCGCCACCACGTTGCCGACACGCGTTGCCGTATTGGGCGCCGGAAGTTGGGGGTCGGCGCTCGCCGCGCTGGCCGCTGAACACGCCGACACCCTGATCTGGGCCCGTCGCTCTGAAGCGGCCGCCGAAATTAACGACACACACCGCAACACCCGCTACCTGCCGGACATTCCCCTCCCCGACTCACTGCGTGCCACGAGCGACTTCAACACCGCCATCGACCATGTCTGCGCAGCACAATCCGATGCGCTCATCATCCTTGGCGTGCCTGTCGCGGGAATGGCGGACATCTGCCAGAAATTAGCGCAAAGCCTGGCCGCCCGCCGCCACCCTACGGTGCATGTGGTGTGGACGTGCAAAGGCGTGCAGCCCGATACGGGCCAGTTACCTCACGAAGTCGCCAGCGCCGCACTCTCCGGCCTCTCTGGGGTCGAATTAGGCGTCTTATCCGGCCCTTCATTCGCGCTGGAAGTGGCCCAAGGGCTGCCGGTGGCGCTCACCATCGCCAGCCACACGGCTTCTACAGGCGACATCGTTCTGGCCGCACTGCACAGCCAACGCTGCCGCGTGTACACCAGCCAGGATATAACCGGCGTAGAAGTCGGCGGCGCCCTGAAAAACGTCATGGCTATCGCCTGCGGTATTTCCGATGGCCTGGGCCTGGGTTCAAACGCCCGGGCTGCGCTCATTACGCGCGGGCTGGCAGAAATCCAGAGACTGGCGCGTGCGCTGGGCGGCGAAGCCGAAACCGTGCAGGGGCTGACCGGGCTGGGTGACCTCGTTCTCACCGCCACCGGGCCGCTGTCGCGCAACCGGCAGGTTGGCCTGGCCATTGGGCAAGGCCGTACGCTTGAAGACATTCTGGCGGGCGGCATGACAGCCGAAGGCGTGCGCTGCGCCCGGGCCGCTCTGGCTCTTGGCGAACGTCATGGCGTGGAACTGCCCATCACGGCTGCTGTCTGCCGCGTACTGTTCGAAGGGCAGTCGCCACAAGGCGCCGTCGCCGCCCTGCTGTCGCGCGACTCGCGCCCCGAATCGCCTAACTCTTATCGCTAACTGGGTCTTTTGTTCATGCGTTATTCCAGCGTCCGTCGTCGTTTGAGCCTGTCTATCATTGGCCTGGCTGCCTCACTACTTGCGGTTCCCGCCTGGTCACAAGCCGCTGAATGGCCCACCCGGCCCATTCACATGATTGTGCCCTTCCCACCGGGCTCTTCGCCCGATACCTTGGCCCGCATGATTGCCGACCCCATGGCTCAAAAGCTCGGCCAGCCTGTGGTGGTGGAAAACAAAGCCGGCGCCGGCGGCAATATTGGCACCCGTCAGGCGGCACAAGCCAAGCCCGATGGCTACACCATTCTGCTGACCATTAACGGCCCCATTGTCACCGCTCCGGCACTGTACAAGAACACCTTGGGCTACGACCCGGACACCGACCTGCAAGTCATCAGCATGGTCGGCACCAGCCCCAATGTGCTCGTCGTTCCCGCCAACGCTCCTGCCGACAATGTCCAACAATTCGTAGAACGCGCCCGTGCACAACCCGGTGCGCTCAACTACGGCACCGTGGGCCCGGGCAGTTCCTCACACTTGGGCATGGCCATGCTTGAACAAGAAGCAGGCATTTCACTGCTACAAGTACCGTATTCCGGTTTCCCCCAGGTCATCACCTCCATTGTGGCGGGCGATGTACACGCGGGCTTTATGGTGCCCGGCGTCGCCATGCCCCAAGTCGAGGCGGGGCGCGTCAAAGTGCTGGGCATCACCAGCCTTGAGGAAAGTGAAATTCTTCCCGGCCTGCCTACCGTAGCCTCCCAAGGCTACCCCGGCTTTGAGTCCATTTCCTGGGACGCCCTCTTCGTCCCCGCCGGCACGCCCGAGGACATCGTCGCGAAGCTGAATCAAACCGTCCTGGAAGTCCTGGACATGCCGCAGGTTCAGCAACAACTCGCCACCCTGTACTTCACCGCCGCCCCCACCTCACCCACCGAAGCCCAAGCCATGATTCGCGCGGAAAAAGAAAAACTCACCGCCCTCATCGAAAAACTGGGCCTCACCCTCGACTAAAAATGGGGTCTGTCCCGGTTTAAGGGAAATGTCAGGTTCCGCCGTGGTAGTCGGTTTGGCGCCAGGCTTCGAAGATGGTGACGGCGACGGCGTTGGAGAGGTTGAGGCTGCGTTGGCCGGGGCGCATGGGCAGGCGCAGGCGTTGTTGGGGGCCGAAGTGCTGGAGTTCGGTGTCGGATAGGCCGGCGGTTTCGCGACCGAATACGAAGGCGTCGCCCGGCTGCAGCGGCACACCGGCGAACGATCGCGCGCCGCGTGTGGTCATGGCGAAACAGCGTTCGGCCGCCGCGCCCGTGGCCGCCAGCGCGGTGGTCAGGTCGTCGTGCACCAACATACGCGCCCATTCGTGGTAATCCAGCCCAGCGCGCTTTAAACGGACGTCATCCAACTCGAAGCCCAATGGCCGCACCAGATGCAAATACGCACCGGTATTGGCCGCCAGCCGAATGACGTTGCCGGTATTAGGGGGAATTTCGGGCGAAACAAGAACGATATGGAACATGGCGCTAACAGAAAGTGATGGCGGATTATCGCATTCCTGTGTCTTCATCGATAATAAGGGGCGATTCCCCTCTTCCAAGAAAACGAATTTCAATGAGCAAGCGCCGCAGCCAAGAACAATTCTTCCAGGAGCTTACGCAGTTACTGATTACCGAAGGTATTTCCAGGCTGACCATCGCTGAAATGGCTGCACGGCTGAAATGCTCAAGGCGCAGGCTTTATGAAATCGCCCCCAGCAAGGAAGAGATTTTCACCAAAGTCTGCGAACAGGTGTTCAACGGCAATTTGCAACGGAGTTTGCTGGCGGCAAGTAAGCAAGACAGGCCGGACGCAGCCATTTCCGTATACCTGCGCTCGGCGCTCAATAGCTCGGGCATGAGTAAAGCGGCTTTGATCGACCTGGACAACCTTGTCGAAGGTCGGGCGATTTTCGATGCCTATCAGAAAGCACGTATGCACGCCTTGCAGGACTTGATGCGCAAGGGAATGGAAGAAGGCGTGTTGATGCCCCACCATCCACGGGCGATATCAGAAGCCCTGCTCGGTGCGGCATTCAGGCTGAGAGATCAGAAATTCTTGGAAGAAGAGGGCTTGTCTATCGGGGACGCCTTCAATGAGTTCTACAACGTCATCCTGCACGGCCTGTTGAAGAGGCCGTAAGCCCCCTTCAACGCCCGCTCATTCAGCCAACTGGAAAAAAGGCAGAGTCCTGCCATCTTCAATCGGCATCATATGCGCTTGCACTGCGGCACCGATACGAATCTGGTCGGGTTCGGCCTTCAGCAGATTGCTGAGGATGATGGGGCCGTCGTCCAGACGCACATAGACCAACACATACGAAGGGTCGGCACGCTCCACTACGCTGTACGAATAGATTGTGCCTCGCCCGCTGCTTTCTACCCAATGGAGATCATCGCTGCCGCACAGCGGGCACACAACACGTGGGTACCAATGGGCCTTTTCGCACGCCTTGCAGCGTTTTAGCAGGAAGGTTCCCTCTGCTGCGGCAGCCCAAAATTCGCCGTTTTCCGGGTAGGCCTGGACAAAAGGGCTGTGTTGATAATCAGTCATTCCCATAAATCGCCCGCTACTCTCGTTCAAGAATGATGGTGGAATGCGCATGACCCACGCCTTGCACCAGCCCGGGCCCGGAAGCCAAAGCCAGATCGCAATCGGGGACTTGTACGCTGGGGTGGGCCTCGCCGCGCAGTTGCCGTACGGCTTCAATAAGTTTGGTCATGCCGCCTCGGTTCGACGGGTGGTTATTGCATAACCCCCCGCCGTCCGTGTTGAAGGGCAAACTGCCGCGGCCAGCGATTAAATTGCCTTCCGCAACAAATGGCCCGGCCTGCCCTTTCTTGCAAAAACCCAGGTCTTCCAGCTGCATCAGCACCATAATGGTGAAGTTGTCGTAAATGGAAGCGTATTTGATATCTTTTACGCCAACCCCCGCTTCTGCGAAGGCCATCGGGCCCGACACAGCGGCACCCGTTGTGGTGGCATCAAAATACCCGCCATTGCTGGTATTGATGGTTTCCCCCGTTCCCCGTATGGTGACCCGGGGCCGGTTCAGCCTGCGAGCAATCTCTGCACTGGTGACCACCAGCGCACCGCCTCCATCCGATATCACGCAACAATCCAAGCGACGCAAAGGGCTGGCAATCACAGGTGAAGCCAGTACATCTTCCACCGTTACCACGTTACGCAATACGGCGTGCTCGTTGTATTGCGCGTGCGTGGAGGCCGCCACCTTAACGGCGGCCAGATGCTCGGGCTTGGTGCCGAACTCGTGCATGTGACGATGCGCCAACATGCCATAAATGCCAGTGATAACAGGCTTGAAGGGAAGATCCCATGCCGTTTCAGGGCGCTCCGGGCCAAGCGCCCGCACTGCAGTGCCAGTGGCCATCCCCATACTTTTGGGGCGCCCCGCCAGCGTAATCAACGCCACGGAACACTTACCTTGGGCGATGGCCAGCGCCGCATGCCTGAGCAGCACCATGTAAGAACACCCGCCCAGCTCAGAACCATCCACCCATTTCAGCTTCAGGTTGAGGTATTCCACCATGGACAGCGGCCCGCCGCCCGGCACGTCGCCGGCACAAAAGTAGCCGTCAACATCGCGCGTACTGAGCCCGGCATCGCGCAACGCCCCCAATGCGCACTCTGCGTGGAGCTGCGTCACGGATTTATCCGGTCCGAAACGTGTGGGGTGTTCGTACGCACCAACGATATAGGCTTTCCCTTTCAAGCTCACGACCTGTCCTTAATTGATGGGAGCGATGTTGCCCTCACGAATGACGCGACCCCATTTCTCATACTCAGCGTTAACAAATTTCGTCACATCCTCAGGCGTAGCCGCCGGGCGCACCAGCGCGGCAACATCCAGGGTTTTCTGTAATGCCGGGTTGTTTTTCGCCTCTTCAAGCGCCGCATGCAGGCGCTCGATAATTTCCGGCGAAACGCCCTTGGGCGCGAACGCGGCGATCCAGCCAATGACTTCGAAGCCCGGCACACCCGCTTCCGATATCGTCGGGACATCCGGTAATGAGTCGACTCTTTGCGATGTTGTGACCGCGAGCGCCTTGATACGGCCCGATTGAATCTGGCTGACCGCGGCTCCGATATTGGCGAAACTGAAGTCCACATGACCGCCAATCAAAGCGCTCATGGCTTCGGAAGGGCCACCGTAAGGAACGTGCATGTAGTCCAGCCCTTCCACTTCCTGTTTGAGCAACTCTGCGGCCAGATGGGCAGAGCTGCCCACACTGCCCGAAGCATAGTTAGCCTCATCCTTTTTTTCCTTCATCAGCGCAATGAATTCTCCGAAGTTATTAGCGGGGAAATCATCTCGCACAATCAGCACATTGCCATTCGTGCCAAACAGCCCAATCGCCTGAAAATCCTTAAGCGGATCGTAAGGGACAGACTGCATTAACTGCGGGTTAATCGCATGGGTAACGTTCGTACCCAAGAGCATGGTGTAACCATCTGCCGGCGCTTTTGCCACGTGGTTGGCGCCAATGGTGGCGCCTGCGCCGGCCCGGTTCTCAACCACTATCGTGCCATTCAGCACTTCACTCATATGGTGGGCGTATGTGCGCCCGGTCAGGTCGGTGACCCCGCCCGGCCCGAAGGGCACGACGAGCTTTATCGGCTGGCTTGGGTAGTTTGTCTCAGCGTGGGCGGATGTACCGATCAACCCCGCCAACAACACGGCTGCGGCTCCCAGATATCGTTGCATTTTCATGTTGTCTCCTTGTGTTCAAAAAATTACGCCGTCAGATCTGGCGGATGGTGTTATCCCAGAACTGTTTCCTCAAAGTTTTTTTGTCTATCTTTCCAAGCGCGGTCAGCGGCAGTTCGTCCGTAAAAACTACCTGCTTGGGTGTTTCAACCGGACCCTTGCGTTGCATCACGTACTCGATCAACGCCGGCTCCGCACACGTTTCGCCATCTTTAAGCACGACAACGGCGGTCACCCTTTCCCCCCATTTCTCGTCCGGCACGCCGATTACGGCACACATGGCGACTTGTGGGTGTTGTGCCAGGCACGCTTCAACCTCGCTTGGGTAAACGTTGAACCCGCCTGAAATAATCATGTCCTTGGCGCGATCAACCAGGTACAGATAACCGTCTTCATCCATGCGGGCCATATCACCCGTGTGCAGCCAGCCACCAGCAAAGACCTTTTCCGTTTCCTCTGGTCGGTTCAGGTAGCCTTCCATCACCAGCGGGCCACGCACGCAGATTTCACCCACTTCCCCAACGAGAACGGGCTGCATCTGGGAGTCAAACAAACCGACACGGGTGCCAACCACCACTTTCCCACACGAAGCCAGCAAATGCGGCCGCTTAAGGTCGTGCTCTTTCTTAGGCAGATACGCAATCGTCATGGGTGCTTCCGCCTGGCCATACAACTGCCCAAATACCGGGCCAATGGCCTCAATGGCTTGGGCCAGCTTGGCTGGGGCGATAGGCGCTGCGCCGTACAGCACCAGTTCAAGCGACGATAGATCTCGCTGCTTAACCGCGGGCTCTTCTAGCAGGCCGTATATCTGTGTGGGAACCAAAAACGTCAGATTAATGCGGTGTTGCTCCACCAGCCTGCAAAAATCCGCCGTACTGAATTTTTCCATCAAGACCACGGTCCCGCCCTTGAGAAAGGTCGGTAGCAGCAGGCTGCCCGCCGCATGGGAAATCGGGGTCGTCACCAGATAACGCGGCGGCAACGGCCATTCATAGGTCGCCAGCATCTGCATAATCATGGTGACGGTGGTGCGATGCGTATGCCGTATACCTTTAGAACGCCCGGTCGTGCCGCCGGTGTAGGCGAGCCGGAACACCTCCTGGGGGTTATCCGACACCGGCATCGGGCCGGTCTCGCAGGAAGCGGATGCGCTGATCAACCCCGGTGCTTCCGGCGTGTCGTACAAACTCAATACGAGGGAAACGCTGGAAGCCAGTTCCGTCGCTCTTTCCGCATAACGGCTGTTATCCACGAGCAAAGCTTTGACACCTGCATCTTCCAGCACGAAACGATGGTCTGCCAGCGAAGCCAGGGGGTGCAGCGAAAGGTATTTCAACCCCAACAACTGCACGGCGAGAATCGCCACCACCGCCTCAAGGCGGTTGCCAAACAGCAGCGCGGCCGTGTCGCCTCGGCTCAGGCCCGCCTGCTGCAGTGCGCGTACCACCTGCCAGCATTTATCGCGCAACTCGCCATAGGTCATTTGCTCCTCGCCCGACGTCATGGCCACCTGCTGCGCAGGTTGGCTCAAGGCTCTTACAACAAGCTCGGCGACCGTCAGCCCCGCATGTACCGGGCTCCCCCTTTTCTGCATGATTTTGCTCTCTTGTTCTACAGTTGATAAATCAGCATAAAAGCCCAATCGGTACCAAGTCAAACTATTTGGTACCGCATGCGGGTAAACACCAAATCAGCCAGAAGAACGTTGCGGCGTACGTGCAAGCACTACGCCCCATATTTTGGCGGCACCCTGCGCCTTCAAGACATCGGCCACCGCACTCAAGGTGCTGCCGGTGGTCATGACATCGTCTACCACCACAACCTCTCGCCCCGCCACACCGGCCTGCGTACAGCGGTAAAGGCCACGCACGGCGTGGCGCCGGGCCTCGCGGCCTAAGGCTGTCTGACCCGCTCTTTCGCGGGTACGCTGCAGCAGCTCGGGGCGCCATTCCAGGCCAAGGCGGCGAGCCAGCGCACGCCCGACCTCACCCGCCGGGTTGTAGCCTCGTACTACCAAAGCGCGGCGGCTGGATGGGACGGCTGTGACCCATGCGCCAGCCCCGACCCCAAGCGGTGGCGCCGCTGCGGCGTCGAGTGAGCGCACCGCCTGGCAGCGCGCTGCCAACAAGCCAGCCAGCACGGGCACACAGGAGAACTGCCCGCGCCGCTTAAGGCGTTGAATCAGCAGATCTCCGGGCCAGGCATAATCAAAAGCCGCCACCACCCTTTCCAGCGCAGGCGTGAGAGCCGGGCAGTCGGCGCAATGAACGGAATCCGAGGCCAGCAAGCCATCGCAACGTTCACAACGCCGCTGGGCGGAGGCCATGGAATCACAGACGGCCTGCCGACAATAGCGGCACAAGCCGCCGGGCGTGCGTGTCCGGCACATCAAGCACGCCATAGGCAGCCTGTCTCGCACACAAAGCAGTCGCGCTTGAAATTCGCGCCATAGCGGCAGATAAGCCATAATGAAGAACTCCCGTCACAAAGCATCCTGATCTAAACACATGGGCCGTCGCCCGCCCAGCGTCAGTTCACGCAAATGTCACAGTCATTTCTTCCAATCAACGCCCAGCACGTGCGGCAACAATTCAACCGGCGCGCACCGTTGGACGACGCTCAATTTCTTTATGGTGAAATTTCCAACCGCATGCTGCACCGGCTCGGCTACATTCGCGTCAAGCCTGGCAAGCTGCTGGACGCCGGTTGTGGCGCCGGCCATGCCATTGAACCGCTGCGCGTGCATTATCCAGAAATGGAATACACAGGGCTTGATGCCAGCCCAGCCCTGCTAAAAGTCGCCAGAAAGCGTTTTCAGTCCAAACCGGGCCTGTGGCAAAGGCTGCGCAACAAACCCATGCTCCCGGTGGAATTCATCGAAGCCGACATGGCGGCCACGCCCCTGCCCCCTGAAAGCCAGGATCTCGTGTGGTCCAACATGGCTTTGCACTGGCACCCGGCGCCCCATGATGTGCTGACCGAATGGCGCCGCATCCTTAAACCCGGCGCATTGGTGATGTTTTCCAGCCTGGGGCCGGGCTCGTTTGCCGAGCTACGCGCCGCCGTGCAGCAGGCAGGGCTGGAAACCGCTACCCCACCCTATGTGGACATGCACGATTTCGGCGACATGCTGGTACAACTGGGTTTTTCCGACCCGGTTATGGACCAGGAAATCATTACGCTGACCTACCGCAATGCCGAAAAATTGCTTGAAGACGTTCGCCTGCTGGGCGGCAACCCCAACCCAGAAAGGCGCCCTGGCCTGCCTGGCCGCACATGGCGGCAACGGCTGCTGGATGCGCTGGATGCGCAGCGCGGCATGGACGGCCTTATCAAGCTCAGCCTGGAGGTCGCTTACGGCCACGCCTGGCGTGGCAACACGGTACGCGGCCCGTTCGGGGAAACGCGGATTTCCATCGCCTCCATCGGCCACAACCCGGCAAGCGGCGGCCCGACCGTCAAGCCGCGTCAGGAAGGCAGCAACAAGCCGTCCGGCGACGACACGGGCACTTGAAAGAAAAACGTCGGCCAAGGCCGACGTTTTAACTAAAGCAGCGCCCAGCGCCTGAAGCATTCAGGACGACGACGATGCCGCCAGGCTGCGGCGACGCGAAGCGTCGATGCCAAGCTGCTTAAGCTTGCGATACAGGTGGGTGCGTTCCAAGCCGGTGCGTTCCGAAACCCGCGTCATGCTGTGGTTTTCGCGGCCCAGATGGTATTCAAAATAAATGCGTTCGAATTCATCACGCGCATCGCGCAGCGGCTGATCAAGGGAAATCACGCTCAAGGGTGAGACGTTTTCATCCGCTGCAGAGGTATCGGCTTCGTCTTGAGACACTTGCTGGCCAGCCGCTGCAGCCGGCGCAGCCTGGTGCGCCCGCCGATTTGCCGCTTCACCGCCAACCAGCGGTGGTGCACTGGCTACGGCAGGCTTGGCCAGGGCTGCGGAAATCGTGCTCAGCAGCTTCTGCAGCGTAATGGGTTTTTCGAGGAAATCGGCCGCCCCAATACGGGTGGCTTCTACCGCAGTATCGACGGTGGCATGCCCGCTCATCATGATGACAGGCATATCCAGCAACCCTTGCGCGGCCCATTCCTTCAGCAAGCTGACACCATCGGTGTCAGGCATCCAGATATCCAGCAGGACGAGATCGGGGCGATAGTTCTGGCGGGCCGCACGCGCTTGTGCAGCATTTTCCGCAAGATCCACCGAATGACCTTCGTCGTAAAGGATTTCGGACAGAAGTTCGCGAATTCCAATTTCGTCGTCAACAACCAGAATTCTGGCCATATAGCCTCACCTAACTATTTTTACTCATTATCGTTTGCCTGAACGGCTACGTCCAGAGATGCGCTCTTGCCCGCCAGGCGCGTCAGCAGCAAGGACACCCGCGCACCGCCCTCTCGGCGGTTTGCAAGGTCGATACTGCCGCCGTGTTCTTCCATAATCTTCTTCACTATAGCAAGACCCAGGCCGGTTCCCGTCGCTTTAGTGGTCACATAGGGCTCAAAGACGCGATCCGCCACCTGTGGTTCAAAACCCGGGCCGTTATCCGTCACGGTAATACGAACCGCCTGACGCTGCGAATCATCGGCCGTCGGCGTCAGCACCAGCTTGGTCTGCACCGTGACGCAGGCCTGTTCGGCAGGCTGCCCTTGTACCGCCGCCTCACAAGCGTTAGCCAGCAGATTGTGAATAACCTGTCTCAATTGAGTCGTATCGCCCTCTACCAGCGGCAGATCGTCAGCGAAATCGACTTCCAGCACCACCCCCTGCCCCCGTGCCACGCCTTCTTCAGGGTCCCAACCGTATAGGGTCAGCACTTCGCCAATCAGGGCATTGACGTCCAGCGGCTGCATTTGCGCAGGCGGCGTGCGGGCGTATTCACGGAAATCATCCACCATTTTCTTCAATGACGCCACTTGATTGACGATGGTATTGGTGGAACGCTGCAGCATGGCCGCATCGGTTTCGTTCAAGCGGTCTGCCAGCTTCATCGCCAGACGCTCGGCGGACAGCTGAATCGGTGTCAGGGGATTCTTGATCTCGTGGGCAAGGCGGCGGGCCACTTCCCCCCATGCCACCGTACGGCTGGCGGAAATCACTTCGCTAATGTCATCAAACACTACCAGATAACCATTGCCGCGCCCGGCGATTCTTAGTTCCGTACCGCGCGCCAGAATCGTCACTACATGGTGGCGTGCCATTTCATCTTGGCCGGACACCTCCAGTTCGAACTGTTGCTGCCAATACTGGCGTTCGGAATCCATGGCCGCATGTGCGGCGAACGCCTTTTTAATGTGTTGCGACAGCTCGAAGGCTTCCTCCACCGTTTCCAGCGGCCTGCCCTGCACCGAACGCAAGTCGGCACGCAAAATAGACTGTGCGCCCTGGTTGAACATGGCAACGCGGAACATCTCATCAAAAACCAGCACGCCGGAAGACAGGTTGCCCAGCACCGATTCCAGGTAGACATTGCTGCGCTCCAGCTGCAGGCGGTTGCGCTCTACCTGCTGCCGGGCCTCTTCAAGCTGCCGCGTCATGGCGTTGAAGGAGCGCATCAGTTGGCCGATCTCATCGGTGCGTGGCGGTTCGGGCAGGGGCCGGTAATCGCCCACCCCCACAGCCTGCGTGCCACTGGCTAGCGCCAGCAAAGGCCGCACCAAGCGGCGCGAAATCGCCAGTGCCGCCACCACTGCAGCGAACACCGCCAGCAGCAGCGCCATGGTGAGCGTAATGCCATACAGTTTGCGCAGGCCCAGGCGCGAGAGCGCCAGTTCCTGGTAGTCGCGGAAACCTTCCTGCACCTGATTAGCGTTGTGGGCAATGAGGTCGGGCACCGGCTCAATCACTTGCAACCAGCGGGTATCGTGGGCAACCCCCAGCAGTTGCCCAAACTGGCCGCCGCTGTTAACTGGCACCACCACGCGCAGGCGCAAGCCGCCACTCTGACGCCCCTCCTCGTCACCCCCCATATTTGCAGGGCTTAGTTCAGCCGCTGCATAAGTACGGGAGACTCTCAGATGGTTGAAAACCGAAGGGGGGGGAAGATCCGGCACCAACTGGCCGAAGGTGGTGGAAGAAAACGCCACCAGCCGGCTGTTGCCCGTGAACACCATGGCTTCGGATATCTGATTGCTTTCGCGCAGAGCGCCAATCACCAAAGCCATATCGGCATCACTGCTGTTGCCCAGCCGCGCCGCCATGGTTTGCGCACGTACTTTGAGGTCGGCCAATTGCGTGTCCAGTGCTGCACGCCCCAGATTCAACCCTGCTTCCAGGGCGGTATCCACCCGCACGTTGAACCAAGACTCAATCGAACGCGACATAAACTGCACGGAAAGCACATAGATGAGCGCGCCGGGCAGGATGCCGATCAAGGTGAAATACAGAGCGAAGCGGGACGTCAGCCGGGCGCCGAACTGCCGCTTTCTGACTTGCCTGAGCAAGCGCCCGCCCAACACCACCACCCACGACAGCATGGCTGCCGCAAGAATACCGTTGAGGACCAGCAAAACGTCGTATTGCTGGGCAAAGCGCGAAGCATTACCCGTTGACCACACCAGCAGGCCCAGCAACGATAATGCGCTGATCGCCGCAACGACCAGAGCAATGCGCGAGGTCCAGCGCACTAGCGCGGAAGCTCGGCGTCGGAAATCGAAAAGCTGAAGTCTTTCCATGGGGTAGAAAGCGACCAGGCGCTGCTATTGATGGCATGCACCCTGAACGGGCGCGCCAAAAGCGAAGTATCCAACCGGACACGCATCCGGCCCGTGTAAAGCTCGCCCGTAGCCAACTCGGCGCTGGGCACCACGGCCCAATGCCGAATATGGCGTACCAGCGACAAGGCATCGTCAAGGGACGCTTCCGGCAAGGACAGTTCGCCCGTACCGATGCGCCATTGGCGGGTCAAGGCGTTATAGACGACCCGCCAGGTTTTCTGAGTTTTGATGATTTCTTTATCAAACCACCAACTGCGTGGCTTTGTGATTTCGATGTCGGCTGTGAAATACAGGGTGACGCCCCGCTCGGCTGAATAGCGCAACTCATCCGACAAAGGCAGATGCACTTCTGCATCGACATTCAGCCAGCCTTCGGACAACACAGGTTCAATGCTCAGAATGCGCGGGTCGCCCGATAACTCTTCCTGTGCATGCGCCATGCTCAGGAAAAAACACAGAACCAGGAAGAGCATTCGTCGCAACGGCATGACTACCTTGCAAGCTCGCACAAAGGAGACAACCGCCATTGTTGTCGAGTCACACACTCTTGGCAAACAACGCATAGAAAAAACCATCGCCAACGGCCAGCGCCCCGTTGTCGGCCAGCCCGTCGTCTTCAAACACACCTTGCGGCTCCAGAGGAAGGATCTGCCCCGGCGCGCCCAATCGCCGGGCATCGCCGTGGCGCTTTGCAAACGCGGCGGCCTGCAATTCGCCTTCTTCAGGAAAAAAAGAGCACGTGGCGTAAAGCAGGTTACCGCCGGGCTTTAGGGTGGCCCACAGAGCATCGACAATACGCCGCTGCAAAGACGCCGTACGGGCGATATCGTCTTCACGCCGCAGCCAGCGGATATCCGGGTGACGCCTGACCACGCCCGAAGCCGTACAAGGGACATCCGCCAAAATCGCATCAAAGGGCTGGCCGTCCCACCAGGCGTCAAGCTCAACCGCATCGGCGCATTTCAGGGCAACACTGTCGTGAGCCAGGCCCAGCCGTTGCAAGTTTTCACCCACACGCGCCAAGCGCTTGGGGTCGGAATCCAGGGCCGTTAACTGCAGATCGGCGCGTTCCAGCAGGTGCGCCGTTTTGCCGCCCGGCGCCGCGCAGGCATCCAACACCCGCATGCCGTCCGCCACCGGCAGCAACTGCCCCGCCTGCTGGGCAGAAAGGTCTTGTACCGACCACCAGCCTTGCTCAAAGCCGGGCAACGCCTGCACGGGCCGGGGCTCGGCCAACACAATGGCGTTCGGCCGGGGAGAACCGGCCTGAATCCCAGCGGCTCGAAAGGCGTCCAGAACGTGATCGACTGTGGCGCGACGCGCATTGACCCGCAGCGCCATCGGCCCGGGGCGGTTGGCTGCGGCCAGCAACGCTTCCCACTGAAGCGGGTAAGCCTGTTGCAAGCGCCCCACCCACCAGCGCGGATGATTGTATTGCGCTACCGGATCTTCCATGGCCTGCGCTAAAATAGTAGGCCTTTCGCGCAGGTAGCGACGCAACACACCATTAACCAGCCCCTTGAAAGGCTGCAGTTTCTTGTGGCGCCCGGTAGCCCGCACCGCTTGGTCTACAACCGTATGCGGCGCATAAATGGGCACTTCGCGGCCCAGGAGCGGCACGGCCTTGGGGTCGGCAGCTTCGGCAGCGGTATCCAGCAGGGCCAGCGCCACTTTAAGCAGGGCGTCCAGCAAAGCGTTGGGCGGCTTGCGCGGCACCAGGATTTCCCGCAAGGCGGTGGCGGTGCCCAGCCGGCGCATCACATGAAACGAAACGGCCTGCACTGAAGCCCGCAAGGGCGCGTCGGTGGCGGCCAAAGTGTCAGACAGCGAACGCCCCGCCAGCACCGCCTGCACATTCTGTGCAGTGGCCAGCAAAGTGTCTGAAAGCGAAATCCGGCCTGGCCGGGAAGGCGTATCCTGCACGTGCACGTAACCCACAAAGGGAAAATCGTATCATCTTTCACAACGAGCGCATTGCTCAACGAGGTCATCCATGAATTCCCCCAAAGTCGGCTTCGTCAGCCTGGGCTGTCCGAAAGCGCTAGTCGATTCCGAACGCATCCTTACTCAGTTGCGTACAGACGGCTATGCCATCACGCCCGAATACAACAATGCCGATGTGGTGGTCGTGAACACGTGCGGCTTCATTGACAGCGCCAAAGCTGAATCCCTGGAAGCCATTGGTGAGGCAATTGCAGAGAACGGCAAGGTTATTGTTACTGGCTGCATGGGCGTGGAAGAAGGCTTGATCCGCGAAGTCCACCCTGCTGTGCTAGCCGTGACCGGCCCCCAGCAATACGAACAAGTGGTGCGCGCCGTACACGAAGCCGCGCCGCCAAACCGCGAGCACGACCCTTACATTGACCTCGTTCCCCCGCAAGGTGTAAAGCTCACCCCGCGCCATTATGCCTACCTGAAGATTTCAGAAGGCTGTAACCACCGTTGCAGCTTCTGTATTATTCCCTCGATGCGTGGCGACCTTGTCAGCCGCCCCATCGGCGATGTCATGAGCGAAGCCGAACGCTTGGTGAACGCGGGCGTTAAGGAATTGCTCGTGATCTCGCAAGACACCAGCGCTTACGGTATTGATGTGAAGTTTCGCAGCGGCTTCTGGAATGGCCGCCCCATCAAAACCCGCTTCACCCAGCTGGCCGAAGCCCTGACCGATCTCGGCGCCTGGGTACGTCTGCACTATGTATATCCATATCCCCATGTCGATGAGGTGATTCCGCTCATGGCTGAAGGCAAGCTGCTGCCTTACCTGGACATTCCCTTCCAGCATGCCAGCCCACGCATTCTGCGCGCCATGAAGCGCCCCGCGTTTGAAGACCGCACGCTGGCTCGCATCCATAAATGGCGCGAAGCCTGTCCGGATCTCACCCTGCGCTCCACCTTCATCGTCGGCTTCCCCGGAGAAACCGAGGAAGATTTCCAATATCTGCTGGACTGGATGTCGGAAGCCCAGCTCGACCGGGTTGGCTGCTTCCAGTATTCACCGGTGGAAGGCGCCCGCGCTAACGAGCTGCCGGACCAAGTGCCTGACGAAGTAAAACAGGAGCGCTGGGAACGCTTTATGGAACACCAGCAGGCGATTTCCACCGCCCGCCTGGCGCAGAAAGTAGGCCGAGAGATCGACGTTCTGATCGACGAAATTGATGAAGACGGCCCCATTGGCCGCTCCAGCGCCGATGCGCCGGAGATCGACGGCAACGTCTTTGTTAACACGGAGCGGAATCTGCAACCCGGCGACATGATTCGCGTTCGGGTAACAGATTCCGACGAGTACGACCTGTACGCAGACGACCTGAACGCCTAAAACACCCAGCGCAAATCGGCCCAGGCGGCGTGATCGCGATAGCCGCCGCCATACAGCCCGGCATAACGCAAAGCCAGCCGGGCGTTGCGCTGGGGCGCCCACCCGCCCTCCAGGCCCAATGCGAACGCATTGCGAACCAGAGGCTGGCCGGCCGACCTGAAAACCACCGGCCGGTAGCCTGACGCTTCCCCAGCAGAAAAATGCTGCCGGCTGTTAACCCGGCCGCTGCCCCACAGTTGACGCCAGCCACCATCGGCTTCCAGCCAGACAGGCTGACCCGCCGCGAAGCCGTCGCGGCGCGCGCGCACGCCCAGAGTCGTTGCATGCATGGAAGTGGTAGACGCTGCAACCGCATGCGCACTCAGCCCTCCGGTTTCCCCATGCTGCGGCACATCCAGCCGCGCCCACTCATGCCGCAGGTAAGGCCCCATGCGCCAGTGGTCGGTCAGCCCGCCGGCGGGCTGCACGCCTGGGCGTACGCGTTGAACCGTCGAGTCAAGACGGCTGCGCAGCCACTGACGCCATTCGTTTGCGCTACGCAAATGAGGCAGAAACTCCACGACAGCCTGCCAACTGCGGCCCAAATAGGCGGAGCGCAACAGCTCCTGCAAAGGCCCTGCCGACACACGCCGGCGGCTATCAATGCGGTGCCAGGTGCGCAATAGGGCCGCCGTCACACGCATGCCATCCCAGTTGCCATACGCGGTCAAGCCACTGGACAAGCTGTCCACCTGAGCCGAAGCCCAGCGCCCGCGCTGCACGAGGTCGGAACGTTGAGCGCCCACAGTCAGCCCCAAACGCCAATGCTGGCTGGCGGGGGCATCCAGGCCCAGAATCAGCCCATGACTGCTATGGCGGTCCGCCATTACACGCTGGATGGGCTGCCGCCGGCCAAAGGCGGAATACGGCTGAGCCCAGGCCCGCACTCCCGTCCCCGCGTGCGCCCGCGCCACCGTGTTTAGCGCTTGGGCACTCGCCTGCGCCTGCACGGAGCCCGTTTCAGGGCGGGTATCCAATGCGCTGCGCCCACTGGCTAGTACCGCCTGCCTGAGATAGCGGCCTTCTTCCATCACAAAGCTGCGTACCGAAGCATGCCAGCCGCCTGAAGATTGCCGCAGTAACGCACGGACCTGTTCAACACTCATGCCCCGTATGGCATCTTCCAAAGGCGTGGCGGGGCGGGAACCGCCGGGCGGCGCAATGGCGTCACCCACCTCTTTGTCCTCCGGCGTTTCGGCCACATCGCCCGGCCCCGTGCCGTTATGGCTTAACAACAGATAAACATTGTGGTCGTCATATTCCAGCGAGGGCTGTAGAAAAGCCAGATTGGTATCTACCCCGGCAAATGTTGTGTGATTCAGACCGCCATCCGCCGCCAGAATGCGATAACGGTTTTCCTGTGCCCAGGAACCCGTTCCCGCCTCGGCCCAGACCCGACCTGCCAGCGCCGCCACCCCGCTGATATTCAGCAGATCGGCCCTACCATCGGGATAGGCATTCACGTGATAGGTGCTGCCCGGCTCAAACACAGCGCCCTCCCAAACCGATAAAACACCCGGTTGGTCGCGCCCGCCGGGCGCCAGCATCCCGCCGGTGCGTATATAAGCAGACGCCAGTTCGCCGTAGCCTTCCAGCCGTGCGCCAGCCCCCACCTCCACATGGGCTGCGGCCATGTCGTCCACGGCCAGCGCGCCCGCTTCCACAAATAAAGGAAAATGCCCTTGCGCCACGCTACCCAGACGCAGGGTTCCGTGGCCTGTTTTGCGCACCGGCATTAAGGCGTTGACGTTGTGCACCAGCGTTGCAACGCCCTCATCCACCCGCCATTGCGCCTCGCCCTCCAAGCCAGGCAAAGGCGTATCCCCCGGCCGGGTCTTTGACACTTGCAAGATATTCCACAACTGGGTTCCCGGCTCCAGGTGCAGCACCGTGCCGCCATGTTGTTCCAAGCTATACGAGGCGTGGCCGACAGCGGCGTCGCCACTGAGCTGCAACACCCCTTCGCGCAACACCGTATTGCTGGTGTAGCTGTTGTCGCCCGACAAATGCAAGGTACCCAGGCCACGCTTTTCCAGCGGCGCGCCCAGCGGCGCGCCCGTTGAACTCACCTTGCCACGGATTTCAAAGTGAACGCCTGAGCCCACAACCACCTGCGCCCGTCGCTCCAGCTGGAAATCACGATCGGTAGAGAAACTGCTTTGCACGCTCAGGGTCTGGCCTGAAAAAACAAAAGGAGTTGAGTTGGAGAACTCCCGCGCCTCCTCGGCAGAGGTAATCACCGTATCGGGCGGCAGCGCCGCTTGCGCCGCCCCCGCCAACGATGCCGCGCCAAAAACACAACCATCCAACCACAAACTCCATGCAGCAAGCTTCTTCATGCTGTCTCCATAAGATTGAGTTGTCAGGATTTTCCACGGTGGGCAAGATTGCCCGCCGGGCAGGAGTATGCAGGAAAGATACGTAGTTGTACGTAGCGAATGGGCTGCAAAGCCCTGTCAGTTTTGACAAGGACAAAAGCAGCATTGGCCACACACCGAAGCGCAAGCCGTGGCCGACACGGCCGGCACCACAAGGCTGGCGCCACATGCCCGGCACGGCATGACCGACGCTCTTTGTGCGCATGCGGCGCTTCACCCCCCAACGGCATCACGGAGAGTTTCTACACGAAGATGGAAAGAATCTCGCGTAGAGCGTATGAATTGGAGAACTTTGAAATGACCGGCTCAGGGCCTGAGCCCAGTGCGGTTGGAGCGGTGTGATTAACCGTATCTAGCGGCTGCACGCCCCCGCTTATGGGGTCGCGCCTAGAGCCTGTGCGGCACAAACGCGCGAATGGCGTTAGAGAAATGTGGTGCCCATGGCGCGGATCGAACGCGCGACCTCTCCCTTACCAAGGGAGTGCTCTACCACTGAGCCACATGGGCAAGGCGCAAGATTATGGCCTGCTGCAAGAGAACCGTCAAGCCAACGCCGGCGCCGCCCAGTGGCGAACTGTATTATTTATCGGACTTAAGGCCGCAGCTGTTCACGCCCAGCAGCGAGTAAGCCGGGCACCTTTGGAACAAACCGGTCAGCAACGGAACCACGCCTATCCAGCCCCACCAACCTACGGTGCCGGTCGCCGCCAGGGCAATGAGCACTACACCCACCAGAATGCGAAGTAGCCTGTCAATGGTTCCGATATTGCGATTCATGTCGACTCCTTAAGCCGTGTTTTCAAGGGCAATAAATAGACTTCAACATGGCGATAATTTTCTCGACATCCGGATTAGCAATACGGTAGTACAGTGTCTGGGATTCGCGCCGGTAGGTCACTAACCCTTCTTCCCGCATGCGGCCCAGGTGCTGAGAAAGCGCCGATTGGCTTAATGGGAGATGTTGCAGGATGGAACCCACGGACATTTCCCCTACCTGTATCAACAGGCATAAAACCAATAAACGGTGTTCGTTGCCCAGCGCCTTCAACATGGAAGCCGCCTGCCCGGCGCCTTCTTGAAGGAAAATGCGGTCTTTCTCGCTGAACGCTAATTCCGCCATGAATTTATCCCTAATATTTTAGTACAATCTAATATAAAGAGGCAACTGAAGGAGTCGTAATGAATCACTCACCAACGATACAGGCTTATTTCGACGAACCCACTCATACCGTTACTTACCTTGTGGTTGATCCTTCAACAAACGCCGCTGCCATTATCGACCCGGTTCTTGACTACGATGCCGCTACGGGTGCCATCGCGAACCAATCGGCCCGCCGCATTCTAGCCGCAGCACGGGATCAGGGGTTGACGCTGCAATGGATTCTGGAAACCCATGCCCACGCCGATCACTTAAGCGCCGCACCCTTTTTTCAGCAAGAAACGGGCGCGCAGCTTGTTATAGGCAGGCACATCGCCGATGTCCAGCACATTTTCAGCAAAACCTTCAATTTGAACGATATTTCCTGCACAGGACAAGAGTTCGATAAATTGGTGGATGATGGCGACACGTTTTTGCTTGGCAACTTAGAAGTCGCGGTGATGCACACCCCCGGCCATACTCCGGCCTGCGTCAGCTACCAGATCGGCAACGCCGTATTTGTGGGCGACACCTTGTTCATGCCCGACTACGGCACCGCCCGCGCCGATTTCCCGGGCGGTGATGCGCGGCAACTCTATCGTTCCATCCGGCGCCTGCTAAGCCTGCCGGGCCACACGCGCCTGTTTCTGTGCCACGACTATAAAGCGCCGGGGCGCGACCACTTCGCCTGGGAAACCACCGTGGCCGAACAGCGTGCTCATAATATTCATGTGCACGACGGTATCTCTGAAGAAGAGTTTGTCGCCATGCGCGAAGCCCGTGACGCCTCGCTCGCCGCTCCGCGCCTGTTGCTGCCTTCCATACAGGTGAATATCCGCGCCGGGCGGCTGCCCGCCCCTGAGAGCAACGGCGTGTCATACCTGAAAATTCCTCTGCGCCATGAAATTGGGGAACGCGGCTAAGCATTAAAAGGGTTTACCGGCCCAGCACGGCTCCGTACAACACCACGTCGCGCGCACTGCAACGCCAAGCAGGCTAAAACATCTTTTATATTATTATTCACTAATTTAGTATTATCAAATACAATAGCCAATATGGGCAGCAAAGAATCAACTTTTCTTAGTGCAGCAACTGTCAGCGCCGCTTCCCCCTCCGGTACTGTCCTGCTGTACGCTGCCCTACCCTCCATTTGCGCCGCAAAGCGGCACAGCTTGGCCGCAACATACGCGAGTCTCCCTCTTGAAAGCCATATATCTAACTTAACAACTAATTTATTAGTTATTTCTAATACAATAAGCGTGTAACACCCTTATAACCATCCTCGATGGATACAAAAAAGGACACCAAGGTGGATACACTCTCTTCCCGAAAAGCAGTGGTAACTGACACCGACCGCCGTCGCTTCCTTAGCCTGGTTGCGGCAGGCGCGGCCAGCACCGCCCTGCCCACGCAGGCGCTCGCCAAGGACAAACTCAAAACATCGGCCCGCATCGTGATTGCGGGGGCGGGGGCCGCGGGGCTGGCCGCCGCGTCACGGTTGTCCGCTTCGCTTGACGGCGCCCGCATTACCCTGATCGACGCGCGCATGCCGCATTACTACCAGCCCGGATTCACGCTTGTGGGTGCGGGCATCAAGCCCGCGAATTACGTCGTTTCCAACACATTGGATTACGTACCTTCCAATGTGGACTGGCTGCAGGAGACCGTCACCGAAATCGACCCTGAGGCCAACAAGGTCGTCACGGATCGGGGCAAGTCCATCCCCTACGACTACTTGGTGGTGGCCACCGGGCTGTCACTGCATTACGACGAGATCGAAGGCATGGAACCCGGCCTGATAGGCAAAAACGGCATTGCCAGCATTTACAACGGGCCGGATGCCGCCCGCTCCAGCTGGCAGGCGCTGTCAGAATTCATTGATCGCGGCGGTCGCGGCGTTTTCACGCGCCCCGGCACCGAGATGAAATGCGCCGGCGCCCCGCTGAAGTACACCTTTCTGGCGGAAGACCACGCCATGCGGCGCGGGCAGCGCGGCACCGACGGCCGGGGCGGAAATATTGAAATTGAATATTTCTCCAATAACAAGAGCCTGTTCAGCGTTCCCATCGTTGCAGAAAAAGTACGCATGCTGTTCCGCGAGCGCAATATTCCGGTGACCTACGAACGCGTACTCACTGCCATCGACCCGGGCCGCCGCATCGCCACCTTCCGCACTCCGGAAGGCAGCGAAGAACAGCCTTACGACTTCATCCACGTCATCCCACCCATGCGGGCACCCGCCGCCGTGCGCAATAGCCCTCTGCCCTGGCAAACCGGCAACTGGGCAGCGGAAGGCTGGATGGAGGTCGACCGCTCCACCCTGCGCCATGTCCGCTACCCCAATGTGTTTGGCGTGGGCGACATCGCTGGCGTGCCCAAGGGTAAAACGGCGGCCAGCGTAAAGTGGCAAGTGCCCGTGGCAATCGACCACCTGCTGGCGGATATCAACGGTACGCAGAGTAGCGAACGCTATGACGGCTATACGTCGTGCCCGTTAATCACCGCCCTGGGCCGGGCCATGTTGATTGAGTTCGATTACGAAAATAATCTAGTACAGTCCTTCCCCGGTTTCATTGCGCCGCTGGAAGAACTTTGGGTCAGTTGGGTCATGAAAACCATGGCGCTCAAGCCCACCTACATCAGCATGTTGCGCGGCCGCGCCTGACGGCAAAAAAAGGAGTCCACATGAAAGAACTTGACCCTCTCATTCTGCTCGCCGTCTTCCAGGAAATGCTCGGCCCCCTGCTCTGGGTGCTGCTGGCAGTCATCATCCTGGGCACGCTGGCTTTCTTGGCCCTGCTGATACGCGAGCGCAAAATGCTGGCTCGCCGACTCGTATGGTCGCAGGCGGTCGGCCTGATTGGCGGCGCTCTGTCGCTGGTTATCATGGCCAAAGTCTCGGCCTCCGGCTATACGGATGCGGCCGGCCCCGCCGACTGGATACTCATTGCTGCGGTTTTCGTCGCAGGCGCCATAGGCACGACCGTCATTGTTTATGCCCTGCTAGGCTGGATCGGTTCCGCTGTACGCCAATCCGCCGCCTGACTCCCGCCTCGCCCTGAAACGCCCCGGTCACCATGACCGGGGCTGCAACGACCGCTTCAACATCAGAGCCGTTGCACTGCATTCCAGGCTCACCTCGCCGGGCCTCACCCTTAGGGGCCCAGCCGCCAGGTTGGCGCATATCCCCCTTGCACCTTTATCATGGAAGGCACAGGCTCAACTTGCCTCGCTGTTATTGCAGTGCAACAATTACATTGTTTAATAAAGAGCAATTACGATACAGTCAGTTTCAATCGTATGCTCACGCGGGCCAGAAAGCCTGTGCTCGCATTGCAGGAGAAAGTCATGCAAAAGCCCGACGACACCAAGCGCCCTACTACTGATCTCGACATGCAGGCGCAAGCCATGCTGGCCCGCCTTTCGGGTTCTTTGTCGCCACAATCTGTAGCGCTGGCCTGGATGGATTGGGCCTCTCACCTGGCCACCTCGCCCGGCAAGCTCACCGAACTCACCCAGCTTGCCATGGAGCAGGCCAATACGTTGAGCAACTACACGCGAGAAAGCCTGGTTGCTGCCAACCAGCAGTTGCTGACATCTGAAACCCCTTCCCCCGTTCCGCCCATACAAGACCGCCGCTTCAAAGACCCGCTCTGGCAAACGTTCCCGTACAACGTCATGCAACAGGCGTTCTTGATGAACCAGCGCTGGTGGGATACCGCCACCCGCGATGTGCGCGGCGTGGATCCGCACCATGCGGATGTCGTGAACTTCATTTCCCGCCAGCTCACCGACACCCTGTCACCCGCCAACCAGCTGCTCACCAACCCCATCACCACCAAGCTCACCATCGAAGAACGCGGTGCCAACCTGATACGCGGCTTGCAGAACTTCATGGAAGATGTTCGCTTGCAGCGCGGTGGCCAGCCGCAGCCCGGCACCGAGAACTTCCAGGTAGGCCGCGATGTCGCCGTCACCCCAGGCAAGGTCGTACTGCGCACGCCGGTCATGGAGCTGATCCAGTACACGCCGCAAACCGAAAAGGTCCACCCGGAACCCATTCTGATGGTGCCCGCCTGGATCATGAAGTACTACATTCTCGATTTGTCGCCACACAATTCCCTGGTGCGCTATCTGGTTGAAAACGGCTACACGGTCTTTTGCATCTCATGGAAAAACCCAGGGCCGCAAGAACGTGACCTGGGCATGGACGATTACCTGGAACAGGGCTTCACCGCGGCACTGGACGCCGTCCAGACCATTGTGCCGTCACGACCCGTGCACGCCACAGGCTATTGCCTGGGCGGCACGCTGCTGGCTATCGCCGCTGCGGCCTTGGCGCGCGACGACCAAGCCGACCGCCTGGCCTCTCTCACCTTGCTGGCCGCCCAGACCGACTTCACCGAGCCCGGCGAAATCAGCCTGTTCATTGACGAAAGCCAGGTCAGCATGCTGGAAGCCGAAATGGCCCAAACCGGTTATCTGCGTGCCGATCAGATGGCGGGCGCCTTCCAGATGCTGCGCTCCTATGATTTGCTGTGGTCGAGAATGGTGCAGGATTACCTGATTGGCGAGCGCCGCGACATGATCGACCTCATGGCCTGGAACGCCGACGCCACACGCATGCCAGCGCGTATGCACGCGCAATATCTGCGGCGCCTCTTCCTCAATAACGAACTGGCCTCCAGCCGCTACGTGGTGCACGGCAGCCCCGTCACCCTGCTCAACCTCACCACACCCACCTTCTGCGTCGGCACCATTACCGACCACGTCGCCCCTTGGCGCTCCGTCTACAAAATACACAGCCTGAGCCCCGCTGAAATCACTTTTGTACTGACCAGCGGCGGTCACAACGCAGGCATCGTGAACCCGGTAGAAAACTCCCGTCGCCGCTACCAGGTGGCCACGCGCCCCGCCAACGGCAGTGTGCCGCTGGCCGAAGAATGGCAGGCCGGCGCCGAACTGCATGATGGTTCCTGGTGGCCGGAATGGCTGTCGTGGCTGAACGCGCGTTCCGGCACACCAATCAAGCCCCCCGCCATGGGCGCTGCACGCAAGGGCTACAAACCGCTGGAAGCAGCCCCCGGGCTCTACGTACACGAGCGCTGAAACGCGTTCATATCCCAACCCTTAACCCACTACATGTAACAAGGTAGAAACTCCATGACTCAACGTTGCGCACTGATTACCGGCGGCACGACAGGCCTGGGCGAAGCAACCGCCCGCAAACTGCATGACGCAGGCCATACGGTACTGGTCACTCACATGGTCGGCACAGGCGGCGCCGACGAATGGCAGCAAGCCCAGGCGGCCCAAGGCTACAACTTCAAGGTCTACGAAGTTGATGTGTCGGATTACGACTCCTGCCAAGAAATGGCCCGCCAGATCGAAGCCGACGGCCATCAAGTCGATATTCTGGTGAATAACGCCGGCATCACTCGCGACGGCACTTTCCGCAAAATGGGCAAGGACAAATGGGATGCCGTGCTGCGCACCAATCTCGATTCCATGTACAACGTGAGCAAGCCTTTTGTTGACGGCATGACCACCCGCGGCTGGGGCCGTATTGTGAATATTTCATCGGTCAACGGCACCAAAGGGCAGTTCGGCCAGACCAACTATTCCGCCGCCAAAGCGGGCATTCAAGGGTTCACCAAAGCCCTGGCTCTGGAAGTTGCCCGTAAAGGCGTCACCGTCAACTCGGTATCGCCGGGCTACGCCGCCACCTCCATGGTTGCCGCTGTCGATGCGGAAATCCTCGAAACGCAGATCGTTTCGCAAATCCCCATGGGCCGCCTGGGCAAGCCCGAGGAAGTCGCCGCCACCATTGCCTTCCTGTGCTGCGAAGATGCCGGCTACATTACCGGCGCCAACATTGCCGTCAACGGCGGCATGCATATGTGCTAAAGCGGCAAGCCCGGCGCCCCTGTTCCTGCCCTGGGTTCTGCACTATGCTTTCCTGATAGGCAGTAAACACACGGGAGTGCAGCATGCAGTCAACAAAAACCTACGACTTTGCCGTGATCGGGGCGGGCATGGCGGGGGCGTCAGCCGCCTATCGCCTGGGCCTTTCAGGCGCCTCGGTCATCGTTCTTGAACAGGAATCTCAGCCGGGCTACCACTCTACCGGGCGCTCAGCGGCCATGTTCATGGAAACCTATGGCACGCCGCACACCCGGGCTCTTACCCGGGCCAGCCGCGACTTCTTCCTCAACCCGCCGCCCGGTTTTACCGAACACGCCATTCTTACACCCCGCAGCGTGCTGTATATCGCTCAGGCCGGGCAGGAAAAACTGCTGGAAGACGCCTATCAGGCCTACCTGAATGAAGGGCTGGAAGTGCAACGGCTCAGCCCCGCCCAAGCCATTGAACGGGTGCCCTGCTTGACGCCTGACACGCTCGTTGGCGCCATACTCGACACCATTGCCAGCGATATGGATGTGCACGGCCTGCACCAGGGCTTTCTGCGCGGCATGCGCGAGCACGGCGTTCAGCTCCTGCCGGACACCCGCCTGGAAGGCGCTCAATACAATCAGGGCGTGTGGACCCTCCATACTTCCACCCAACAAACACTGCACGCACGCACCGTGGTTAACGCGGCGGGCGCCTGGGCCGACATCATTGCTGAACGTTGTGGCGCCGCCCCGCTAGGCATACAGCCCAAGCGCCGCTCCGCCTTTTTATTCGCACCGCCCGAAAACACAGACATCAGCCACTGGCCCACCGTTCTAGCCGTAGACGAAAGCTTTTACTTCAAACCCGACGCAGGCATGTTGCTGGGCTCGCCCGCCAACGCCGACCCGGTGCAGCCTCACGACGTTGCCCCTGAAGAGCTCGACATCGCCACCGGGATTTATCGCATCGAATCGGCCACCTCCTTGCGCATCTGGCGGCCCAGCCATGTCTGGGCCGGGCTGCGCTCCTTCGCTCCCGACGATGAGTTCGTCATTGGCTGGGACGCCCACACACCCCAGTTCTTCTGGCTAGCCGGCCAAGGCGGTTACGGCATACAAACCGCAGCGGGTGCATCCGAACTCGCCGCCACCTTGCTACAACGGCAGCCCCTGCCCGACACCCTGACCCGCCACGGCGTCTCTGCCGCCGCGGTGGACCCCGCCCGGTTCGATATTGCGAGATAATGACCCTCCCAAGGCGCCGGCCCTGATGTCTGATCCGGCACCGCCCTATTAACAAGGCCCCCCAAGATGAGCAGTTTCAAGGAAGTTTCCCGGATTGCAGGCGCATTCGTCGGCGTCGTTGTCGGTGCTGGTTTTGCATCCGGCCAGGAAGTCATGCAGTTTTTCACCAGCTTCGGCGTAGCCGGGCTGCTTGGCGCTCTTATCAGCAGCGCCCTATTCATCTTCTTGGGTATGGCCTTGGCCTCCTTGGGGCAGCATCAGGGAGCGACCTCCCACAAAACGGTGGTGCACGCGATCTGCGGGCGTGTGCTGGGCACGTTCGTCGACGCCATGATCACCTTTTTCATGTTTGCCATCACGGTGGTCATGCTGGCCGGTGCGGGCGCACTGCTTGAACAACTGGCAGGGGTGTCTCATGTGTGGGGCAGTGCCGCCGTCACAGTGCTCGCCGTTGCCATCGTCTGCCTGGACATCAGAAAAGTCATCGGCTTCATTGGTTCGATCACGCCGCTGCTTATTCTCTTGGTGATTATTGTTGCCACCGCCGCCGTCATCGGGCGCGATGCGGACCTCGAAACGCTTGAAGCCGCCGCAGCCGCCCAACCGCGCGGTGCGGCCAACTGGCTGATGGCGGCGCTGCTTTACGTGTCCTACAACATTGTGGCGGGCGCGCCGTTTCTCGTCATCATGGGCGGCCAGGCCATGAACAGAAAAACCGCCCTGTGGGGCGGGGTGGTCGGCGGCGTGTTGCTCGGTGCCCTGATGCTGCTGATTGCAGGCGGCATGCTGGCTCAGGTCGAAAAGCTCAGCGGCGTGCCCATGCCCATGCTGCTGATGGCCACGCAACTTTCACCCTTCTTGGGGGTCGTCATGGGGGTGGCGATTTTCGGCATGATTCTCAACACCGCCGTGGGCGTGCTGTATTCATTCTCGGCCCGCATTCTCGAACCCGGCACGGCCCGCTTTCGTTCAGGCACCATCATCGCCGGCTTTCTGGCCTTCCTGGGCAGCATGGCCGGCTTCACCCAATTGGTCGGCACGGTGTACCCGTTCTTCGGCTACCTGGGCTTTATATTGATGGTTTGCACCGTGTTGGGGTGGTTTAGAAGCCTGCGCCGCTAGTGCGGTGAGGCGCTCAGCGCTGGTTTAACGCACCGATATCTTAATTAGCGAGCCAAGTCCAGAGCGCCCATCATTTATCCACCAACAAAACTGTCTTCAGATCAAGGCAATCAGCCTACGTGTTTTCCCCAATAAAAATAATTTTCATAAATGGTGGAAAATGTATTGATATTTTCATAGCCTAAGAAACGAGAAGAACAATATGTCTTCTGCACCGTATCTGGATGCTGATGTCATCAAACGGATAGCGAACATCACCCCGAGCCTCCCAGGCGCACAGCGGAGGCTGGCTCTATATGTATTGGATAACGCTTTCGAAGTTGCATCGAGCTCAATAGAAAGCCTGGCAGAGGCTACAGGTGTTTCCATTGCCACCGCCAACCGGTTCGCAGTCGCACTAGGTTATTCAGGCTACGCTGAGTTTCGTCAGGCTCTCTTCCAGATTTTCAAACCCTCCCTGGAACCCATTGAGAAGCTTCGTCAAAAACTCGACAGGGGCTCGAACCCGGCTGAAGTGGTTCACGAATCAGTCAGCAGCGCAGCCCACGCATTAGAGCAAACCAGCAACCAGATTACGCCGTTGGATGTCGAGCGCGCCATCAGCATCCTGGCCTCCGCCCGCAACGTGTTCTGCTTGGGTCTGGGAACTAGCGGGTATCTAGCCGACATTGCCGCCTTTCGATTCGCGCCGTATTGCCAACATATTCATGCACTAGCCAGTCATGGCGGAGCCGAAATGGCGTTGTATCACCTGCAGAAAATCGACACACAAGATGTTCTTCTGACTATCTCATTCCCCAGATATTCGGCAGATATTTTGCGCATCATGCGCTTCGCGAAAGAGCGCGGCGCAACGAACCTATCAATAACCGATAGACCCAGCTCCCCGTTGATGTCGTTGGCCGACCACACACTGTTCGTCCCTGCGGAACACCAAATCCTGTCGGGCTCTCTAGTGCCTGCACTCGCACTCATCGAAGGAATGACGGCCGCCATGGCCCACCGCAACCCTGAAACGCTAGAAATGGCAGAAGAGCTGACCCGACAACTAGTGCCCTATTTTTATGTGGACAAAGAGACGGCGAGCCGAGATTCGATTGGTCGAACGCCTGTAACGTCCACCCGAAAGTCCAAAAAAAAGGAATAGAAACGGTATGAGTGTGATCCCAGTGTTAGCGATCCATGGCGGAGCCGGAGCGGTCAATCGCGATCGAAGCACGCCCGAGAAAGAGCGTGAGTACGAACAAGCGCTGCAAGACGTTCTGTTAACTGGTCAGAAGGCACTCACCCAAGGTGCCAGCGCCCTGGATGTGGTTGAGCAGGCGGTACGAGACTTGGAAGACTGCCCCTTGTTCAATGCAGGAAAAGGGTCCGTCTACACGAGCGAAGGCACGCACGAGTTGGATGCTTCCATCATGGATGGCAGCACGCTCAAAGCTGGCGCGGTAGCTCAGTTGCGTCATGTACGTAACCCCATCCGTGCGGCCCGCGCCGTCATGGACGCAGGTCAATACGTATTTCTCGCCGGCGCCAGTGCAGACGAGTTCGCGCGTGCATGCGGCTTGGACATGGTAGACCAAGAGTATTTCGGCACGCCCGAGCGCCTTGCTCAACTCCATGAGGTTCAACGGGTAGGCGGCATGCATTTGGTTCTGGACCACGATGCGGCTGACATGATGAGAGACGACCCCATTGTGTCCAGCAACAAGTTCGGTACGGTCGGAGCCGTTGCATGCGATGTCCACGGCAATCTAGCCGCCGCCAACTCCACTGGTGGCATGACCAATAAACGCCCGGGCCGGGTGGGTGACAGCGCTGTAATCGGAGCCGGTTGCTATGCCGACAACGCGACAGCTGCCGTGGCCACCACCGGCACAGGTGAAACCTTTATCCGAGGTGCTGTTGCGTATGACGTCTGCGCCTTAATGCGTTACAGGGGTTTAAGTCTAGAAGACGCCGCGCGGCTTGTCATTATGGACAAACAGCCCACCCTTGGCGGCCTGGGAGGGCTGGTGGCGGTAGATGCCCAAGGCAATGTGACGATGCCCTTCAATACGGCAGGCATGTACCGCGGCAGTATTCATGCAGACGGGCGGCTGCACGTCGCTATTTACCGTTAAAGGAGTTCAGATGAGGATCCGGGATTGCCACTGGCAGCAAATAGAAGAATATCTCAAACAGGATGACAGAGTCGTTCTACCGATCGGAAGTACTGAGCAGCACGCCTATCTGAGTCTATGCGTGGACGCCATCCTGGCGGAGGAGGTTGCAGTGGAGGCTGCCGAACCCCTAGGCGTCCCCGTCTACCCGGCAGTGCCTTTTGGTCTGGCGCCCTATTTTATGGAGTACCCAGGCACGATCTCACTCCGGACCAGAACCTATCTAGACCTGATGACAGACCTGCTCGATAGCCTAGCGACTCACGGATTTCGGCGCATCATGATCGTCAATGGACATGGTGGCAACCAGCCAGCCGCTGCGCTGGCTCAGGAATGGGCCAGCCAGCGCACGGGGTTTCGCATTCAATTTCATAACTGGTGGAACGCTCCGGCCACATGGGCCAAGGTTAAGGAGATAGACCCTGTCGCCTCCCACGCGTCGTGGATGGAAAACTTCCCAATAACGCGCCTGGCCCATGCCCCCACGCCAGAGGGCGCCAAGCCCATGGTGGATCTAAATCGTTTGCGTCAATGGCACCCTCGGGAGCTACGCGAGAAGCTGGGTGATGGGAATTATGGGGGCGCGTACCAAAAGTCTGATACGCAGATGCAGCAACTGTGGGATGTAGCCGTGAATGAAACACGTGAACTCTTAGTAAAAGGCTGGGCATGAAGACTCCCAACAAGCCTTCCCCTTCAATATTAATTTGGGGCGCGGGCGCCATAGGAGGCTGCCTGGGCGCGGCCTTTGTCGCAGAGGGATACGATGTCACGTTTGTGGATCAGGCGCACGATCACGTCCAGGCCATGCAGAAAGAAGGCCTGCGCATTGAAGGCCCCATCGTCACCCGCCGCGTAGCGGTGCGCGCTTTTTCACCGGACGAGCTTTCGGGTCAGTACGACTTGGTTTTTCTTGCGGTCAAAGCTCACCATACCGAGGAGGCATGCCTACAGATTCGTCCGTTTCTTAAGGACGACGGCGCTGTGGTTTCAGCTCAGAATGGTTTGAATGAACTCGTGATTTCGAAACTCTTGGGCCATGAACGCACTATCGGATGCTTTGTCAATTTCGGCGCTGATTATCTTTCCCCCGGCCTCATCCACTATGGAGGTCGTGCAGCGGTCGTAACGGGCGAGCTCGATGGTCGCACAACCGAACGCATTCACCTCGTTCACAACTTGCTGCTGAAATTCGATGACAAAGCAATTCTGACAAACAACATCTGGGGTTATCTGTGGTCCAAGCAGATCTACGGAGCCATGCTTTACGCCACTGCGCTGACGGACGAAGCCATCTGGACATGCCTGGAGAATCCTGAATACCGAGATGTTTTCATTGCCTTGGCACGAGAAATTGCTGAGATCGCCAACCACGAAGGGGTCCGACTGGAAGCGTTCGATGGTTTTGATCCAGACGCATACGCACAATGCGCGGACATCACAGCCGCACACGCCAGCCTCGATGCGCTCGTGGCCCACAATAAACGGTCTGCGAAGACCCATAGCGGCATATGGCGTGATTTAGCAATACGTCACCGTAAGACCGAAGTCGATGCACAATTGGGTGTCATCGTAAAGATCGCTAAACAACATCACATCTCTGCACCTCTCACCTCCAAACTGATCTCATTGATCCATGAGTGCGAAGGCGGCATGCAACGCGATTGGAACAATCTAGCGACATTGCGTAGCGCGATACAGGAAGGCTAACGATGAAAATCAGTTTTGATCAGCGCAACGTCATGGTCACCGGAGCAGCCCAAGGCATTGGCCGTGAAATCGCCACACAAATGGCGAGCGCGGGAGCAACACTCTGGCTGTGCGACATTGATGAAGAAAGGCTTGAAGCCACGCGCCAGCGTTGCTTAGCAGAAGCACCTAATTCCAGCGTCACAACAGCGGTAGTTGACGTGACGAGCCGCGAGGCCGTGGGAGAATTCACCGCGGGTGCAGGTGATATCGACGTTCTTATCCATGTGGCTGGGGGCGTCTGCGGTCAACGAGGTCGCCCCCTGGAAGAAATTTCAGAGAAAGACTGGCGCCAAATTTTTGCAGTTAACAGCGACAGCATGTTTTGGTGTATCCAGGCTGTGACACCGGGCATGAAGCGCATCGGACGCGGACGCATTGTCACGATTAGCAGCATGGCTGGCCTAGGAGTCAGCCTAACCGGTATCCAAGCCTATGCTGCGAGTAAAGCAGCACAAATTTCTCTGACCCGTCAATTAGCGCACGAACTGGGACCGCACGGTATCACCGTCAATAGCGTCGCTCCCGGTTTTGTCCGTTCCAACCCCTCTACAGAAAAGCAATGGGAGGCCTATGGAAAGCCAGGGCAAGATGCTCTCGTGCAAGGCATTGCCTTACGTCGGACGGGGTTGGCAAGCGACATTGCGCCAGCCGTGTTGTTTCTGGCCTCCGATTTCAGTGCCTGGACGACAGGACAAACACTGGTCATCGATGGGGGGAAATAATGAAGCGCGCTTCCATTCCAAGCGGAAGACAAGGTGAGCCGTCATGCTAAGTTTTTTCTTGGTCAGGGCATGGCAAGCCGTGCTGGTCATGCTCCTCATGTCATTGCTAGTGTTCGTTGGTGTCTACGCGATCGGCAACCCTATCGACATACTCATTAACCCTCAGGCTGACCAAGCTTTACGCCAAGCCACCATTGAGCGTTATGGGTTAGACAAGCCATTATGGGAACAATATCTTTACTTTCTTGGTAACGCCGTTCAGGGCGATTTTGGGCTTTCCTTCATCTATAACGTTCCTGCCTTGGGCCTTATCCTGAGCTACCTACCAGCCACTCTGGAGTTGGCCATCGTCGCCATGCTGATGACCATCATCGTTGGTGTGCCGCTAGGGCTGTACGCAGGCTATCGGCCCGATTCAACGTTCACCAAACTCATCATGAGCGGCAGTGTCCTGGCTTTTTCCGTTCCAGGGTTTTGGATGGGTCTAATGCTCATCCTGGTGTTCTCCGTTGAACTAGGCTGGTTCTCCTCCGGCGGCCGCGGCGAAACAGTCACCATTTTGGGCACGCAATGGTCGGTCTTCACGCTGGATGGCTGGTATCACATCCTACTACCCGCATTGAATCTTGCGCTGTTTCGCCTTGCGTTAATCGTCCGTCTCACCCGAGCGGGGGTGCGCGAAGCGATCCTCTCGGACTACGTCAAATTCGCACGCGCCAAGGGAGTACCGCCGCTGCGCATCCTGACGCACCACGTGATGCGCAACATACTCATCCCGCTCACGACAGTACTCGGCATGGAGTTCGGTGCCATGGTGGCGTTCTCCGTAGTGACAGAAACCATTTTCTCATGGCCTGGCGCGGGAAAACTGGTCATAGACTCTATCCGGACGCTCGATCAACCCGTCGTGGTCTCCTACCTCCTCCTTGTCGCAGCCATGTTCGTAGTCATTAACTTCGTTGTCGATGTGATGTATTCCTTCCTTGATCCACGCATCCGTCTGGGGAGCCGCCGATGAACGTAACCACACATCGGGCGCCAGCCGCGAGGGACAGTTACTTGCGCCAGATATGGCAAAGCTATCGAAAGAACTGGGTCGCCTGTGTAGCGCTCGCCGTTCTCCTAACGGCAGTCTTTATGTCTGTTTTCGCCGCCTGGGTCACGCCGCAGAACCCGTTTGATCAGTCGATTCTCGACCTGATGGATTCTCGCCTCGAACCCGGCGAGGTCGGCTCTGGCGGGTATGTCCATATACTTGGCACGGACGCTGACGGCCGTGACCTCTACAGTGCCATCGTTTATGGCATGCGCCTGAGTCTTTTTATTGGCCTCACCAGCGGGCTGCTTGCCCTAGTCGTAGGCTCACTAATCGGCTTACTGGCTGGCTACTTCGGTGGGCGCACAGAAGCCACGTTGATGCGCGTCGTCGACCTGCAGCTCTCATTTCCACCTCTGATGCTCGCCTTGATACTGGTTGCAGTGCTTGGTCAAGGTCAATTTCAGGTTATTGCCGCGCTAGTGGCCGCTCAGTACGCGTATTTTGCCCGCACCGTTCATGGAGTCACGCTCGCTGAGCGGCAAAAAGAGTATATCGAAGCCGCTGCTGCCGTTCCGCTGCCTACGCGGAAGATCATGTTCGGCCATCTCTTGCCTAACGTGACGCCGCCTTTGATTGTGGTGGCCACTGTGCAGATCGCAAGCTCCATCGTCCTAGAGGCTACGCTCTCTTTCCTAGGCGTTGGCCTGCCAGTGACTGAGCCCTCTTTAGGGGGCTTGATCTACAACGGCTTTGAATACATGCAGAGTGGACGTTATTGGATGAGCATCTACCCCGGCATCACTCTTGTGATACTGATGCTAGCCATCAATCTTGTCGGCGACCAACTGCGCGATGTACTAAATCCGAGGTTGAACAAATGAATCCAATCCATCACCAACATGAGTCACAAGTCCTGCGAGTTGAGGGCCTACGAACACATTTCGATAGTGAGCACGGATGCATCAAAGCGGTAAATGGTGTGGACTTCACGCTACATCGTGGCGAGATTCTGGGTCTGGTGGGTGAGTCCGGCTCTGGTAAGAGCGTGACGGGCTTCTCAATTATGGGTCTGATCGACCCACCCGGGCGGATCGCAGAAGGCAGCATCCAGTTGTCTGGCGACGAACTAGTTGGGATGAAAGAGCCGGAACTGCGCAAATTACGCGGGGTGCGCATGGCCATGATCTTCCAAGATCCGATGATGACCTTGAATCCTGTGATGCGTGTCGCCGATCAAATGATTGAAGCTATCACAGTACATGAAAAAGTATCTCGCAAGGAAGCGCTGACCCGGGCGCGTGCGGCATTGGTCAAGGCTGGTATTCCAGCTCCAGACGAGAGGCTGCGTGCGTACCCCCATGAATTATCGGGAGGCATGCGACAACGCGTTGCCATCGCGACCGCAATCCTTCATCGACCTGACGTGATCATCGCCGATGAGCCCACCACCGCCCTAGACGTCACCATCCAAGGTCAGATATTGGCGGAAGTCCAGCGTCTTGCTCGCGAAGAAGGGGTAGCAATGATTTGGATTACACACGACCTGTCGGTGGTAGCAGGCCTGGCTGACAGGATTTGTGTCATGTATGCCGGGAAAATTGTTGAAACTGGCACAACCGACCAAGTGCTAGATCACCCGGCACACCCCTACACCGTTGGGCTGATCCGTTCCTTGCCGGGGCAAGGAGAGCGCGGTGAACCACTCGCCCAGATCCCCGGCATGACTCCGTCGCTTTTGAACCTAGACGATGGCTGTGCGTTCCGTGGCCGCTGCTTCAAGGCAACGCCAGAATGCGCGGACACGCCGCCGCTTTATCGGTGGCCAAACGGGCAGCAGGTGCTCTGTTTGCATCCAGAACGGCAGCCTGCTGAAACCATGGAGGTCGCATGAACCTTGTTTCCCTGGACTCCCTAACGAAGGTTTTCACTCTACCAATGGGAATGGAAGCGCGCCTGGCGCGTTTGATGGGCGCTAAAGTTCAGGCTCCCCAGGTACATGCCGTCAATGGCATCAGCCTAGATATTGCGCGAGGAGAAGTACTGGGTCTCGTCGGCGAATCTGGTTGTGGCAAGTCCACTCTGGCTCGCCTCACGGCAGGCATCCATGCCCCAACATCTGGCACCGTCAGGTACCGGGGAAAACCCGTTGCAGTGCAACGAGGTAATCGGGAAGTCAAGCAGATCACCGAAGTACAAATGATTTTCCAGGACCCCTATGCGTCACTGAACCCTCGCCACAGGATATCAAGAATCATCGGACAGGGGCCTTTGTTCCACGGCTTAGTTTCACGCGAAAACTTGGACGATTATGTGTGCGAAATGATGGAAAGTGCGGGTCTTGACCCGTCATATCGATTTCGTTACCCCCATCAGTTCTCTGGCGGACAACGACAGCGCATCGGTATCGCACGCGCCTTGGCAATGAAACCAGAATTCATTGTGTGTGACGAAGCCGTCGCTGCATTGGATGTATCCATACAGGCGCAGGTGCTCAACCTCTTTATGGAATTGCGGGAACGCTTGCAACTGACTTACCTGTTTGTTAGCCACGACCTAAGTGTCGTGAAGCACCTTAGCGACAGGGTCGCCATCATGTATCTGGGCAAGATCGTGGAAGTTGCCCCTGTCGACGCGATTTATTTAGAAGCCAATCATCCTTACACCCGGGCATTACTCGGCAATATGCTGACGCTGCAATCTCGGCGCAAGACCTTCGTTCCAATTAAAGGCGAAATCCCTTCGCCGCTTCAGCCGCCAAGCGGATGCAAGTTCCATCCGCGATGCCCCCATGCCATGACACGTTGTGCTGAGGAAGAGCCAACGTTGAAGGAGATCGCCCCCAGGCACTTCTCCGCTTGCCACTTGAACGGCTGACCCTGCACAGGCAGCTTATCTTTCCAAAGGAGTACGACAATGATACCCATCAAAACCAAAGCATTAATAGGCGCCGTCACCATGGCTTTATCCATGTTGTCAGGGGCGGCACAAGCCGAGGAACTCAGGATCGGCGTTCGGGCAGGCCCTGAAGCCATGGACCCGCATTACATGGCACTGGGCAACCAGATTGCGGCGGTAAAAAATATTTATGAAGCCTTGGTGGCCTTTGATGAAAATCTTCAGATCAAGCCTGGTCTGGCCGAAAGCTGGAAACCGGTTGACGATAACACCTGGGAGTTCCAGCTTCGTCAAGGCGTCAAGTTTCATGATGGCTCACCCTTGACCGCAGAAGACGTCAAGTTCTCCCTTGAGCGTGTACCAGGTGCTGCTGGCCCGGATGGCGGCTTAATCATCAACACCCGTAATATCAGCGAAGTCGAAGTCACTGGCCCGCACACCATCCACATCACAACCAGCGTGCCAAACCCTGCGTTACCACAGGATCTCGCTCGGGTGGGCATTGTTCCAAAATCCATCGGCAACGCATCGGTCGAAGACTTCAACAACGGTAAAGCAGCCATAGGCACCGGCCCCTTCAAACTGGTTTCTTTTACCGCCCGCGAAGGTTTCGAACTTCAGCGTAACGCCGACTACTGGGGCGGAGAAGTACCTTGGGAAAAAGTCAATTTCATTGAAATTTCCAATGATGCAGCCCGAGTCGCCGCACTGCAGTCTAATCGGGTAGACGTTGTCAACTACGTGCCCTTCGGAGATGTCGAGCGCCTGCGTAACAGCAAGGATACTCAAGAAATCCAAGGGGAATCCATCTACGTTTTCTTGCTGTACCCTGATCATCGCCCCCAAAGCGACTTGGTCACCGATAAAAATGGCAATCCGCTGCCTAGCAACCCCCTGGCAGACCGTCGCGTGCGCGAGGCCCTTTCCTTGGCCATCAATCGCAAAGCGATCGTAGAGCGTGCCCTCGAAGGGTTTGCCAAGCCTGCCAATCAGTTGATCGATGACAAGTTCTTCGGTGCCATCCCCAACCCCAAGGAACTGGCCTACGACCCGGACCGCGCACGAGAACTTCTGGCCGAAGCGGGTTACCCAGATGGCTTCAAGCTGCCCTTGCATTGCACCAATGATCGTTTACCAGGCGACGGCGCCACATGCCGCGCGCTGGGCCAAATGTTCTCCCGCATCGGCATTGACACCAGCGTAAACGCCATATCACGGACAGTATTCGTTCCTGCCCGCACTCGCGGTGACTACGTACTCACCATGGCAGGATGGGGATCAGTCAGTGGCGAAGCGGGATACACCATGTCTTCGATTGCCCACACGAACGATAGTAGTAAAGGGTTGGGAGCCTTTAACGTATCCCATGTCTCTAACCCGAAAAGCGACGAACTGATCGCCAAGGCAATGCGCACCCTGGATGACGCAGAGCGCCGCAAATTGTTCGAGGAATCCATGGCTACAGTTCTGGAGGACTTTGCAATCATCCCTGTCCTTCAACTCTCATCAGTCTGGGGCGTTAAAGCTGACAAGGTCACATTCACGCCTCGCGTCGACGAAGAAACGTTGCCTTATTTCATGCAACCTGTGAAATAAGCCAAATTGATCGCCTTGCTGCCCCCTAAGTGGCAAGGCGATTCTCGGAATTCCTTTCTTGTAGCGGCTAAACACCCGCCAGCGCTTCCCGCCGCTTGATTGTGCGCACAATGGCGTTCAACGCCACCCCATACATGGGCACAAAGAACAGCAGGCTCACCCCCAGTTTGATGACGTAATCCACCAGGGCGATTTCCCCCCAGTTAGCGGCCATGAAGGGGTTGCTGCTGCGCCAGAACGCAATGCTGAAAAAGGCCAAGGTGTCCAGCGCCTGCCCGAATATCGATGCAACCGCAGGCGCAATCCACCACTGCGCATAATTGCGACGCATGCGGTCAAACACCTGCACATCCAATAATTGCCCCAATACATACGCAGCAAAACTGGCAAAAGCGATGCGAAACACAAAGGTATTGAATTCGCTCAGGGCGCCCAAGCCGTTGAAACTGCCTTCCTGGAACAGCACCGACACCACATAGGATGCCAGCAACGCGGGAATCATCGCACGAGTAATCACGCGCCGCGCCTCGGCCTTGCCGATCAAGCGCACGGTAAGGTCAGTCGCCAGAAAAATGAAGGGAAAACTAAACGCGCCCCAGGTGCTGTGAAAGCCAAACAGATCGATGGGAATCTGCACCAGGTAGTTGCTGGCAATGATGATGAAGATATGGAACGCAACCAGCAGCGCAAGATAAAACGGCACCCGCGACTGCGGGACAGAAACAGGAGTCATGACAACCTTTTTGATGGATGGGGTTAGGGAACCCATGGAAACCAGCGGGACATTATACGGTGGGAATGGGGTCTGTCCCGGTTTAAGGTTGTTGTAAGGAATGGGCACGAAAAAAAGGCCCAAACCGAAGCTTGAGCCTTTTTTGAAATTCTGGAGCGGGAAACCGGTCTCGAACCGGCGACCTCAACCTTGGCAAGGTTGCGCTCTACCAACTGAGCTATTCCCGCTTTGCTTGAACCGCCTAGTGCGTATCCAAGTCCATAACTATAACACAAAATTTTTATTGTGCAAGCAGATTGGTTGAAAACATAAGGGGTCTGTCCCGGTTTCAGGTACTTGTAAGCTTACAGCTCGCTGAAACCGGGACAGACCCCAATTTTCGCTGCTTTGCGAGGGCGGCCGGCTCTGAGTGGCTTGGCTCGGCGGCGGTGGGTGGCTTCGATGGCTTTCCTGAATTTCGCGCTGCCAACGACATAATTGCCGCCTGTTGCTTGCCGAATTTCACGCACGATGTCGGCATTCAATTCATCGCGGAAGAGGTCGCAATAAGCGCCCGTGCCTTGCATTCGGCGCGAGTGTGAACGCAAACGCATCAGAACCTCATGCGGCTCAACAAGCGTGCATTCCTTCATCTGCGCATTGGCGCGATAGCTCGACCAGAGATAATCGGCCGGATGCTTCACCATGCCCGCCCGCACCGGATTCAGTTCGATATAACGCATGCAAGCCAGCAGGTAATCTTCAGCATCGACCACGCAAGAACGGAATCGGCCTTCCCACAACGTACCCGTACGCTTGTAGACCCGGTTGAAATACTGTGAGTACCGCTGGCTCAACGCCTTCATCATTGCTGACGGCGCTGTCTTGGTATCCGCACTCACCAGTAGATGCACGTGGTTGGTCATCAACGCATAGGCATGAATGCGGCAGCCCGTTTGCTCCGCATATTCGCCCAACCACTTGAGATAACAGCGGTAGTCCATCAACGTGTGGAAACAAGCTTGCCGATTATTCCCCCGCTGCGTGATGTGCAGCGGCACATTCGGCAATACCAAACGCGTACCCCGAGGCATGTCCACCCTCCTTGAACGGCAGACAATCCAGCGTAGCAAATAATGCAGTTTTCGCTACCCCGGGTGGGACACTTCCCTCACACCTGACAAACACCTTAAACCGGGACAGACCCCTTTTCAGCATCCGCAAAGTGCAACACGGTGTGTGGGTAGGGGATTTCGATGCCGGCGGCGTCGAAGCGTTGTTTCACGAGGCGGTTGAAGGCGCGTTGGATCATCCACTGGTTGCCCGGGGTGGTTTTGATCAGCACGCGCACGCTGAAGCCGCGTTCGTTCAAGGCGGTGACGCCGGGGATGTCGATGTCGGACAGCACTTCCTTGGCCAGCGCGGAGTCTTGCATAAGGTCGTCGAAGGCCAAGCGCAGCTGGGCCATGGCCTGATCCACGTCTTCGCGGTGCGCGATGTTGTACTCGGCGTAGTGGTAGCCGAAGTCGCGGGTGTGGTTGCTGACGGTATCAATGGCGGAAAAGGGAATCAGGTGGTAGCCACCGTCCAGCGTGCGAATCACGACCGAACGCACAGTGATTTTTTCCACCGTGCCAAAACGCCCCGCCACTTCCACGGTGTCGTTCTGGTTCAGGCCGTTTTCAAGCTGGATGAAGACGCCGGTAATGACGTCCTGCACCAGTTTCTGGGCCCCAAAACCAATGGCCAGGCCCACGACACCAGCCCCTGCGATCAGCGGCCCGATGTCAATGCCGATCTGCGACAGCACCACCAGCACCGTCATAGTCACGATGACGATTGCCGCGGCATTACGGAACAGCATCAGCAGGGTTTTCTCGCGCTCGCTGGCCCGGCGCACATCGCTGGCGCCCACGCGATGTTCAATCATGCTGGCCAGCACTGTCCAGACCAGCGCTGCGGTCGCCAACACAATGCTCACCCGCACGACCAGGGCCACCGTGGCGCTGCCCTGCTCAGAGCCCAACCATCCGGCCATGTCGAAGACCCGCCAGGCATCCAGCACCAGTAGGGAAACCACGATGACCAGAATCAGGCGGATGCCTCGCAGAGCAGGCGTCTTGTAACTGTTGACTCGCCGCTCCAGAAAAGGGAAATTGCGATTCCAGTGTTCCGGCAGATTGATATGCCGCCACTCCAGGCGCAACAACGCCGCGGTCAGCAACAGGCCCGCCACAATCACGAGGACCGATTGCGCCGTCGCCGACATCATGAAGGCCAGCGCCGCGGCCTGTTCAGCCTGGCTGGCCACCAGCAGCACGGTGAGATACGCAAACGCCAGCCAGTGCCAGGTACGCGCCAAAGCCCGCAGCAAAGTGCCAAACAGCGAAACGTCAGTGGCTTCCGCCCGCCGCAGCAAACCCGTCCGTACCGTTGCCTTCTGGCTCCACACTACGCGCAGCGCGGTAATGTAGACGCCCAGCATGATGACCAGCCCGATCAACCGTCCCACAGAAGGCGCCAGCACAGCCTGTCCCAGCGGCACCACCACCAGCAGGCAGTACCCCGTGAGAGCGATGAGCAGGGAAATCCAGCGATTCCAGTAAGTGGCCGTTTCCGGCTGCAAATTCAGCAAGCGCAGGTGATCGTAACGCGTGGCAAAGACCGCTCTCGACAGGGCCTTCACCACTTCGATCAGCACAAAGGCGGTCAGGAACTGGAAAGCGAACGTGCCGCTGGCACGAGAATGATCCGCCAGCGCCGCCGTCACGACATAACCAGCCAGCACCGCCAATAACGTGGCACCGACATCCACCACCAAAGCCAGCATGACACCCAGCAACTTGCGACTGAGTGTCAGGCGTAATCGACGATGGTGGGGAAAGTGCGGTGGTGGCGGGGAAACCGAAGGCGAGGCATCGCCCGACAGCCCCCCATCGGCCTGCCGCGCGCGCTCCGCCTCGTGAACAGGCTGGCGTTCGATCCAGCGATTCAAGCGGCCGAACAACTGGCCCGCAATGGCCCGCAACACAGCGTAGGCAAGCAAGGTGGCCGCAATCACCAGGGCCAGCACGCGCAAAGCCGGCATCCAGGAAGCCAGCTTGCCTTCTGTCACCCCGCTGCTGGAACCGATGCGCGAGAATGCGTGCACGGTCTGATCAATATCGCTGCCCAACTGGGCCGTCAAATCCTGCAGCGCGCCGCCCACTCGCTGCGACAGCACGGCAATCCCCGAAGCGGGCGGCTCAACCGGCGCTGCGTCGGCCGCCTGCGTCTCGGCCTGGGCTTGCGCCAGAACCCGCAACTGCTCGACAAGCCTGTCGCGCGCAGCCGGGTCTTCCAGGGTGTCGGCCAGGGCAGAATAAGAAACGCCATCCGTTGCCGCTGAGGCTTCAGGGCCTGATGGCGCCACTGCCTCGCCGCTGACCGACTGCGCCACAGAAGGCGACGCCAGCACCAGCGCAAGCAGCATGGAAAAGAGAATCATTACCAGAACCCGGGACAATGCGCCCCGGCTAAGGTGTTTGCAAGCCGGCAAGGTCATCACGCGGCGCTCTCCCTTGGTTTTGTTCAATGGAATCGAAAAAGCACGTTCCAACAGGAAACGTGCTTTCATCCAAATAGGGTAACACGGGGCGAACGCACAATATTTACAAGCTAAGCAAAGATATCTTCCAGGTTCTGGGCATCAAGAACCCGCAGCGTCCAGCGTTTCAGATCGGCGTCGCTGGCGTGCGTCAGACGGGCGCTGGCCCAGTCTGGTAGCGGGCCGAACTTATGGGTGATCTGGGTCGCCACGCTGGCAACCGCGCCTTCATGCCGCGCATAATCCAACATATCTTCAGCATCCACCAGACCTTGCTCGCGGCGTTCAACCAACAGGCGGAACTCTTCGTCGGAATACATGTGCTTCAGGTGTTCCAACGCCTCTTTGACGGGGGGATGGGAAATTGTGCTCATGGCAACCTCGTCTCGATTGTGCAGCAGACAAGTAATCCAGGCGCGTAGTGGCTCGTGAACAGTGCGCAGCCGCTCGGCCTTCCGTAGCTCGATTATATGCAGTTGCAGGGCTTCGCCCAACTGTATGTCCGGGCGCGCGTCGTCCCGCAATGTGAAGCGCCTGCCTGCAATTGCCCCGCCAGGTTGCGGGCCAGCCCATACACACTTCGTTCTGGCCAATGCCGGAAACGCCCTAACTGCATTTCAATTCCCACGCGGCGACCTTCGGTGTCTTCGGCCAGAATGTCGAGCACGATCTCTTTGCCCGTCAGGTCCGAAGGCAGAATGCTGGGGTTCAGAATGCGCCGCACCACAAGAGGAGGAAAATCGTGCCGTACTGCATTGATCAGATCACTCAGCAAAGCCAGCTGCTTGCTGAACAGCGTCTTGAAAACCACATCATTGCATAGCGACAGCTGACCAGGCCGCGGATCGCACTTGATCGCCCCAACGGGTCGCGCGGGTGGTGCTGGATGATTCTGGTTCATGAAGGTACCCCGATATAGTCATACCGAGCTACCTAATGTATAAAAACCGCCGTTCTACAAGAACCACCCCAACCAACAATCATCCATGAGGGAAAACACCCGCCAGCCGCTACAATCCCTCCATCCCAACCCCATTCCCAGCACGTCATGATTCTCGTCACAGGCGGCACCGGTTTTATCGGCAGCCACACTACCGTTACCCTGCAACAAGCCGGGCACGATGTATTGATTCTGGATAACCTCTGCAACAGCCGCCCCGAAGTGGTGGACGCCATTGCGGCTATCACCGGCACCCGGCCAGGCTTCGTGGAAGGCGATATTCGCGATGCGGCGCTGCTGGATCGCCTGTTTGCAGAGCACCCCATCCAGGCCGTCATGCACTTTGCGGGTTTAAAAGCCGTAGGGGAATCCACACAAATTCCGCTGGCCTATTACGACAACAACATCCACGGCAGCGTCACTCTGCTGCAAGCCATGCAGAAGGCAGGGGTGCGCACCTTCATTTTCTCGTCTTCCGCCACCGTCTACGGCGACCCGCAAAAACTGCCCCTGACGGAAGACCACCCGCGCTCGGCCACCAACCCTTATGGGCATACCAAACTGGTGGTTGAAGACATTCTGGAGAACCTCTACCACAGCGAATCGGGCTGGCGCATCGCGCGCCTGCGCTACTTCAACCCGGCGGGCGCGCATCCCAGCGGGCTGATTGGCGAATCGCCCCAAGGCGTTCCCAACAACCTGATGCCGTTCGTCGCGCAAGTCGCCACCGGGCAACGCCCGCGGCTGAATGTCTTCGGCAACGATTACGACACCCCAGACGGCACAGGGGTGCGCGACTACATACATGTCATGGATCTGGCCGAAGGCCATAAAGCGGCCCTGGACTATTGCCAGTCGCTTCCGCAAGCACTGCTCACCACGAACCTGGGCACTGGAAAAGGCTATTCGGTGCTTGAAATGATTCAGGCTTACGCGCAGACCAGCGGCCAGGACATTCCGTATCAGATCACCGCCCGCCGCCCCGGCGACATCGCCGCCTGTTGGGCCGACGTCACCCACGCCACACAAACTCTGGGGTGGACGGCCAGGTTGGGGCTGGAAGACATGTGCAGAGATGCCTGGCGGTGGGATCAGCAGCCGTAAAGAACTCCGGCCCCTCGGCGCCGTGTTGATATTGCCTCGCTTGACGGAAAGCGCCGGGTGAAATCAACGCTAATGGCAGAAACTTGATCCGTAGTTAGTCATTGACTAAAATAAATTCATTGACTAACGGAGGCAGATCATGGCAACGACAATGACCATCCGGAACATAGACGAGCAGCTCAAAAAACGCTTGCGTGTGCAGGCTGCGATGCATGGCCGCTCGATGGAAGAAGAAGCACGGGACATCCTTCGTTCGGCGCTTTCCGCACAACCCGGGCAAGGCCAATCGCTCGTCGAAGCGATCCGGTCGCGTATCCGTCCGTTGGGCGGCGTTGAGCTTGAGCTGGCCCCCCGAGAAGCGATCCGTACTGCGCCGGATTTTGACGCATGATCATCCTGGACACCAACGTACTATCCGAGATTCTGCGCCCGGTGCCGGATGAGCATGTCATATCCTGGCTGGCAGCGCAGCCGCGCACCACACTGTTCACCACTACGGTGACACGGGCGGAATTACTCTACGGCGCACAATTGCTGCCTGAAGGGCCGCGCAAAACCGCTCTGCTTGCCGCAATCCGGCAGATTTTTACGCATGACCTTAGCGGACAAGTCTTGGGATTCGACAACGAAGCCGCTGATCACTATGCCGAACTTGCCGCAGAACGTAAAAACAGTGGTAAGCCTATCAGCCAGTTCGACGCCATGATCGCAGCCATCACCCAGTCTCGCGGCGCACGGCTTGCTACACGCAACGTCAAGGATTTTGTGGACTGCCGCCTTGAGATCATTGACCCCTGGAGCGTGACGCTTTAACCCCGGTATAAGCAAGTAGCGCTTGCAAGACGGGGATTACCGGGCCGTTACGGTGGCTCGAAGTTCAGGCAAACACTTCAGCGTCCGCCAGGCGGATGCCGGTTTTATCCTTTGCGGAAAGCACCGGCTCACCCCTCAACGGCCAATCAATGCCAATGTCCGCATCGTCCCAGGCAATAATGCGCTCGTGCTCGGGGGCGTAGTAATCGTTGACCTTGTATAAACATTCAGCTACGTCGCTCAACACCACAAAACCATGGGCAAAGCCTTCCGGCACCCAAAGCTGATGCCTGTTCTGAGCACTTAAACGCGTGCCCACCCATTGGCCAAATGTCGGGCTGCTTTTGCGGATATCCACCGCCACATCGAAGATCTCGCCCTGCACCACCCGCACCAGCTTGCCTTGCGATTGCCGAATTTGGTAGTGCAGCCCCCGAAGCACATTCTTCACCGAACGCGAATGGTTATCCTGAACAAAGGAAATGCGCCGGCCGATCAACGCATCGAACTGGCGCTGACTATAGCTTTCGAAGAAAAACCCGCGCTCATCGCCCACAATTTCCGGTTGAATCAGCAAAACGTCTGGAATGGCTAGCGGTGTAATTTTCATGGAGGTGACTTCAGAACAGGGGCTGCGGGCTGCCCGGTTACAGCAACGGGCTTTGCCGCGGACAGCCAGATAATAAAGCCCGTAGAAGAAATTTTCCGGTGGCTGCTGATACGGGCGATAGTCGCGCACAGGATGAGCTGACACATCCGCCAGCAAAGCCGCAGAAAACCTGGCTGTCATTGTAAAGTTCCACCTGGGGTAGCATCCTTACTATATTGACTGCTCTGTTTTGCAACACACTGCGGCTGCGGTCAACAAACCCATTTGCTAACATGTCTGAACAGCCATGACTCACCCCGCCACCGCCTGGTATGTCGTTCACACCAAGCCTCGCCAAGAAGCGATCGCGCTGGAGCACTTGCGGCGGCAAGATTTTGAAGCCTACCTGCCGCTTTTCAAAGTCTTCAAAAAGTCTCGCCGGGCCGGCCGGCCCGCACACACCGCGCACGAACCCATGTTCCCCCGCTACCTGTTCCTGCGCCCCACCCGGCCCCAACAATCGCTATCCACCGTGCGTTCCACCATCGGCGTCAGCCGCTTAGTCATGTTCGGCCTGCAACCCGCCACCCTGGCCGACGAAGCCGTACAGGCCATCCGGCAAGCAGAAGCCCAGCGCGAAAACGCCGAACTGGCCGACATCGCCCCCTTCAAACCCGGCATGACCGTCGAAATACAGGCGTCTCCGTTAGCGGGCATTCAAGCCCTGGTGCAGGCGGTATCAAAAGACCGCGTCACCCTGCTGCTGCACATGCTGGGCCGCCCGCAATCCGTGCAAGTGGATATTGGGCAGGTGCAGCCCCTGTAGCCGCAGAACGGTCTGCTCGATACCAGCAAACAACGCCCCAAAGTTGCTCTAACAGCCAGTCGTATATACAATAAAAAGCTCTAGCTTAGGTATATCGATAACAATGAAGCTCCGCATCAACGGTCGCATAAAAGCCAAGCTTTCCGAAAAGAACCCTCCGATTACTGAGGAGGATATCGCCCAGTGCTTTGCAAACAGAACAGGCAAATTCTTGGTTGACGATAGAGAAGAGAACCTTACAAATCCGCTTACACGCTGGTTCATCTCTGAAACCGACTATGGGTTGCGCCTGAAAATTTGCTTCGTCCCTTATGCCACAGGGTTAGATATTAAAACGGCTTATACGCCGAACGACGAAGAAATTCGTATATACAAGAAGTATGGAGAAAACAATGACGAGGCCTAAGATCAAGAGTACTGCTGAAAACTGGGAAAACCGCCTATTGGGCGCAGACGAAGCTCACGTGCGGGTCGATGATGAAGACTTGGAAAGCCTGATCAACGAGTCGCTCAGCTTGAAAGCAATTTCAATTCGCCTGGAAGAGTCGCTGATCAGTGACTTCAAGATGATCGCAAAACATCACGGGATGTCGTACCAACCCCTTATGCGGCAAGTGTTACGTCGCTTCGCAGACGCCGAAACACGACGCATTTTGCGAAAATACATCGCAGCAGAGAAAGAAAACACGTCGGAAAAAGTAGCGTAATCGCGCTGCCGTCCAACCTATTACACTAGGCAGGCGCTTCGGGACTGCATTTCAGGCGATATCGCAAACCCTTAACGAGTTCAGATTTGCTCAATATGCACCTCGACGGCGGTGTCCTTCAGTGCCAGTCTCTGACGGGCAATGGCTACTAAGTTCCGCTCTGCCAGCCCATTCACACCTTATTTGTTGTAATCTGCAATTACATCATTTATGATGTATCTCACGATTACAACATATTTGACGTAAACGAATCACACCCTATACCCAATACCCCGCCATTTGCGGTCCACTCATCCTAACTTGTTGCAGGGCATGGCCATGAAACCGGTCCCCTTATTGAAAGTCGAACAACTTTCACAGCTCATCCGCGCTCTTAGAGAAGAAAAAGGGTGGAGCCAGGCCATGCTCGCTCGTGAGCTGAACACGACTCAGCAAGCGGTTTCCCGCATGGAAAAGGACGCTTCCGGGCTCGCTTTCGCAAGAGTGTATGAAGTGCTGTCCGTCCTGGATACTCAGTTGGCTGTTGAACCTCGCCGCCCCTTCGAAGATTCCATTGAGGCCTGGTAATGAACGTCCTTGATATTTGGATGAACGGTATATTCGGCGACACTGACGACTTCCGCTTCTCGCTAGCCGGCGCACAAGAGAAAACCGCACTGCTATGGCATGAAGGCGCTTGGCACATACCTCTCGGAGCAACTCAGCTGCACATGCGAAACGTCAAAATGGCCATGGCTTTGCGCACTAAAAATGCTCATTACCGTATGCACGAAATTTACCGAAGGCATTGGTTCGCTGTGGGCAAACGAATATCGGGCAGGTGCAGCCGTTATAACCACTATGCATAGTGCTTCCACGTAAATCCGCACTATTGCCTCACCACCACAGACGTAGTAATGTACCTACAACGCGTACCACTACATGGAGTGAGATATGACCATCACTACCTTATCCAGTCGCGAACTGAACCAGGATGTGACGCGCGCAAAGAAGGCAACCAAAAATGGCCCGGTGTTCATCACAGATCGCGGCAAGCCCGCGCATGTGCTGCTAAGTTTCGAAGACTATCAACAACTGATAAAACAGCGGCGCAACATTGCCGATGCCTTGGCGATGCCGGAAGGCGTTGACATCGAATTTGAACCTCCTCGCCTGGACATTGACACCCAGCCCGCCGATCTCTCATGATGTACGTCCTCGATACCAACGTACTGTCTGAGTTGCGCAAAGTACGCTCGGGCAAAGCTCATGCTAATGTTGCCGCGTGGGCCGAAAGCGTTGACGCCTCCCACCTCTTCGTCTCGGTCATCACCATTCTTGAACTCGAACTTGGCGTGCTTTCAATCGAGCGCAAAGATCCCGCACAGGGGGCTGCGTTACGCGCATGGCTTGACCTGCAGGTGCTACCGGAATTTTCTGAGCGGACTCTGGTTATAGATACCTCAGTCGCACAACGCTGCGCCCGGCTGCATGTTCCCGACAAACGCGCCGAACGCGACGCGCTCATTGCCGCTACAGCGCTGGTACATGGAATGTCGGTGGTGACACGCAATGTGGCGGATTTTCAGGCGACCGGGGTTCCGCTCATCAATCCGTGGGAACCGCTCGCACAGCACCTTGCGTAACTGGCGGGCACCGCCACCCACTGCGACGGATACTCACCGCGATGCTCGGGAGTCGCCTTTTTCATGCTCGCTCACCGCTCCACGCAGCCTCACTTCAGTGGGGCTATTCTTTGGGCGTCAGGCGTGAGCAGCTTCCTGAATAGCCCCGGCAACCCACTGATTGAGGCTTTCTCCGCTGGCCGCAGCGGCGACCGCAGCGGCTTGGTGAATGTCGGGGCTGACGCGCAGCACAAACTTTCCGGAGAAGGTCTTGCGAGGCTCGATACCACGCTTAGCGCATTCGTCCATGAAAGCGGCGAGGGAGATTTCGCCTTCACGATGCAGCCCGGCCACATCGGATGCGTAGAAGTCCGCGCCACCGTTCAGGCCGATGAATTCGCCCCGGAACATTTCGATGTCCGGGTCATAGCTAATGACAGCTTTGTGGCCGCCGATCATCATCACATTCTTCATGGTTTCACTCCGTTTTCTTCAAGCCAGCGGCGCACTGAAGCGACGGCGCCCTTATCCATGTCGGGAGAAGGGTGCGGGCGGTGCATGACCTTGACCTGATCGAACAAAAACACAGCTACCCGGGAGCCTTCTCGCTCGGTAATCTCGGCACCCAGCTCCACAAATAGCGCAACCGCGTCATTCCATTTGACGCCCGCCGGCGTGGGCCGGGAGAAGATCAGTTCGAGCGTCTTGCGGTGCTTGGCTTTCATCATTCCAATGATACTGGAACGTAGTATCAAGAGCAAGCAAACCATTTCCTCATCTTCCGCTTCTGCGGGCCTTTTTTTCTGTCCGCCCTTGCTGCGCTGTGGCTCATAAGGAGCAACCCTATTGCCAATCTCACCCGCAAACGCTGGGGTGGACGGCCAAGCTAGGCCTAGAAGACATGTGCCAAGACGCCTGGCGGTGGGATCAGAAGCTGTCAGCCTAGTACAGCAAGCCGGGCCAGCAACCCGCCACCCTGGCCGACGAAGCCGTACAAGCCATCCGGCAAGCAGAGGCCCAGCGCGAAAACGCCGAACTGGCCGACATCGCCCCCTTCAAACCCGGCATGACCGTCGAAATACAGGCGTCTCCGTTAGCGGGCATTCAAGCCCTGGTGCAGGCGGTATCAAAAGACCGCGTCACCCTGCTGCTGCACATGCTGGGCCGCCCGCAATCCGTGCAAGTGGATATTGGGCAGGTGCAGCCGTTGTAGCCGCAGAACGGTCTGCTCGATACCAGCAAACAACGCCCCAAAGTTGCTCTAACAGCCAGTCGTATATACAATAAAAAGCTCTGGCTTAGGTATATCGATAACAATGAAGCTCCGCATCAACGGTCGCATAAAAGCCAAGCTTTCCGAAAAGAACCCTCCGATTACTGAGGAGGATATCGCCCAGTGCTTTGCAAACAGAACAGGCAAATTCTTGGTTGACGATAGAGAAGAGAACCTTACAAACCCGCTTACACGCTGGTTCATCTCTGAAACCGACTATGGGTTGCGCCTGAAAATTTGCTTCGTCCCTTATGCCACAGGGTTAGATATTAAAACGGCTTATACGCCGAACGACGAAGAAATTCGTATATACAAGAAGTATGGAGAAAACAATGACGAGGCCTAAGATCAAGAGTACTGCTGAAAACTGGGAAAACCGCCTATTGGGCGCAGACGAAGCCCACGTGCGGGTCGATGATGAAGACTTGGAAAGCCTGATCAACGAGTCGCTCAGCTTGAAAGCAATTTCAATTCGCCTGGAAGAGTCACTGATTAGCGACTTCAAGATGATCGCAAAACATCACGGGATGTCGTACCAACCCCTTATGCGGCAAGTGTTACGTCGCTTCGCAGACGCCGAAACACGACGCATTTTGCGAAAATACATCGCAGCAGAGAAAGAAAACACGTCGGAGAAAGTAGCGTAATTACGCTGCAGTCCAGCCTATTTCACTCAGCAAGCGCATACTCACAACAGCTGTTCCAGCACACCGTCGACACCCTCGCGCCAATCCGGCAGGCGTACACCAAACGCGTGCTGCAAGCGGATAGTAGACAAGCGGGAATTCAGCGGGCGCCGCGCCGGTGATGAGTATTCGTCGGTGCGAATCGGGTGAATGGCCTCTGCCGACACACGCAGCGCCTTGCCCGCGTGGCGGGCTTTTTCCACCACATAGCAGGCATATTCATGCCAGTTGGTTTCACCACCGGCAGCCAAGTGGTACAGGCCGTAAGGGAAGGCCTGCGGCTGCTGTTGGTAGTGGCGCAGCAGCTGAACCGTGACATCCGCCAACAAGGCAGCGGATGTCGGCGCGCCCCACTGGTCGGCCACCACACGAAGCTCGTCTTTTTCCGCTGCAAGGTGCAGCATGGTTTTCAGGAAATTATTGCCATGGCTGCCCACCACCCAACTGGTGCGCAAAATAAGGTGCTGCGGGTTGGCCCGAGCCACCGCCTGTTCGCCCGCCAATTTACTGGCGCCATACTGGTTAAGCGGGTTGGGGGCATCGGCTTCCGTATAGGCACTGCCCACTTTACTGCCGTCGAACACATAGTCGGTTGAATAATGCACAATTAGCGCCCCCAGACGCGCAGCTTCTTCAGCCAGGATGCCCGGGGCCACGGCATTGACTGCCTGTGCCTGTTCAGGTTCTCGCTCGGCTTGATCCACCGCCGTGTAGGCGGCGGCATTCACAATGACATCGGGCTGTGCCGCACGCACCCAGCGACGAATAGCTTCTGCGTCGGAAAGGTCGCATTCACTGGAAGCGGGCGCTACCACCTCGCCCAGCGCGGGCAGCACGCGGAACAGCTCATAACCCAACTGGCCATTTCTGCCGGTCAGCAAGATTTTCATGTCGAAGCACCCATAAAAAACGAAACCCTTTTGCTATATTTTCTTGAGGACAACGGCCAATAACAGGCCCAGGTTGCCCAGCAGTGTTTGCCGGTGCACACCACAACGCCTGACTTCCAGCAAACGCCGGGGCAATGCGCTCTGCCGGGCCCGGGCATAGTCGTACAGAATCTTCCTGTTTTCAGGCGTCAGGCATTCTATGTGCTGTTCCAAGGCCCGGATATTCGTTTCGTTCCAATCTTTCAGCCGCCCTTCAAACAGTTTTCTGACACGCACCATACGGGCAGACCAGCCCACATTCGAGCCGATGAGGTTTTGCCCATGCTGCCGGTACCGCAAGCAAGGGTTGGCGTCGTAAAACACCCGCCCGCCGGCGCCCATAATAATGATGTAGGCCCACCAGTCGTGGGCCACCACTTCGGTACCCACAAACGTTTTTGCAAGCAGGCGGCAAGCCGCTTCGTTAAACACCATGGTGTTGCCGCCGCCAATGTTTTGCATCAAGGCATTGGCAAAGGTCGGCTTCCTGCTGAACAACACCGATAAACCCAGCTCGTTGTTCTCTTCGCTCACCAACTGTGTGCGGCCACAATACAGCGCGGGCACATCGGCCGGCCCCCTACGCAGCCAGGCCACGGCGCGTTCAAGCTTGTCTTCATGCCTGATGTCATCCTGGTCAGACCAAGCGTAGCAATCGGCCCAGCCTTGCGCATAACGGGTTAGCGCCATGAAGTTACCCGCAAACCCCACCGCCGGCCCCTGAATAAGGGTGACCGGATTCACCCGACTACGCTTTTGAAAATCAGAAAGAATGCGAAGGGTGGAATCAGTAGAATGATCATCCGATGCAATCAGAACCAGAGGTTGTACATACAATCACAATCCACATATAGCGAACACATGGCTAGAATAGTTCAGGCCAGCCAAATAAAATAACTTTATTTCTTGCAATCGCAAACCAGCTCGATAGAATAAAACAACAATTTAACAATCAACCCATACCACTTCGAAAATGTCAAAAATCATAGAGAAAATAATTCAAACTATTACCTCTAAACAGAGTTATACATTTTTCTTAAAATTGGGGGGCATTATGGCTAGTGCTGCAGCAATAGCCATAACACAGCTTACTCCCTTCCTTTACGAAAAAGACCTGAGGGCACACGAACTGCAGTTCGCCGTCGAATCAATGATTGAAAAACCTCTTGATGACTCCGATTGCTTGTCGCTAAACCAAGCATACGTTGCAGACTGCAGGCTAGCAAAATACCAAAAAGAAACATTAAACTCGTCCCTGAAATCCTTTATGTCTGCCATAAATTCATTCACCGTTCTAGGATTTACCTTTATTTTTATTGGAATAATTATATATTTTATCTCGCCCTTTATACATGAACGCAAGGCTTGATAAGCACGCCGGGGTAAACCGTCATAACGTGCTTTGTTGCAATTTTCTGATCGCGTTAACCCATGGCGCTGGCGTACCTGAATAATCCTCCACTCCGATGAGGCAAGCCCCCATACGAAGAACACCGTTTAAAAGTGGTGCGCCTGCTCCAAACCGATCCCAGCCAGAACCGGTGCAAACTCGTTAAGCGCCGGTCGCACATATCAACGCTTGTAATGTACCCGCGCTTACAAAATCCGCACCAAAAGACCGGCATTCGCTAACTACTGCGTAGCAGGGCCACCCCCAAGTCGGGTTGATTAATTTAGGGCAGATTTTGCCGCTTTAAACAACAAAATCCTACCTGATTCCTACGCAAGCCTCTCCCTTACTATCGGCCATATAGCCTATTGAGGTATGATCGCGTTCAACCCATGAACACCACTGGCGCTTGCTGACCGTGTCACAGCACGGCGGTAGCGTGCCTGAATGGTACCTCCCCTCCCTATGCAGCAAGACTCCCCTTACGAAGAACACCACCTGAAAGTGCTGCGTCTGCTGGAAGCCGACCCCGGCATGAACCAGCGCGAACTGGCACAAGCCTTGGGCATCAGCCTGGGAAAAACCAACTACTGCATGCGCGCTTTGCTTGGTAAAGGACTGATCAAAATGCAGAACTTCAGGAATAGTGAGAACAAGCTGGCATATGCCTACCTGTTGACACCAGCGGGCATTACAGCCAAGGCTGAACTGACGCGCAACTTCCTGAAGAAAAAAATACACGAATACGAAATACTGAAGCAGGAAATTGAAGAGCTGAAGACCGAAGCCAGCCAGCACCCTCAGGAAGAGCAGCCCAAATGATCAAACAACTCTTCCAGCTTCTCACCCCCGAGCAGCGCAAGCGTTTTTATGGCCTGCAAGTGCTGGTAATACTGATGGCAGTAATGGAGCTCTTTGGAATCGCATCAATCGGCCCCTTTATGGCACTGGTAGCCGAACCCAAGCTGATAGAAACTAACCATACTATTGCCACCATCTACCAATTCAGCGGCTTGCAAAGCACCAACCAGTTCTTATTTGCAACAGGGCTAGGCGTGCTGGTTGCCCTGGGAATGGCTTCGGCAATCTCCATCATCACTACCTGGCGACTATCACTTTTCGCCATGCAAACAGGTACGGAAATTTCCGATCGCCTCTACACCCACTACCTGAACCAAGACTGGCTGTTCCACGCCAGCGGCAGCAGTGCCCAGCTCACCAAGCAGGTGACCACTGAGAGCAGCCGGGTGACGCACAGCATCTTGCAACCTTTGATGCAACTTAATGCCCGCCTAGTGCTGGCTATCCTGATTGGCACCAGCATCTTGCTCTATAGCCCTGTAATCGCGATTACCGGGCTGGCAATATTTATAAGTGGTTATGTGATTATTTACCGCTTGGTTAAAAACCGCCTGCTGATTAACGGAGAGCGCCTTTCAGAGACCAGCACGCTGCGCTTCCGGCTGATGAACGAAGGGTTTGGCGGGATTAGAGATATTCTGCTGCTTAATCGCACCCAAGATTTTATTGACCAGTTCAACGAAAGCGGAAAAACCCAGGCAAGAGCGCAAGCAGTTAACAACACCCTTAGCCAAACCCCGCGCTATTTCATGGAACTTATCGCCTTCGGCGCCATGATAGGCTTGGTACTGGTGCTACTGAAAATGCACGATGGCGTACTGAGCCAAGTCCTTCCTGTACTTGCCGTCTATGCCTTGGCAGGTTTCAAACTCTTGCCTGCCCTGCAACAAATCTACGGCAGCATTACCACCATAAAAGGCAATGCATCAGCCTTCGAAGCGATCAAACCCGACCTTATCGCCAGCCAGAACCAAACCCACCCGCAGCCCAAGCAGGCGCATGAAAATTCAAAACTAAACACCCACGATTACACAGCCATCTGCTTGCAAGGCATAAGCTTTACCTACCCAAATGCAAGCAAACCGGCGTTAGACGACATAAACCTGACCATCCCCCTGAATACCACGGTCGGTTTCGTCGGCGAATCCGGGTCAGGCAAATCTACCGCCATCGATCTGATCCTAGGCCTGATCAAACCGGGCAAAGGTGAACTAAAGCTAGATAACACCCCAATAACAGAAGAAAACAAACAGGCCTGGCAAGCCAATATTGGCTTCGTTCCACAAAGCATTTTTTTAAGCGAAGGCAGCATTGCAGAAAACATCGCATTCGGCATAAAAAAATCAGAAATCAACCTGGAACAGGTGAAACAAGCATTAAAGCTTGCTCACCTAGAAGAACTCGTTAATAGCCTGGCCGATGGCCTTAACACCAAGGTAGGCGAACGCGGAGTCAAGCTTTCTGGAGGCCAGCGTCAGCGCATCGGAATCGCCCGCGCCTTGTACAACAATGCCAGCGTACTTGTCTTCGATGAAGCCACCAGTGCCCTTGACGGGATCACCGAAAAAATTATTATGGATGCCATTCATGAGCTCAGCGGCCAGCGCACCATTATTCTAATTGCACACCGCCTGAAAACTGTAAAACCCTGCAGCCACATTTTCTTAATGGAAAAAGGCAAGCTCGTTGATCAGGGCAGCTACCCAGAGTTAGTCGAAAAAAACTCGAAATTCCAAAAAATGGCTCAATTTGCCTGATTACATAAAGCAACACACAAGAGACGCTTGATGCTAAAAAACTCCACTATCCTCATCACCGGCGGCACCGGCTCATTCGGCAACACCTTTGTTCCCATGACCCTGGCCAAATACAATCCCAAAAAAATAATCATCTTCTCCCGTGATGAGATGAAGCAATGGGACATGGCGAAAAATTACGGAAACGATGATCGCGTGCGTTTCTTCATTGGTGATGTCCGCGACAAAGACCGCCTGTACCGTGCTTTGGATGGTGTGGATTACGTTGTTCACGCGGCGGCAACCAAAATCGTTCCCACCGCAGAGTACAACCCCTTTGAGTGCGTAAAAACCAATGTGATAGGTGCCATGAACTTGATCGATGCCAGCATCGACAAAAAGGTCAAGGGCGTAGTTGCACTCTCGACCGACAAAGCCAGCAGCCCGATCAACCTGTATGGTGCCACCAAACTTACTTCAGACAAACTTTTTGTTGCAGGAAATTCCTATTCAGGCGAGCATGGCACGCGCTTTTCCGTGGTGCGCTACGGCAATGTCATGGGATCCCGCGGTTCGGTAATTCCATTCTTTATGTCGATCAAAGACAACGGCGTACTACCGATTACTGACGAGCGTATGACCCGCTTCATGATCTCTCTGGAGCAAGGTGTTGAACTGGTTTGGCATGCATTTGAAGACATGATTGGCGGAGAAATCTACGTGAAGAAAATCCCGTCGATGAAGGTGACAGACCTTGCCCGGATAATTGCGCCTGAATGCAAACAGGAAATCATCGGCATCCGCCCCGGCGAAAAATTGCATGAACAGATGATCAGTGCCGAAGACTCTTACTACACCTACGAATACCCTGAACATTACAAAATCCTGCCGACTATCAACCACTGGGCCACAGACCCCAAACGAATCAAAGATGGCAAAAAAGTGCCCGAAGACTTTGTCTACGCAAGCGACAACAATAGCGATTGGATGAGCGATGGCGACTTGCAAGCCTGGCTTGAAGAGAACAAAGAGAAGATCGGGAGTATCTAGGCCATGATTCCATACGGCAGACAGGACATTACCCAAGCTGACATTGACGCCGTGGTAAGTGTTCTGCAATCCGACTTCCTTACGCAAGGGCCACAAGTTCCCGCTTTTGAGCAAACGGTTGCTAATCATGTGGGCGCAAAATACGCAGTTGCAGTCAATAGTGCGACTTCGGCCTTGCATATTGCCTGCCTCGCGCTCGGCTTGGAGCAAGGAGACTGGCTCTGGACCTCGCCTATCACCTTTGTCGCATCAGCCAACTGCGGCTTGTATTGTGGTGCGGAGGTGGATTTTGTTGATATTGACCCTCACACTTACAACCTGTGCCCAAAAGCACTGCAAGATAAGTTGGAAATAGCCGAGCGTCAAGGCAAGCTGCCCAAAGTTGTCGTGGCGGTACACCTGTGTGGCCAGCCGTGTGACATGCAGGCCATCCATGCCCTGGCGCAGCGCTATGGCATCAAGGTCATAGAGGACGCCTCCCACGCCATCGGCGGCAAGTACCGGAATGAGTTCATCGGCAACTGCCGCTACAGCGACATCACCGTTTTCAGTTTCCACCCCGTCAAGATCATCACCACCGCCGAAGGCGGCATGGCGCTGACCAACGACGCAGAGTTGGCGAACAGGATGGCGCTGCTGCGCAGCCACGGCATTACTCGTGAACCAGCGCAGATGACCCATGAGGCCGATGGTCCCTGGTACTACCAGCAGATCGATCTGGGCTTCAACTACCGGATGACCGAGCTACAGGCCGCCCTCGGCAACAGTCAGATGGAGCGCCTGGATCAGTTCGTGGCGCGTCGTCACCAGTTGGCCAACCGCTACGACGACTTGCTCGCCGGCCTGCCCGTCACCACCCCCTGGCAGCATCCGGACAGCTACTCCGGTCTGCACCTCTATGTCATCCGCCTGCAGCTGGACAAGATCACCAGGACCCATCGCCAGGTGTTCGAAGCGCTGCGCGAACAGGGCATTGGCGTGAACCTGCATTACATCCCGGTGCATCTTCAGCCGTACTACCAGCGCATGGGCTTCCAGGCCGGAGACTTCCCCGAGGCGGAAAGCTACTACGCCAAAGCCATCAGCTTGCCGATGTTCCAAACCATGACCGAGGCGCAGCAGGATGAGGTCGTCGCAGCCGTGCGCAAGGCAGTAGCAGCATGAAGCTGGCGATCATCCCGGCCCGAGGCGGCAGCAAGCGGATACTCCGCAAGAACATCAAACCGTTCTGCGGCAAGCCGATGATCGCCTGGTCCATCGAAGCCGCCCTGGAAAGTGGCTGTTTCGACCACATCATCGTATCAACGGACGACGACGAGATTGCCGAGGTGGCTCGCCAGTACGGTGCCGAGGTTCCTTTCATGCGGCCGCTGGAGCTGTCCGATGACCATACTGGAACCATTCCGGTGATTCGGCACGCCATCGAGATGATCAACAGCCAGGGGCGAACTGTGGAACAGGCCTGCTGCCTGTACGCCACAGCGCCCTTCATTCGCGCCGAAGATCTGCGACGGGGGCTGGAGATCCTGCAGGGTAGCGGGAGCGATTACGCGTTCTCGGTAACCAGCTATGCCTTCCCCATCCAGCGCGCCCTTCGTCTCACTCGCGAAGGGAGAGTCGAAATGTTCAATCCTGAACACTTCACCACTCGCTCGCAGGACCTGGAGGAGGCCTATCACGATGCTGGTCAGTTCTATTGGGGCCGTGCCGATGCCTGGCTGCAGGGCAAGATGATCTTCAATCCGGCTTCGCTGCCAGTGATGCTGCCCCGTCATCGGGTCCAGGACATCGACACGCCGGAAGACTGGCTGCGAGCCGAATGGTTGTTCAAAGCCATGAAGGCGCAGGGCTGATGAACGTTGTCTTTCGCGCCGACGCATCTATCGAGATAGGCACCGGCCATGTGATGCGCTGCCTGACATTGGCTGATGCGCTTGCTGCACGAGGAGCCAACTGCCAGTTCATAAGCCGTGCACACCTAGGTAACCTGATCGAGTTCGTCCGCAGCCGAGGCTACACCGTACATGCCTTGTCGGAACCGCAAGCATCCGATAAGGCGCTCCTCCTAAACAACGAGACGCAACAGCCCACACATAGCCACTGGCTCGGTGCCACCCAGGCTCAGGATGCCGAAGCCTGCGCGCCCATCCTTGCCGATCTCCAGCCGGATTGGTTGATCCTGGACCATTACGCACTTGATGCCCGCTGGGAGCGTGCGCTCAAGCCCCATTACCGACGGCTGATGGTCATCGATGACCTGGCCGACCGACCGCACGAGTGCAACCTGCTGCTGGATCAGACCTATTCCCGCAAGGCCGAGGACTACCGTGCATGGGTGCCAGCCAGCTGCGCCCTTCTGTGCGGCTCGCAATACGCCCTGCTGCGCCCGGAATTTGCCGCACTGCGCCCCTACAGCCTGCAACGCCGCGCCGAAACGCAATTACGCCAGTTGCTGATCACCATGGGCGGCGTCGACAAGGACAACGCCACTGGCCAGGTACTTGAGGCACTGCGTTCCTGCCCACTCCCGGCAGACTGCCGAATCACCGTAGTCATGGGCGCAACCGCGCCCTGGCTGGCCGAAGTAGAACGGGTGGCACACGACATGCCGTGGTCGACGCAAGTAGAGGTTGGGGTAAAAGACATGGCGCAACTTATGGCTGATAGTGACCTGGCGATAGGGGCGGCGGGGGCGACTTCCTGGGAGCGTTGCTGTCTTGGACTCCCAACCATAATGTTGGTGCTGGCAGACAATCAACGCGCTATCGCGCAAGCCCTGTATTACAGCGGAGCGGCACAGCTGGTTGATGGCAAAGAATTAGAGAGGCAACCGTTAATCTCTCCTCAACTTATCGAGTCTCGAAAACTTTCCTCAATGACTACGGCAGCACTAGCTGTTACCGATGGACTAGGGGCAGTGCGAGTCATCGAAAACCTTACCAACAAGGCTAAATATGAGAATTAGTCTGCTGTGTAGCGACGAGCAGCACCCCGTGAACGAGTATCTGCATAGCTGGATTGCGAAACAGAAAAACGCTCATGAGATCGAGATCGTTCGGAAAAAAAGCGACCTTTCTGGCGGCGATATTCTGTTTCTGATTTCCTGCTCCGAGATTGTAAGCGCCGCTGATCGCTCGGCCTACCGCGCCAGCCTCGTGCTGCATGCAAGTGACCTTCCCAAAGGCCGAGGCTGGAGCCCGTACATTTGGGAGATCATCGGGGGCGCGGAGGAAATCACCCTCAGTCTTCTGGAGGCCGAAGACAAGGTCGACAGTGGCCGCATCTGGCAGAAGGTCCGATTTGCAATTCCCAAGGACGCGCTTTGGGATGAGATAAATAAGTGTCTGTTCGGCGCCGAAATTGAGCTCATCGATTTTGCAGTGCGGGAGTTCAGCAGCATCATGCCTGTGGAGCAAGACATTAGTATCGAGCCTACGTATTACCCGCGTCGCTCACCCTCCGACAGTCAAATCGACCCGTCAAAAAGTATCGCTAGTCAATTCGACAGGATTCGGGTCTGTGATCCGCAGCGCTTTCCCGCGTTCTTCGAGCTGCACGGCAAGAAATACAAAATTGTACTGGAGAAGTTCAATGGTTAACCGCATCAACATCGATGGCCGTGATATTGGTGACGGCTGCGCTCCTTACATCATCGCCGAAATGTCCGCCAACCATAACGGTGATCTCAAGGCAGCTCTGCGCATCATTGAGGAAGCCAAGCGTGCAGGGGCTGATGCGATAAAGATCCAGACCTATCGCCCCGATACCATTACATTGAAATCTGACTTGCCTGATTTCCAAATTACTGACGGTTTGTGGGCTGGTAGAACGCTCTATGACCTGTACGAGTGGGCGCATACCCCCTGGGAATGGCACAAGCCGCTGTTCGAGCATGCGCGTAAGAACGAAATCACGATCTTCAGCTCGCCCTTCGACAACACTGCCGTCGACCTGCTTGAAGACCTCAACGCCCCTGCCTACAAGATTGCCTCCTTCGAGGCTGTTGACTTGCCATTGATCAAATACGTGGCCAGCACTGGCAAGCCGATGATTATTTCCACCGGCATGGCTGATGCTGAAGAAATCCAAGAAGCCGTCGAAGCTGCACGCGAAGGCGGTTGTAAAGAGTTGGCGATTCTTCATTGCGTTAGCGGTTACCCAGCGCCGGCGGAGGATTACAACCTGCGAACCATACCGGACATGATTCAGCGCTTTGGACTGGTTACTGGGCTTTCCGACCATACATTGGACAACACCACCGCTATCGCCAGCGTGGTGCTCGGCGCTTCAATCATCGAAAAGCATTTCACGCTCGACCGTAGTGGCGGTGGGCCGGACGACAGTTTCTCGCTGGAGCCGGCAGAGCTTGCGGCCCTGTGTCGCGACAGCAAAACTGCTTGGGCCGCACTAGGTGAGATAAGTTACGCTCGTAAATCGAGCGAGCAGAGCAACGCCCAATTCCGCCGCTCTTTGTACTTTGTGAAAGATATGAAGGCTGGAGATGTGATTACCGAGGATTGCGTTCGGAGTGTTCGGCCAGGATATGGGTTGGCACCGAAGTATTTGGATGAAGTGATTGGAAAAGTGGTTGGATGTGAGGTTAGCGCCAACACGCCCGTTACTAGAGAGGCGTTGAACATCTCCCCGACCGACTGAAACATTTGCATTAGACACTTAAGCTGAAAAGTACTGCTGGCTCATTAGGTCATGTAGGATTTATTAAGAAAAACGAGCCTTGACCACTTAACATAGAAATGTTTAAAATAAAATCAAAAATAAAAAAGCTACGCCATATAAACATAAAAGACACTAGCAAAAAAATAAAAAAATGTGATGTTTTATTATTTTGCCATGACGCAGACAGGGGAGTTGATTTAAATGGGAAAGCCTACTCACCCTTAATAGATTCATTTAGAGAAGAGCTAGAGAAGTTAGGTTACGTGTGCCAGACGATAGCACACCCCTGGTCGAAATTAGGTGCTGCCGAAGCCTTTGGAAGCCCCATATTATGCAATTTCAGTTTCTTATTATCACTAATATATAAAAAAATAGGAATAAGCAAAAATTCTACTATTAATTTTTATAAAAAGATTTTTGAAAAATCCAGCCCTAATATCATTATCACCATCGGATGCAACGACATTTTATGTGAAGCAGCATGGGATTTAGGTATTTTTCATGTTGAATTACTTCATGGAATAGGATACAACCCTATACCTTGGAACTGGGACAAAAAAAATAAAAAAAACTTACCTCGAGCAATACTATCACTAGACACAGTATCAACAAAGACTTTTAGCGCGCTCGAGAAAAAAGGCGTAAAAATAATTGAAATAGAACACCCATTTCTTAAAAGATTCAATAAAGAAAACGCAAAATCTTTACCAGAAGAATGGAAGCCCCCGCTATCAAATAAAAATTACGAAAAAGAAATACTTATTTCTTTGCAATGGGGTTACGCATCCGGCATAGACGCTAAAGATGGTTTTGATAGTAAACTAGAAAACGGCTTATTTCACAAAGAAATTGAAGATGTAATATCCTTATCTCATGAAACAGTATATTGGCGTTTTAGATTTCATCCCGTTCAATACAGACAACCAGAAAAATATAAAAAACTATTCAATTTCATGGATAATTTCATTAAAAAGCACCCAAACTGTGACTGGGAAGAATCAACCCACAAACCTTTACCATCCATTCTCTCTCAGTGCACTGGGCATATCACAATGTGCTCTATGGTTAGCTATGAGGCTGCATACATGGGAATTCAAACATTGGCGCTCTCCTCTATATTAAAAAAAGGAAGGAAATATGAAAACTATTTCACCGATCTCGAACAATCAGGTTACTTAGAAAAAAAAGAAGCCACTTTCGAAGACATAAGAAATTGGGTAAATTCAGTTCAAAAAAAAGAACCCTTCTTACAATCCTCAAACACCAAAACTATAGAGCAGGCCATAAAAATTATGTTTGAAAAATCACAACACAAACCACTCAACAAAAAATTATGAAACTTTCGCATTATGTCGCACTATAAATAAAAAAATAGTCAACATCTACAATAGCGTTCAAAATAGAGCAGGAATGACCTGTCCGGGAATTTCCTACCAGTAAGAACCCCCCGCTGTCAGAATAGTTGGAACCTCTACAGATGTTAGAGTTTGAATCTCCAACCTGGGGCAGAGAGCACACTCCCATGAAGTATTCCCCTGAGCGCCGTGAAGCCATCCTGGCCAAACTGGAAGCGCCATACAACCGAACGGTCAATGATCTCGCTGCCGAAGAAGGTATTTCGGCGGCCACGATATACAACTGGCGTAAGCAAGCCCGTAATACAGGTCGTTTGCTGCCCAATGCGTCTTCCACGACCGAAGGCTGGAGCTCCCAGCAGAAGTTCAATGCGGTGCTGGAAACCGCTGCTCTGACTGAAGAGGAGTTAGCCGAATACTGCCGCCGCCGTGGTTTATATCCTGAGCAGATTCGACGCTGGCGCGCCAGTTGTGAACAGGCCAATGACCGGTCAGACCAAGTGGCTGCACGGCAATCGGAAACGACCAAGGCCGAACGCAAACGGATTCGGGAGCTAGAGCGAGAGCTGCGCCGCAAAGACGCTGCCTTGGCTGAAACAGCAGCCTTGCTGGCGCTACGAAAAAAAGTCCAGGCGATCTGGGGGGACGAGGAAAAATGACCAATGCCACAGATCGCCGTCGAATTGTGGAGTGGGTCAACGAAGCCAGAGCGGCCGGCGCACGCCTGCGTCGTGTCTGTGGTGAACTGGGGATCGGCCTGAACGTGAGCAATGCGGTCACCGACCGCTGGTCCTGCACGGCGATAACGGCTCGGCGATGAAGGGTTCGACCATCCATGCCAAGCTTGAAGAGCTGGGCGTCACGCCATCGCACAGTCGTGCCCGCGTCTCCAACGATAACGCTTACTCTGAATCCCTGTTCCGTACCTGTAAATACCACCCCGCATTCCCTGTCACCGGCTTTACCGACCTGACCGACACCCGCAAATGGGTGGGGCAATTCGTGCATTGGTACAACGAGCAGCATCGCCATAGCGAAATCCGTTACGTCACGCCCGCTCAGCGACACGCTGGCCAAGATCACGCCATTCTTGCCAGGCGCCATGCACTCTATCAGGTCGCTCGCGCTCAGCATCCTGCTCGCTGGTCGGGCAATACGCGAAACTGGCAGCCCGTAGGTAGCGTCTGGCTTAATCCTGAAAAAGAAACGACGGTTGTCCATGTTCACAGTGAGTTAGAGGCAGCATGACGCATGTTCCAACTACCTTGACAGACACCCCGCGTCATTGGCGACTAGATACGCTTTTATAACCACCGACGCCCACATCAGGCGTTGAATATGAAACTTCCAGCTGACGCCTTTCTATTAGCTGCTGGATCATTAGAAAATAATCTTTGTCAGGTTGACCATAGTGAACGACCTTATTTTTGCTGATATCAAATATATCGAAAAGGTGTGATTTGTGTCTATCCCGTATCAACAGTGCACCAGATGCATAATGGATAACAACTCAGATGAATTTATAGAGTTTGACGATAATGGATTCTGCAATTATTGCACTCAAGCAATAGAGTCAAGGGAGAGTGTTTACTTTCCTAACCAACAAGGCCAAAGCAAGTTAAATGAGTTACTACGACGACTGAAAGAACAAAACACAAAAAACCGATACGATTGTGTAATGGGTATTTCAGGAGGCCTGGATTCCTCCTACTTGGCGTATTTGGGGACGGTTAAGTGGGACTTAAGAGTCTTAGCAGTCCATGTTGATGATGGATTCAATACAGACATCTCCACAAGAAACATAGATAGAATATCGAACTTCCCAAACATAGACTTAAGAACAATCAAGCCCGATAGAAAACAATATAATGAATTAACCAAAGCATACATGAGAGCAGGTGTGCCTAACTTGGCCGTTCCGCAGGACAATGTGCTTTTTGCGTGCTTGTATAAATTCTTAAAGGAAAACAATTTAAGAACCTTTCTTTCCGGCGGCAACTTTGCATTAGAATGCATTCTTCAGAAAGGGAACACTTATGATGTTTTTGACTTAAGAAACTTAAAACACATTAACAAAATGTTTGGTTCTGCTGGTATTAACAAGCTAACATTGCTTTCAGCATTGCAAAGAGACATCGACTTGCATCTACTAAAAATAGAATCGTTGCGACCATTAAATTATATAGATTACAATCGAAACAGAGCAATGGCTGAGCTTAGTGAGTTTTGTGGTTTTGAGTATTATGGCGGAAAGCATCTAGAGAACGATCTCACAAGGTTCATTCAACAGTTTTGGTTCTACAATAAATTTGGCGTAGACAAAAGAACATCTCATTTATCCAGCATGATCGTATCCGGACAAATAACAAGGGAAGATGCTATTAAGGAGTACTCACATCCGTTGTATGAAACTGAAGATATGGAAAGAGTGATCGATCGCATACTATTTAGTTTAGAAATGACTTCGTCTGAATTTAATGAAATAAAAAACAACCCGACTAAGCAGCATACGGATTACCCGACCTCCTTTTATTTAAAGATCAAACCCTTTATCTCTAAAATAAAAAAATATTGGCATAAATTTTTTCTGCCTATTTAAAAATTATTTTGTGAATGGGTTTTTACCATCAATGGCGAGATAGTTATTAACATGCACTTGACTCTTACCGAGTTCAGGAATGAAAGTAGAATTATAAAACAAACTTCCAGCTTAGAAAAGGCACGTATATTCTCTAAGATTTACATCGTAGCATTAGGAGCGGAAGACCTGGAGGATTGCAAGAAACTCTCGGACGTTATTGAGTTGCACCGTTTAAAAATAATTAGTCGACCCTTACATGGACGTCTCCTGGAAAACAAGTTTTTAGCGTGTGAACGTTCAAAGAGGTTGCAGCCTTACATTCGGCCTGTTGATGCAGGCGTTTAACCTGCTGGCCCTGATGGCATTCGCGGATAAGGTTCCCCCCTGAAAATCGAGCTTGTTTACGCTCTGGACGACTATCGGATTTTCCTTACCCAGGTCTGACCTGTTTTCCCATCACGTTGCTTCTTGCTTGCTCTCCTTTGAAAACTCGGTATTTACGCTATCAGTTTTTATTACACAGTCACGCCAGCAACTTCCCATTGGGCCTGATCAAAGGCTTTGCCTCTGGTCAGGAGTGCCCAGACGGTGCGGGCCAGTTTATTAGCCAGCGCAGCAAACCCCCTCTGTCATAGATGGTCGCCCCCATTTTGCCAAGCCTTCGATCGGTGATAGTTGGTAGGTAATGATTGCTGCCATAGATCCGGACTTTTGTCTGAGGCCGTCGCCCCATGTCCCTGATGGAATATGCTGGTCGGCTCCTGATCACGATATCGTGCTCTGTGGCACTGGACTGAGGTGAGGTTTTCCGACCACGGTCTTACCTGTTACGCCATCACGTCATGAATTGCCTGTGCAATCGGTGGTAGGTCTCTATGCTCCTGTGAAATCGTCCCTGGAGATTCTTATAATCAGCCGGTGCGGCTACGCGGCGTTCTGCGCGTAGTCGCACCGGAACCTACGCTCGTGTGCAAGCAATGCCCACACGATGCGTGCGTTCTTGTTGGCAAGCGCTACCGCCGCGACGTTCTTGTGACGTCGTGCCAGAAGCCGTTCTGTCCACAGCTGTGAATCCGGCTGGGCTTGCCCAAAGCGCAACACAGCGCGAGCGCCATGAATGAGTAGTGTGCGCAGATATGTAATGACCCAGCAGTTTCTGCTCAGCTCAGGCGGCTAATGCAAAGGCTTCAGCTGGGGTTTTCATGTTCAACGCCTGATGTGGGCGTCGGTGGTTGTAAAAGCGTATCCAGTCGCCAATCACGCGGCTGGCATGTTGCAAGGTTTCAAAGCGATGCCTGTGGGCACATTGTTCTTTAAGCGTTCGGATCACCCGTTCAACCATGCCGTTTTGCTGCGGGCAGTGCGGCGTGATGAACTCTTGGCGTAGACCGTAACTACGAACCAGCGCTGTATAACTGCGACTCGTAAAAACGAGACCATTGTCCGAGCGAAGTAAGAACGACTCGGGGACGCGGCCCAACGTACCAAAGCGAGCAATTAACGCATGCTCCAAGGCGCTTCCAGCAGTTGTGGCTTTGCCGCTGCGTGATAGGTGCCAGCCCAGCAATTCACGGGTATGGCAGTCAATCACAAGCGCCAGAGTCGCCCAGCCGTCGCGACCTGCCCAGATACGGCACAGATCGGTCGACCAACGCTCATTCGGCGCACTCGCCACAGATGGCAAGGCCTGGATCCGCGGGCGGAACCCGATGGCACGCTTCTTCACCTGCCAGCCCTTGAGCTGGAAGATACGCTGCACCGTGTTCTTATTCATGCCCAGCAAATAGGCCACAGTCCGATACCCAAACGACGGCGATTCTTCGATCATTGCCTTGATGGGTTCTGCCAATTCAGGATTAACTTTCGGGGTCGCCTTCGTGGGCTTGTAGTAAACCGTGCGGCGAGGAATACCGAACCACTGGCACAGCTTAGAGATCGAGACGGTATAGCCATCTTCCTTTAGTCCCTGGCGGATCGTCTCGATCATTTCTCGTCCTCGCCCAACAGGGACTGCAATTTTTTTGGCTGACGCCGAAGCTTCGCTTTCTGGCGCGTAACTCCAACATCGCTTCGCCGTACGCCTCTTGTAAGTCCTTGATCTGGCGTTCGTACTGCTCTTTGACATCCAGCGGGTTGGCCCTCAGCGCGTTTTCCATACCGCGCTTGGCGTCTTCCACCCACTTCTCAACCTCGGAAGGAGAAAGGTCGTAGGCTCGACTGGCCTCGGCAACTGTCGTCTTGCCTTGAATGATGTCAACGACCAGAGCACTTTTGCGCTTGGCCGTCCAGCGTTTGATGTCTTCGTCCATCTTCAAACTCATGGTGATTTCCTCAATTATCACCTGAGCAGGATTTCACTGGGTCATTACACACATGTCAATAATGTCAGAATGGCTGATAGGAATCGTCATTCTAGGACTGACTGCAATCATATTTTATTTTTTACCGTTATATTTGGTTATAAGTGGCAAAAGCATCATTCACATAAGTGTTTTACTATTTTCTTTGCCATACTCATTAATATCAGGTGATACGGTATTCTCACTACCCATTTATCTCGGCTGCATGCTAGTCGCACTCAGCCCCTTACCAAGAAGAAAAGTTTAAAAATAGAAAATGAAGCCCATATTACACTTAACTCATACCGACATAGAGTCAGATTCCAGAATACTCAAGGAGATAAATGCTCTAACAAGTTCTGGACATTCGATCTCTGGTATTGGTGTAAAACTTGATGAGGGAGCAAAAAAATCAACCACCTTATGCAAGCAGAACATTCACGCCATTCGTCTAAAATCTAGAAATCTTACTTTTCTCCCGAGAACGATAAGACATACACTTTCTCTCTTTGAATTGACCTTTAAAATGTTGCCTCGTGCAATTCGGATTAAACCAAAGGTTATTCATTGCCATGATACTCTAGTTCTCCCCTTAGGAGTTATAATTAAAATATTCTCGCGAGCAAAGCTCATATATGATGCTCATGAGCTGGAGTCGGATCGAAATGGAATAACAAAAACCCAAAGCAAGCTGACCTTATTCGTTGAGAAGTTATTATGGCGTTTCATCGATGCCTTAATAGTAGTAAGCCCCTCGATCGAGCATTGGTACAAGCAGAATTTGGGAGATAAACCTTCGGCTGTAATTTTGAACTCTCCTGTTTTCACAGAAACCAAGAGCCCGAGTCAAGATTACATTCGAGAAAAATTCGATATACCAAAAGATCAATTGGTATTTATTTATGTTGGCATTTTAGGTCAAGGACGTGGTATCGATCTAATTACAGAAGTTTTCCAGAAATCGGATATAACATCACATGTTGTTTTCTTAGGTTACGGTGAGCTTACTCCCGAATTACAACTACTAGCCGCAAAACACAGCAATATCCACGTGCATGCTGCAGTTCCTCACGCGGAGGTCGTTCCCGTTATACGCTCAGCAGATTTTGGGTTTTGTTTGGTGCAGGATGTTTCGTTGAGCGATTACTATTGCCTGCCGAATAAACTATTCGAATACTGCTTCGCAGGCGTTCCGGTATTGGCATCCGACTTTCCTGATATTAGAAAGCTTGTTGAAGAGCATAAGATTGGCGAGTGCTGCGACTTAAATGTTAGCGCTGTGCACAAAGCGATTCGCGATCTAGAGAAAAACAAAAAGCTCTTTTCATTCTCGAATATTGAAGCCTTGAGCTGGCAGGCCCAATCGGACAAGTTATTGAGTCTATATAAAGAAATTCTTTCTAATCCAGATTGAATTAACCATACAAGAATAAAATTTTGTTTTCTTAGCTAATTCACAACTCTTTAAGGCGTGCCAAATTTTACAGATGGCATATGTAGAAAAACCCATTACGTGCTGTCAACTACAGTTATTTCGCATTTATAAGGTATTTTTATGAGCGGGTTTTTTTCGGGTTATATTCGTACTGGCCTAGCTAACCCTGATTTCTATTCTAAGACTTTTTCAATGATGATCTCACGCGGAAAGAATTCATCAAGTCTCATTCAGGAAACAGCAGAAGGTCAATATTCTCTACTTAAATCCCAAAACCCTCTAACTGTGTTTGCAAATGAACTTTCTGCTACCAGTCGTTTTACTATTGGGTTTTGCGGCATTAATGCTAGCTCCCAGCCTCAAATTTCTCCATTAGTCTCTGACGATTTTATTCTGTATCACGACGGCTTGCTGCTTAACCGCCCCGTCAATACAAATGTATTTTCAGTCAGTACCCCGTCCAACTCTGACTTGCTGTTGGAATGGATCGAAATCGAGCTAAAGGAAGGAGCTTTTCTAACTGAAGCAGTCACGACTGCCATGTCGAAAGCACAAGGCACGGTCAACGGGCTTCTGTTTGAACGAAAGCATAGAAAATTAATTGCATTCAGTAATCATGGCAGTTTATTTTTAGTAAATGATGAAGATAAACTGTTAATTGCGTCCGAAAGGCGGTGGCTGCAGGAGTATGCAGCGCAAGCGATTCAGATAAGAGGTGTTATTGAATTTGAGCTTGACAAACTTGCTTCAGAATTTCACTTAGAAGAAAAACATTTATTTAACGAAGCCCCCGCACTTATCCCTCTAACTAGCGAAATAAATGTATTACAGTACAAAAAGCATCAACTGAAACGCTGTTCACGCTGTATTTTACCTGAGACAATGCCATACATACGTTTCGATGCTGAAGGCGTGTGTAATTATTGCCATAGCTATAAAAAGCGTAATCAACCGAAAAACAAAGAAGCCCTATTTGAGCTGGTCGAACCCTATCGACGGGCGAGAGGTTACGACTGCGTAGTACCTTTTTCAGGAGGTCGTGATAGTTGTTACACACTACACATGGTCGTGAAAGAACTGAAGCTCAAGCCTGTGACCTACACCTATGATTGGGGAATGGTGACAGATGTCGGTAGGCGCAATATCGCGTTGATGTGCGGGGCGCTCGGTGTAGAGAACATAGTAGTGGCAGACGATATTGAGAAAAAACGCAGAAATATCGCTATGAATTTTTCGGCATGGCTGAAGAATCCGCATGTCGGTATGTTAAATATCCTTACCGCTGGGGATAAGCACTTCTTTCGTTATATCAATAAAATCAAGGAAGATACCGGTGTGCAACTTAATCTTTGGGGAGTCAATCCATTAGAGGTTACTCACTTCAAGACTGGATTTTTGGGTATCGAACCCGATTTCGAACGCCAAAAAGTGTATGCCAGTGGAAAGATGGGGCAGCTACGCTATCAAGGCAAACGTTTAAAACAAATGCTGAAAAGCCCCGGCTATTTTAATAGTTCACTTTGGGACACTTGGAGCGGTGAATACTACCGTAGTGCTGCAAAGAAAACAGATTATTTCCACATCTTCGATTTCATTCAATGGAATGAAGAAGAAATCAATGGTTTGTTGTTGAATGAATATAATTGGGAATTAGCCAGTGACACCCCTACAACTTGGCGTATCGGAGATGGCACAGCTGGAATTTATAATTATATTTATTACACTTTAGCTGGATTTACAGAACACGACACTTTCCGTAGCAACCAAGTTCGTGAAGGAGAGCTCACTAGAGAAGACGCCCTTAAACTGATCGAGCTAGAAAACGCTCCTTGCCATGATAACTTACGTTGGTACCTTCAATCTATAGGCTTTGATTTCGTCGAAACCATTAGAAGGATTAACTCGATCCCTCGCTTGCATGAGAACCTGTATTAATGGATGCGGCTAAAACATTTTGGTATATCAGCAAATATTTTGCTCCGAAAACATCAACTTCGCCAGGTGGAAGGGGTTGGTTTTTAGTTAAAGAATCAGCTGATATGGGATATGTTCCGGTAGTGATAACATCGGACTCCAATAACCTTGCAGATATACCCGAGCTCAAAAAAAATATAACTATCGAAAAGGTAGAAGGCGTACAAATGATTTGGCTAAAAACCCTTAAGTATGGGGTGGCCAAATCATATTTGAGAATTCTAAGTTGGTTTCATTTCGAGTGGAACTTGTTGCGCATGGATGTGCGCCAGCTTCCTCAACCGGATACCATTGTCGTATCGAGTTTATCTCTCCTGACTATACTTAATGGAATTCGGCTAAAGAGAAAATTTGGCTGTCGGTTGGTGTTTGAAGTGCGAGATATCTGGCCCTTGACGATTACAGAGGAAGGCGGCGTTTCACGTAGAAACCCGTTCGTCTGGTTCCTTAGCTATGTTGAACGCTTAGGGTACAAGAATAGCGATGCAATTATTGGAACGATGCCGAATTTGAAGCAACATATTCGAGAGGTTTCACGTAGTCAAGTGCCTGTACATTGCATTCCGATGGGTGTAGCCCCCGAGCAGGTGGACACAAGTCAGCCCCTGGAAGAAGAGTATATAGAGCGTTACTTATCCAGCTCGTCGTTAAAGGTCGTACATGCCGGTACCATCGGCATTACCAATGCGTTAGAAGTTTTTTTTGAAGCTGCTGAGCTGCTAAAGCATAATCCTGCTATTCAATTTATACTGGTCGGAGACGGGGCTTTAAAGCAGCATTACATTGAGAAATACAAGCATCTTCCCAACCTGGTTTTTGCCCCAAAGGTTAATAAACATCAGGTGCAAACGGCGCTGGGTTACTGCGATATCGTATATTTCTCCGTCTTTAACTCAAAGGTCTGGCAGTACGGTCAATCATTAAACAAAGTAATCGATTACATGCTATCGGGCAAACCAATAGTAGCTTCCTATTCAGGTTACCCTTCAATGATCAATGAGGCGCAATGTGGAACGTTTGTTCCCGCGGGCGAACCTCAAGCGCTCGCCGACGAGCTTATGAGGTTAAGTAAACTATCTGCCGAAGAACGTAATGCAATAGGCCAAAACGGGCGCGCATGGCTACTAAAAAATCGCTCCTATACTCAACTCACGAAAGAGTTTTTGAACATCTTGTTTTCATAAGAAGCTCTAGAGCCAAGACTACGTCAAGTTCCTTGGTGCATATTCAGGAACCCACCGCTTAAGCTCCTTCCGTACCGTATTGTCATCCTGAATAGGTTGTGTAAGCCACGCCGTCAGCTCAGTAAAGAAATCATGAGGTACTGAGCGTGAACGAGCAATACGTAGTTTTTCATGAGGAGTCGGAAGCGTTTCTTCTGCATCGGAAAGCAACTCTTCAAATAACTTCTCACCGGGTCGCAAACCCGTAAATTCAATACGAATTTCGTCTTCGGTAAAACCAGAAAGGCGGATCATATTGCGTGCGAGATCCACAATCCGCACTGGCTGACCCATGTCCAAGACAAAAATTTCGCCACCTTTCCCCATGGCGGCAGCCTGCAACACCAGCTGCGCCGCTTCGGGTATGGACATAAAATAACGGGTAATGTCTGGGTGCGTCACTGTCACAGGCCCGCCCCGGGCGATCTGCGATTGAAATTTCGGAATCACGCTGCCCGTACTGCCCAACACATTGCCAAACCGCACAATATGAAAGCGCGTATGGGTCGACTCGTGTTGCATGACTTCGCACACCATCTCGGCGACACGCTTGGTTGCCCCCATAACATTAGTTGGGTTCACCGCCTTATCGGTAGAGATAAGAACAAAACGTTCTGCACCTAACCGGCACGCAGCCTGCGCAACGGTTAGGGTTCCGGCGATATTATTGCGTACCGCCTGCCAGGCATTATCGACTTCCATTAAGGGAACATGCTTGTAAGCTGCCGCATGGAACACGACCTGCGGCGCATAGTCAGCGAAAATCTGCGCGATACGCTCAGAATCTTTCACGTCGCCTGCAAGGCGCACAAGAGGAATCTCCGGGCGATGCTCTCGGAACCATTGCTCTATCATGTACAGAGCAAACTCACTGGATTCAAGCAAAATAATGCACTTTGGCTCGAAGCGCGCCAACTGTCGGCAAAGCTCACTGCCAATCGAGCCACCTGCTCCAGTCACTAAGACTTTCTTGCCTTTCAACAACGCCTGAACATTGTCGCTGTCAATATGTACTGACTTGCGGCCCAGCAAATCCTCAATCTTGACTGGCCGCATGACATTTATCGCCACCCGGCCACTCATGAGCTCGGCCAAACCAGGGATCGTAAAAAGTGATGCACCGGCTTCGGTCGCCAAACGAGTCACCGCCTGCAACGCTTCTGCGGATGCTGAAGGCATCGCCAGAATGACGTGGCGTGCACTATGGCGTGCCAATACTGCCGGAAGATCGGAAGTGGCGCCTTCGACCCGGCACCCGCTTAATTCCAGGCCGCGCTTATGGCGGTCATCATCCACTAAAGCAACCACACGCCACTCATCGCTACGGGCGAGTTCCCTTAGCAACATCGCCCCTGCTGTACCTGCCCCCACCACGACCACTGGCTTGCGCTGGGTATCAGAAGTCGGGGAGAACTGCGCGTCCTTCCACAGCCTCCATGTTATGCGGCCACCGGCCATCACCATGAACAGCAGGATAGGGTAAAGCACCACAACAGACCGAGGTATCAGCAACCAGTTTTTTGCGAAAAACGCCAAAACTAATACCGCGCCGACCGATACCAGCACAGCACGAATCAACCGACGCAAATCAGGTAGACTGGCAAAGCTCCACATCCCCCGATAGAGCCCCGCCCATCTACAGGCTACCAACTGCACCACCATGAGGATGATGGCTCCGTAGAACAGTTCTTCACGGTAAGAGCTTGGCCATTGCATATTGAAGCGCAGCAAAAAAGCGCCTAACCAAGCGACCACAACCGCACTTAGGTCGAAGCCAAAAACCATGAACGAACGCAGGTTCCACATACGATAACCGCTCATACTGCCTGCGCCATCACTGCCCGCAACACTGTACAGGTGTGGTCAATATGAGACTCTTCCAAGCTAGGGTGTACAAGAAACATCAGGCTGGTTTCGCCCAACATACGTGCAATGGGCAACCGTTCTTGGGGGCGCCACCCCGTGTTGTCAAACGCCTTTTCGAGATAGATTTCTGAACAGGAGCCCGAATATACCGGCACACCCTGGTTCATGATCTCTTGCAATATACGGTCGCGTGTCCACCCCTGTGCTAATTCATCAGGCTCAACAAAAACGTAGCATTTATACGCCCCGTGGGTGATGTCGCCAGGAACCTTTGGCACCCGCAGCCCAGGTAAGGATCGAGCGCAATCCCAGATTTTTGCCGCATTGTGTTGGCGTCGAGATTGCCAGTCTTTCATACGGCGTAACTGAATGCGCCCAATCGCTGCTTGTATTTCCGTCATGCGCCAGTTCGTGCCAAACGACTCATGCAGCCAGCGATAACCCGGTGGGTGGTCTCGCTCATATACCGCATCCCACGATTTGCCGTGGTCTTTATACGCCCACATACGCTTCCATAGGTCGGTATCATTAGTGGTGACCATGCCCCCTTCACCGCCGGTCGTCATGATTTTGTCTTGGCAAAAAGACCATGCCCCCACATGGCCAATAGAGCCTACCGATTGCCCCTTGTATTGAGCGCCGTGGGCTTGAGCGCAATCCTCTATGACAAACAGGCCATACTCCTGGGCCAACGCCATGATTGGATCCATGTCGCATGGCCAGCCGGCCAGATGCACGCAGATTATGGCCTTGGTACGCGGCGATAACACTTGCCTGATCGTATCCGCTGTAATGTTTTGGGAATCTTTATCCACATCAGCGAATACAGGTACTGCCCCCGCGTTAACGATGGATGAGGCCGACGCCAGAAAAGTGCGTGGCGTAACCACCACTTCATCCCCTGCGCCAACCCCTAAGCCTTTTAGCGCTAAATCGAGCGCAACCGTGCCATTCGCTAATGCAATAGCGTGTTGGGTGCCGGCCCAAGCGGCAAATTCTCGCTCGAACTCGCGGCATTCTTGGCCGGTCCAATAATTAACTCGATTGGACAAAAGGACATCACGAGCAGCATCGGCTTCTTCAACGGTAAATGAAGGCCAGGGGGGGAAAGAGGTATTCAACACGACCTAACTCTGCGCATGAAATGGAAATGTGACTTATTGTAGAGCGTTATCTGCCAAGCGATATGTAGAACCAGGCTGCAGGCATGAATCACGCCCGTGGTTTTGCAGAGACGCCCAGAACCGTCTGGCCTGCAGCGACATCCTTCACTACGACAGACCCGGCCCCCACGATGACGTCTGCTCCCAGATGGATGCCCTGCCGAACCACAGCACCGATCCCTACCCAGGTTCTATCACCAACCTCTACGCTTCCCGCCAAACGGGCGCCCGGGCTGATATGAACACCCTGCCCTAACATACAGTCGTGGTCCACGCTGCAAGCCGTATTCAAAATTGCGCCAGGGCCGATAACCGCATCGGCGTTCACTATCGCGCCGGCCATGACCACCGACCCAACCCCCAGGTGCGCCGAGGGTGAAATGATTGCTGCCGGATGAACAATGCTTGCCATCACCGCCCCGCGCTGCTGCAATGCATTCAGTTTTTCTAGACGGACATCATTCGAGCCAATGGCCACTACCACGCCGTCGAACAATGATGCATCAGCGAACAATGCATGGGTATCACCTGTAAGGGCCACACGCCCAACTGTTTGTTCGGATGGCCAGGCGTCATCAAAGAATAAGACCTCTTCCCACCCAGCGGCTATGGCAGACTCAGCAACGACTCTGCCATGACCACTCGCCCCCAGGATAGCCAGACGCCTCATTGCCGTGTCCCCTTAAACTTGGAGACAGTGACCTCTCCGGTAGCGCTGACACCTTCACGCTTCAAAACGCGCATTACAGTCATACCCAGTATCTTCATATCGAGCCAAAACGACTGATGCTCCACATACCAAACATCTAAGGCGAATTTTTCTTCCCAACTGATCGCATTACGCCCATTGACCTGCGCCCAACCCGTGACCCCTGGCCTGACCTCGTGGCGACGAGCCTGTTCGGCAGTGTAAAGGGGCAGATACTCCATGAGCAGAGGCCTGGGCCCGACCAAACTCATATCCCCCTTCAGCACGTTCCATAACTCTGGCAGCTCATCCAGGCTCGTGGAGCGCAGAAATTGACCAAACCGAGTGAGACGCTCGGCATCGGGAAGCAGCGCACCATCGGGCCCACGCGCATCGGTCATCGTACGCAGTTTCACCATTTTGAAAGGCTTACCATGGAGGCCAGGCCTGACTTGATGAAAAAAGACGGGCCTGCCTAACTTAGTGCGCACCAAGAGCATAAGAAACAGCAGGGGAACCGCCAACAGCATCAAACCTAGCGATGCGACCGCCAAATCAAATAGACGTTTCAACATACTTTGATGATGCGAAAATTAAGCGCATCTACCCTCTTACAGAGCGTGCGAAACCATACGGTGCCCATTATTTATTGGGCCGCACTAATAGCAGACACAATTTTTTCGATACTTTCCGCCGTAAGATAAGGGTGCATGGGCAGGCTTATCACTCTGGTGGCGACATCATCTCCGACTGGGACGGATACACCATCATCTGCCACCGCTGGCTGCTTGTTTAATGGTATGGGGTAATGCACCGCAGTAGGAATTCCTGCCGCCTTCAGGTTTTCTTGTACCTTAGAACGATCGTCTACCTGAATGGTGTACTGAGCATAAACACTCACATTATGTGCTTCGATATAGGGTGTGGTCGTGACGCCTGCCTGCTTAAACAGCTGTTCATAGCTGTTCGCCACCTTTTGTCTTAGCTCAATTTCTTCAGGAAAAATCTCCAACTTTGGCAGCAGAATAGCTGCCTGCAAGGTATCTAGACGGCTATTTACGCCAACTCTGATGTGGTGGTAACGCCTATCTTGCCCATGGCGGGCAATCTGGCGCAACACCACAGCCAACTCATCGTCATTAGTGAAGATGGCCCCTCCGTCACCGTAGCAGCCCAATGGCTTGCTGGGGAAGAAGCTCGTACAGGATACTGTGCTCAAGTTCCCTGATTTGCGCCCCTTATAGGTAGCGCCCAAACTTTGCGCGGCGTCTTCAATAACGGGGATCCCGTGTTTTTCGGCTATGGCATTGATGGCATCAAAATCCGCGCACTGCCCATACAGCGATACCGGTACGATCGCCTTGGTTCGAGGCGTAATCGCCGCTTCCAGTTTTGCTGGGTCCAGGTTGTAGGTGCGCGGGTCAATGTCCACGTATACCGGCTTAGCTCCCAGAACAGCAACGGTTTCTGCCGTGGCGATGTACGTAAACCCTGGCGTAATCACTTCATCACCTGGCCCTATTCCGAATGCCATTTGAGCTATCTGAAGGGCATCCGTGCCGTTGGCACAGGTAATGCAGTGTTTCGCGCCCACGAAAGCCGCCAGCTTTTCCTCGAGCTCGGCGACTTCTGGGCCCAGGATGTACTGGCCATGAGCAAGCACCCGTTGGATACCTGCATCGATTTTGTCTTTTATACGCGCCTGCTGCGCTTTTAAATCAATGAACTCAATCATGCCGGGTTTCGACCTTTGTTAATTTCTTTCCGTCTAGCTGGTATGTTGCGCCGGTATGCTGACACACCGCACTTCCTTGCCCTTCCAGGGGTAAGTCGAGCTGTTCACCAAACTCGCTCATCCACCCGATCTGCCTGGCCGGCACGCCGACCATCAGGGCATAGGCTGGCACGTCCTTATTGATGACTGCCCCTGCGCCTACAAAAGCAAATTCGCCAATGGTTACCCCACAGACAATGGTGCAGTTGGCGCCAAGCGTAGCCCCCTTCTTGACTAGCGTGTCGCGATACTCGCTTTTGCGCTCTACTAAGGAACGCGGGTTGTACACATTGGTGAACACCATGCTCGGCCCGCAAAACACCCCATCTTCCAACGTTACGTTGTCGTAAACCGACACGTTATTTTGGATCTTGCAGTTGTCTCCGATCACGACTTTGTTACCGACAAAGACGTTTTGCCCCATGGACACGCCGCGACCAATGACTGCGCCTGCGCATATATGCACAAAATGCCAAATGCGTGAGCCTTCGCCGATTTGAGCGCCTTCGTCTACGATGGCACTTGGGTGCTGGTAATAGTTCATTTGTTCAAGAACGGATGGTAGTCGCCGGTAAGCGGAGCGATATCTGCAGTACGTATCGCTGCCACTGTCGTGATGGCAGTGCGATTATCTTCCAACCCAAAACCTCGGCCGGCAAGAATTTCTTCGTAGCTGCGCGTATGCAGGTCGGTAAACCCACCTGAAAATTCGATTTCCTCGCCGTCTACCGTAATGGAGCGGAAGGTACGCTGCCCTGCCTCGCGCTGCGCTTGTGGCACATCTTCTACATCAATGGACAAGAACCAGCGGACACGAGCGTTTTCGTATTCCAGGTAACCTGCTGCTTTCGTATCAGAGGCATGATGCACGACGTTGCCTTGCAGTTCACCAAAAATGAAGTGCAGCATATCGAAAAAGTGCACCCCGATGTTGGTGGCAATCCCCCCGGATTTATTGACGTTCCCCTTCCAGGACTGCAAATACCAGTTGCCGCGTGATGTGATGTAAGTCAGATCCACATCGTGTTTCGTGCTGCTCTTCTGACTCTGCACTTTCTCCCGCAACGCCACGATAGACGGGTGAACCCGCAACTGCAGAATGGTGTTGACCTTGCGGCCCGTGTCTTTCTCGATGTCCAGCAGGCCATCGATATTCCATGGGTTCAACACCAACGGCTTCTCACAGATTGCGTCGGCCCCCGCTCTTAGGGCAAAACGCATGTGAGAGTCATGCAGGTAGTTAGGGGAACAGATCGATACGTAATCTATTTTTTTATCGCTGTTGCCACGGCTCAACTTGTCGATATGGCGGTCGAACCGCTCGAACTCAGTGAAAAAACTGGCCTCTGGAAAATGGCTGTCAATGATTCCCACAGAGTCGTTCGGGTCGAGCGCCGCAACAAGTTGATTGCCGGTGGCCTTGATGGCCTGCATGTGCCGGGGTGCGATATATCCGGCCGCGCCTATAAGAGCGAAATTTTTCATGGCTTCAGTTATATAAGATTGATACTTGATGTATTTGGTTGGGCAAACCTCCACAGATCAGCAGAGCTGATGCTCTCCTCCACGGATGGTATCGACTGCTATGAATTCGGTTATAGTCACGCATTCAAATATTGAACGCCCGACTCGCCCTCCCGGCCCAACACCATCTGGCCCAACAGTGGAAGTATATCCCTATGTGTCACAACACTAGAGCTACCAACAATGACCACCGAGCTTGAACTGGATATCCTGCGCCATGCTCCTGAAGCCCATAGCCAAATTTGCCTGGCCAAGCGACTGGGGTTCAGCGTTGGAAAAACGCACTATATGCTCAACGCACTGATCGACAAAGGGCTGGTCAAGGCTGTGCGCTTTCGGAAAAGCGATAACAAAACCGCTTACCGCTACGTTCTAACCGCTGAAGGCATCAAACTGCGCATTCACCTTACTGAGCAATTTATCCTGCGTAAAAAACAGGAATATGAAGTCTTGAAAAAAGAACTACAGACATTGAGCAAAGCGCAAGGACAACACGATAAATGAGAATCACCGTAGTGGGCACCGGCTATGTCGGCCTCTCAAACGCAGTACTACTCAGCCAACACAACGATGTGATCGCGTTGGATATTGTAAAAGAGCGTGTCGACCTGTTGAACAAGCGCATTTCGCCCATAGAAGATGCAGAAATTTCAGACTATCTGAAGAATAAGCCGCTCAGTTTGGCCGCTACGCTAAACAAACAACAAGCGTTGGCAAATGCAGATTACATCATCATCTGCACGCCTACTGACTACGACGCGACCACTCACACCTTCGACACTAGCAGCGTAGAGGGTGTAATCTCTGACGTAATGGCCATCAACCCAAACGCAGTGATGGTGATTAAATCTACCGTACCAGTAGGCTATACCGAGGAAATTAGGAAGAGATTTGGCACTGCCAATATTATTTTCTCGCCAGAATTTTTGCGAGAAGGTAAAGCTCTGTATGACAACCTATACCCGTCACGCATTATCGTTGGCGAGCAGAGTGAACGGGCCACAACCTTCGCCAACCTTCTGCAACAAGGGGCAATCAGGCAAGATATACCGGTGCTTTTTACGGACAGTACCGAGGCTGAAGCAATCAAACTGTTTTCCAACACTTATCTCGCCATGCGCGTGGCCTACTTCAACGAGCTGGACACCTACGCTGCCGTGCATGGCCTGAATACTCGGCAAATTATAGCCGGCGTAAGCCTGGACCCCCGTATTGGCGAGCACTACAACAACCCCAGCTTCGGTTACGGCGGATACTGCTTACCTAAAGACACTAAGCAGTTACTAGCGAACTACGCCAACGTCCCTAACAGCTTGATGCAAGCCATTGTCGATTCAAACCGCACTCGCAAAGATTTCATAGCAGAAGATATTATCAACGAGCTTCGCAGATTAACCGCAGCAGCATCAACAAACGCTGTTACGCCCGTGGTCGGTGTTTACCGTTTGGTTATGAAAGAGGGTTCTGACAACTTCCGCTCCTCCGCCATACAAGGCGTTATGAAGCGCCTCAAAGACCAAGGGATTCAAGTCGTGGTTTATGAGCCGGCTCTAAACGAACCCCACTTTCATCATTCTCCTGTTATTAAAGACCTGCGAGAGTTCAAACAAATCTGCGGCCTGATTATTACCAATCGTCTGTCAGAAGATCTGTACGATGTGATAGAGAAAGTCTACACCAGAGATATATTTAAATCTGATCTGTAACACATTTTTTAAACATTCCTACAGAATCAAAACCAACACATCAGAAAATTAATATATTCGTGGCCAATAAAATCAACAACCTGTTTAAACACAAAGGTTTTGTTCGTTATTTCAACAATACCGCCTGGTTGTTTGGTGAAAAAATAATCAGGATGTTTGTTGGCCTGTTTGTTGGAATCTGGGTGGCACGGTATCTAGGCCCAGAAAAATTTGGTGTATTCAGCTACGCACAAAGTTTTGTCGGCCTATTTGCCACTATTGCCACGTTGGGTTTGGATGGTATTGTTGTACGAGAAATTGTTAAGGATGAGTCAAAAACCAATGAACTCATCGGAACCACATTTGTGCTTAAAGGAATGGGGGCTTTAGCAGTACTTATCTTACTTGCCATCGCCATCTTATTCACAAGTCATGATAGCCATACCAACAAAATAGTATTCATTATCGCAAGCGCTACCGTATTTCAATCATTCAACGTAATTGATATTTACTTTCAAGCAAAAGTCTTATCAAAATACGTAGTCTATGCGAACACTATATCACTTTTCATAAGCAGTATTGTAAAAATAACACTTATACTAAGCTCTGCACCACTGATTGCTTTCGCCTGGGCAATTTTATTTGATAACTTAATTTTAGCTTTAGGATATATCTATTTCCTAAAAACAAGCTCATTGCTGCAAATAAAAAATCTAAGATTCAATGCCTTAACAGCAAAAATATTGCTAAATGACTCTTGGCCATTAATTATAAGTAGTGTCGTAATATCTATATATATGAAAATTGATCAGGTAATGATCAAAGAAATGATTGGCAACGAAGCAGTAGGCCAATATTCCGCAGCTGTTCGAATAAGCGAAGCCTGGTATTTTATCCCAATTGTGATAACCACCTCTCTTTTCCCCGCTATTGTTAACGCAAAATCAACAAACGACGAAATCTACTACGCAAGACTACAGAAACTTTATAATCTAATGGTTCTAATGGCTCTAAGCATCGCCTTACCCATGACTTTCCTTTCTGACTGGACAATAGAAATCCTTTTTGGAAAAGCATATAACGAAGCTGCCAGTGTGCTCATGATACATATATGGGCTGGTATTTTTGTTTTCCTAGGTGTTGCCAGTGGAAAATGGTTTACAGCAGAAAACGAACAATTCTTAGCATTCAGAAGAACCTTATACGGCTTAATTACCAACATCACCTTGAATTACATCTTGATTCCCATCTATGGAATTCAAGGTGCGGCTATTGCGACCATAGTCAGTCAGCTGTTTGCATCATTCTTATCTGATTTAATGAGCAAAAAAACAAAAAGAATGTTTTTAATGAAAACCAGGGCAATTTTCTTTCTGGACTTTCTATACAAACCCACTAGCAAATGACCCGAAAGCAAAAAAGCATTTGAGCAATAGTGCTTACACGTTGAAACACACAATGGAAACAAGATGAGAAAAACCATATTAGTCACAGGAGGAGCCGGTTTCATAGGAAGTCACCTTTGCGAAAGACTGGCCAGCAACCCTCATAATGAAGTTTATAGTTTGGACAATTACTTTACCGGTACAAAATCCAACCATGTAGCAAATGTGACTTATATAGAGGGCGATACAAAGAACATCAATGAGATCATCGATTTTATCCCTGACGCAGTTTATCATCTTGGTGAATATAGCCGGGTGGAACAAAGTTTCGACGATATAGAGAAGGTTTGGGAATACAACAAATCCGGGACTTTCGCCGTTCTTGAATTCGTAAGAAGAAGTGGCTGCAAAATTATTTATGCGGGAAGCAGTACAAAATTTGGTGACGGAGGCATGGGAAAAAATGCGTCACCTTATGCATGGACAAAAGCAAGCAATACTGAACTCGTTATTAATTATGCAAATTGGTTTAGCATCCCCTATGCCATTACATATTTTTATAATGTTTATGGAACCAGAGAAATACAATCAGGAACATATGCTACGCTTATAGCATTATTCAAAGAAAAAATGAGAAACAAGGAACCCCTGACTGTAGTTAGCCCTGGAACTCAGAAACGGAATTTCACTCACGTAGATGATATTATAGATGGCCTTGTTCTTGTAGGAGAAAAAGGTTATGGCGACGAGTATGGCATTGGTAGCGACGATGCATTCAGTATTATGGAAGTCGCCTCAATGTTTGGCGGCGAAATACAGATGCTTCCTGAACGTAGAGGAAACCGAATGAGTGCAAAAGTTTTTAGCGATAAAACCAAAGCTTTAGGTTGGCATCCAAAAACAGCATTAAAAGATTATATAGAAGAGTGCAGAAGAAAAAACTGGAACTGAATAAATGGAACAACATACTGACGTTTTTTCTCCGCCCTATCCTCTTGATACAGCAGTGCTGTTTCTTGTATTTAATCGCCCAGAACCAACAAAACAGGTTTTTGAAGCGATCCGGCTAGCGAAGCCGCCGCGTTTATACATTGCGGCTGATGGTCCCAGGGAAAGCAGAAAAGGTGAAGCGGATAAGGTTCAACACGTTCGTGAACTCATCCTATCAATGATAGATTGGGACTGTGAAGTAAAAACCCTCTTCAGAGACAGCAACCTAGGTTGTAAGATGGCTGTAAGTAGCGCCATCACCTGGTTTTTTGAGAATGAAGAGCAAGGGATAATCCTTGAAGATGACTGCCTTCCCAGCCAGAGTTTCTTTTGGTTTTGTGAAGAATTGCTAAACAAATACGTAGATAATGAAGCTATTTTCTTGATCTCAGGCGATGCTCGTGGACCTGAATCCTTTGGAATGAAAGAGGATTATGGATTCTGTAAGTACCCCTTAATTTGGGGATGGGCATCTTGGTCACGAGTGTGGAAAAACTACGATGTTGAAATGCAAGATTGGCCAAAGCAAAAGAATGTTTTGCCACCTTTGATTTCCAACAACAAACCCACAATAAAATTCTGGAAAAAAACATTCGATAAAGTTTACAGAAAAAATATTGATACTTGGGATTATCAATTCACATACCTTCTCCAGAAGAAAAAAGGAAAATGCATTGTCCCGAAAGTCAACTTGATCACTAACATTGGTTTTGGCGCCGACGCAACCCATACTTTTAGTCAAAACTCAATAGCCGCGAATCGCACAAGACATGAAATAAACCTTCCTCTAAATCATACACAAAACGCCAAATCGGAAATTGAAATTAACAATTTTTTTGACAATAACGTATTTTTAACCAGAAGCCTTATAGTTCGCGTAACCAATAGAATATCTCGCATGGTAATTGGCAAAACCATTTTTAAATGAAAGTTCTAATCGTAAACACAACGGACATACAGGGTGGAGCAGCACGAGCGGCATATCGGTTACATAGATCTTTATTAGCGGCAGGTGTTGATAGCCAAATGCTTGTTCAGTCGAAATCCTCACATGATTTTACTGTATTGGGGCCTAAAAATAAGGTTAAAAACGCCTTGTGCAAATTACGCCCGACCTTAGATAACTTACCAGTACATCGTTATAAGGGTCGTACTCAAACTCTGTTTAGTCCTAGTTGGCTACCGTTTACATCTATAGTAAAGAAAATCAATTCCCTCAACCCTGATGTAGTCCATTTACATTGGATAACAGGCGGATTCGTACGCATTGAAGATTTAGCCAAAATCAAGGCTCCAGTTGTATGGAGCCTGCATGATATGTGGGCATTTACGGGGGGATGTCATTATGATGAAGAATGTGGGAAGTTTATAGCCAGTTGTGGCGAATGTCCTGTTCTAGGTTCCAGCAAGCATAAAGACTTAAGTAACAAGGTCCTAAAACGCAAGGAATCAAGTTTTAAGAAACAGCGAAACATGACGATTGTCGGATTAAGTAAATGGCTAGAGAACAAAGCCAAATCCAGTTTTTTATTCCATCAGACATCAGTAGTGAACCTACCCAATCCAATAGATTCATCCTCCTTCGCTCCATTTGATAAGCACAATGCACGTATATTATTTAATTTACCTCTAGACAAGAAACTAATTCTGTTTGGTGCGATGGGAGCGACGAGTGATCCACGCAAGGGGTTTATAAAATTATCGGACGCATTACAGCATCTCAAATCGGATAATACCGAACTGGTTGTTTTTGGCTCGAACCGACCGAAAGTATCACAAGGCTTCAAACAGAAAGTACATTATTTAGGTCACTTATACGACGATGTAAGTTTGCGAATTTTGTACAGCACAGCTGACGTCATGGTGGTGCCTAGCCTACAAGAGAACTTGTCTAATGCAATCATGGAGTCTTTGGCCTGTGGAACTCCTGTTGTGGCCTTTGATATTGGAGGAAACCCAGATTTAATTGAACACAGAACCAACGGTTATTTAGCCGAACCATTTAACAATCAAGACTTGGCAAGAGGTATAGATTGGGTTTTACAACATCAAAACCCTGGCGTTTTAAGCAATAATGCTAGAGAAAAAGTAATACACTCTTTTGAAAGCAACCTTGTTGCGAGGCAATACATAGACTTATACAAAAAGGTTATAGACCAGGAAAACCCATGAAGAAAGCTCTTATCACCGGCATAACTGGCCAAGACGGCTCTTACCTAGCCGAGTTCTTGTTAGGAAAAGGCTATGAGGTACATGGCATAAAGCGCCGGGCTTCGTCGTTCAACACTCAGCGGGTCGACCATATTTACCAAGACCCGCATGTTGATAATCAGAGCTTCATCCTGCACTACGGCGACTTAACTGACTCTTCCAACCTCACCCGCATTCTGCAAGAAGTGCAGCCTGATGAGGTGTACAACCTCGGTGCGCAGTCGCACGTAGCGGTGAGCTTCGAATCCCCGGAGTACACAGCAGATGTCGATGCTATTGGCACCCTTCGCCTGCTTGAAGCCATTCGCCTACTGGGTTTGGAGAAACAAACGCGCTTCTACCAAGCCAGCACCAGCGAGCTTTACGGCTTGGTGCAAGAAACTCCGCAAAAGGAAACCACGCCTTTTTACCCGCGTTCTCCCTACGCAGTCGCCAAGCTTTACGCCTATTGGATTACCGTGAATTACCGGGAGTCGTACGACATGTTTGCATGTAACGGCACGCTCTTTAACCATGAAAGCCCGCGCCGTGGTGAAACTTTTGTCACCCGCAAGATCACCCGTGGTTTGGCTAATATCGCCCAGGGCCTGGAAACTTGCCTGTACATGGGGAATATTGATGCACTGCGCGACTGGGGCCATGCCAAAGACTACGTCCGTATGATGTGGCTGATGCTGCAACAAGAGAAACCACAAGATTACGTCATTGCTACAGGCGTGCAGAACAGTGTGCGCACCTTTATCGAATGGTCTGCCGCAGAGCTGGGTATCATACTGCGCTTTGAGGGGTCAGGCGTTGATGAAGTCGGTATCGTTGAATCGGTTACCGGCGATAAGGCACCTGCGGTTAAGGCAGGGGATGTGCTGGTACGCATCGACCCACGCTACTTCCGCCCTGCTGAAGTCGAGACTTTGCTTGGCGACCCGGCCAAAGCTAAACGCGAACTGGGTTGGGAGCCGGAAATCAGTGTGCAGCAGATGTGTGCTGAAATGGTGCAAGAAGACCTTAAGGTTGCCAAGCGCCACGCCTTGCTTAAGCAACATGGCTATGAAATACCGGTCACCATCGAGTAACCCATGAAGAAACGTGTATTTATTGCCGGCCATAATGGCATGGTTGGTTCCGCCCTGGCGCGGCGCTTACAGCAGCAGAGCGATATAGAGTTGATGACTCGCAACCGCAGCCAGCTGGATTTGACGAACCAAGCGGCGGTACAGGCTTTCTTTAATGATGAACGAATAGATCAGGTCTACCTGGCTGCGGCCAAGGTGGGAGGCATACACGCCAACAACACCTACCCCGCCGAATTCCTGTATGAAAACCTGATGATTCAGGCCAACATCATTCATGCAGCCCACTTAGCAGACATTCAGCAGCTGCTCTTCCTGGGTTCCTCGTGTATCTACCCCAAGCTAGCCCCGCAGCCCATGCGGGAAGATGCGCTGTTAACAGGTACGCTCGAACCCACTAACGAGCCTTATGCCATTGCCAAGATCGCCGGCATCAAACTGTGTGAAAGCTATAACCGCCAGTATGGGCGTGATTACCGTAGCGTGATGCCAACCAACCTCTATGGACCGGGAGATAATTTTCACCTGGAGAACAGCCATGTCATCCCGGCTATGATGCGCCGCTTCCACGAGGCCAAGCTCACGAATGCTGCGGAAGTGGTGGTGTGGGGTAGTGGTAAGCCCATGCGCGAATTCTTGCATGTGGATGATATGGCCGCGGCCTGTGTGCATATCATGAATCTGGACACGGCCACCTACCGAACCCATACCGAACCCATGCTTTCGCATATCAATGTGGGCACGGGGGTGGATTGCACTATTGCTGAATTGGCTCAAGCGATGAAAAAGGTGGTTGGTTTTGCCGGCAACCTCACTTTCGACGACAGCAAGCCGGATGGCACACCCCGTAAACTGATGGATGTCTCGCGGTTGAAAGCCCTCGGATGGGAGTACAGCATCAACCTAGAAGAGGGCCTGCGTCTGACCTACGACTGGTTCTTGCAGAATCAAGACAGCATTCGTCAATGAGGAAGCCGCTGGGGCCTCATCATGCTTGATAAAGCGGTTTTTGCCGACATCATTCACCACACTCCCTTGGTATCACTCGATTTACTGGTCGAGAACGCCAAGGGTGAATACTTATTGGGGTTGCGTACCAACCGCCCTGCACGCGGCTTTTGGTTTGTTCCAGGTGGGCGTGTCTTTAAGAATGAAACCCTTGCTGCTGCGTTTGAACGCCTGACGCTATCCGAGCTTGGCGTTACTATTGCAATGCAACAAGCCACGCATCATGGCCTGTATGAGCATTTCTATAACGACAACGTATTTGGTGATGAAGGGCCATACGCGCAGATCAGCACCCACTACATCGTTAATGCGTTCAAGATTCGACTGCCCCACCTAGCAGAACCTCCATTCCATCAACACAGCGATTACCGCTGGTTAACACCTGCACAACTGCTCGCTGAGCGGACCGTGCATGAGCACACCAAATGGTATTTTGAATGATTCCCGTCATTATGGCCGGAGGTTCCGGCACCCGCATGTGGCCGCTGTCTCGCACTGCCTACCCAAAACAGTTCTTGGCACTGAATAGCCACCTCAGTTTGCTGCAAGAAACTGTGGAACGCTTGCAGGGTTTGCCGGTAGAGCAACCCATTGTGATCTGCAACGAAGAACACCGCTTTTTGACGGCTGAGCAGCTGCGTCAACAACAAGCTGCCGCGGATATTCTTCTGGAACCCGTTGGGCGTAATACCGCCCCGGCCATTGCGCTCGCCGCACTGCAGGCGATGAGGCGCTCCCCACACCAGCCACCCGTGCTATTGGTTTTGGCGGCTGATCATGTCATCCGCAATCAGCAAGCGTTTCAGCAAGCCGTGACTCACCTTTTACCGCAGGTGCAGGAAGGCAGCTTTGGCACACTGGGCATCGTGCCTACTGAGCCTGCTACCGGGTACGGCTATATCCGCATGGGCGGCACACCGGAATACGGCCTACGGCAGGTACGGGAGTTCGTCGAAAAACCTGATGCCACCACAGCACAAGGCTACGTGGACAGTGGCGACTACCTGTGGAATAGCGGCATCTTCATGATTCGCGCAGATCGCTACTTAGACGCCTTGCAGAAGTATCAGCCTGACATGCTAGACGCCTGCAGAAAGGCCATGGAATACGCAGTTCAAGACCATGACTTTATTCGCATTGATGCACAGGCCTTTACAGCTTGCCCAGAAAACTCCATTGACTATGCCTTGATGGAACCTTTGTGCACCCAACAAGATGCACAGGTCATCGTCGCCCCGCTGGATGCAGGATGGAGCGACGTGGGTAGTTGGAGTGCGCTATGGGAAATCAGCGACAAAGATGATGACGGTAACGCCATTATGGTTGGCGAGAAGCTAGCCGCTAATGATGTCATTTTGCAAGACAGCCAGAACTGCTTGGTTTCCGCCCACAGCAAGTTGGTAACCCTGCTAGGGGTGGATGGCCTCGTTGTCGTTGACACCGATGACGCATTATTGGTTGCTGATAAATCTCGCGTGCAAGATATTAAGAACATCGTTGCCACCCTGAAGGCTGCTGGACGAAGCGAGCATCACAACCACCGGGTGGTCTACAGACCCTGGGGTAAATACGATTCCATTGATACTGGCTACCGCTACCAGGTGAAACGCATAACAGTCAAACCGGGGGCCAAGCTCTCGCTACAAATGCATCATCATCGCGCGGAACACTGGGTGGTAGTCTCCGGCACCGCCAAAGTCACCAATGGCGATAAAACCTTTTTGGTTACAGAAAACCAATCGACCTATATCCCTGTGGGGCAAATTCATTGTCTTGAAAATCCAGGAGCCATCCCGCTAGAGATGATAGAAGTGCAGTCGGGAGCCTACCTGGGAGAAGACGATATTGTGCGGTTTGAAGATGTATATGGAAGAAATTGAATGAACGCGAACAACCCGTACAAGTACAAACTTAGCATCATCACCGCGACTTACAACGCCATTGAGCATCTTCCCAAGCTAATCGAATGCCTGCGTAACCAGGAAGACAAGGATTTTGAATGGGTTGTGGCAGATGGGGCCTCTACAGACGGCACCCTGGAGCTGTTGGAATCCATTACGGACCTGAACATCGTTATTACAAGCCAAGAAGATTTCGGCATTTACGATGCGTTGAATAGGGGTATTAAGGCGTCGAGTGGTGAGTTTTACTTAACGATGGGCGCGGATGATCTACTGTATCCTAACGCGGTTAAGGAATATCGAAATGCTATAGACGATAAGGTGGACGTAATCACCGCTAGCATCAAAATCGGCAACGAAATCTCACAAGCGGGAAGTCGAGGCAAAAGCTGGTTCGCTGCCCAATTTGCGTACGTATCAGGGCACGCAGTCGGATCCCTATTCAGAAAATCCCTACACAAGCGATATGGGTATTACTCACGAAAATTCCCTATCGCCGCAGACCAATTATTTATTCTAAAAGTCTGCAAGGCAGGCGCTGCAACGAAAGTCATAAAGCCTATTGTCGGCGAACACATTCTAGTCGGCGTGAGCAGCTTTGATGTTCTAGGAACCATGACTGAATACTATAGAGTTCAATTATTAACTGGCGAAAATAAATTCATACAAACAGCCTTGTTCATCCTTAGACTATTAAAACACTACAGGCGCTTAAAATAGGAAACCTCAAAAATCAGAATATTCTTCTCAAGTGCATTAAAGTAGCCGCTATCCTGCTTAGCACGAATGGAACATTGTAACCCTGAAGCAGCATTCTAGTATAAACACAAACAAGATAAGCAATCCTTCTAAGTTCTTCTAGCAAGAGAGCTTTCTTTCTTGACGCCGAACCGTCTCTTACACATACATAATAGCAGGCCGCCTCATCAGCCTTCTTGACTCCTTTAACTCGCTTACTTATCTCCGCCATAAACAGGGAATCCTCACCAACTTTCAATCTCTCATTGAAACGGACATTACCGATCAAATCCCTGGGAATCAACTTTGCCCATGGAGAGGAAAAATACTTACGTGAAAAAAACAGGCTTTCCTCTTTTTCTTTTAGCCTAACGAAATTGTTCCCAACAAAATTTCTCGTCGCATCAGCTACTGAACACTTGAAATCCTTTGAGTCGCTTACTGATATAAAACCGTCCTCAGCACAAGAAAGTAGTATCTTAAGATAATCACTACTCAACACATCATCATCATCAACAAAAGCCACATAATTTTCATGTGAACTTTCTAAAAGAAAATTCCTAGCCCTTGAAACACCTGCCTCCTCTAAATACACATACTCACATCTAAAGGTACACTGCTCTAAGAGAGCAACAACAAATTCCTGATAAACCTCGGAAGGACCATTCAAGGCAATATATACCTTAAACCTATCTTTAGATAAAGTTTGGGCCTCTATAGATTCGAGACAGCGTTTCAAGTAATTTCCGGGCTTGTACGTTGGCAACAAAACAGATATACAAGACACGATGAACCTACCTCATAAAATAAAAGTTATAGTTTAAATAAGGCTCTCGTGGTAATGAACTAGACATATACAATGTCAAACAGAAAATTAATAATGAAAAAGCATAAACACCAACCTTAAGAAACCATTTATTCTTATCAACGCTCTCAATTAGTTCGCTAAAAGCAACAAACCCCCACGGAAAAAGAAAATAACTTATCCTAGTGACAAAATAACCATAAGGCAAAAACACTGTGTAAATTAAAAAACCAAGAAAAAATAAATTAAAGTACACCCAAAACCTATCCGTAACTTCGCCCTTTCTTGAAAAAAACAAAAGAGCAAGCACCATAAAACATAGCATTAAATATATTTTACCGCCTGTGTCATTACCCCCTCTATTTATATAACTTGAATAAAGATCAAAATAATTCAAAACAGCGGCAACCACATCCAGCATAAAAAACGATGCAGCAAACGCTGCCGCGTAAATCACAAATCTGTATTTTCGGTTAGATAAAACAATAACAAACAAAAATATTATAATAAAAATAACAGCAGACCGATGAAACCCATATGCAATAGCAGCAAAGAAAATACTTGATAGATAGCTTTTAGAAACAAGCCTTGCAGTCGCATAGAATAAAATGCTGACCGCAACCATCTGGCGTATGATGTCGAAGGATGTCAAATAAGATCCGATGAAGAATACAAACATCACCAGCGTGATTGAATCCAATCTATTCAACCGATTGAACCCAAGCGTCATAAAAGAAACATACAACAGGCTTGTGACAAAAAAATAAAACTGAGGGGCCTCGTACTTTATCGCCAAATCGGTTAGATGCTTATTGAAAAACTCCAAGTCATTGAACCGAGCTCCTTCCACACTCATCATATAATTATAATAGCTAAAATAATCATATCCAGCGTCATACCTTAGCGCTGAAAATAAAAAAGCAAGAAACAACAGAATATACAACAGCCATTTCCTCTCATGTATCTCATGAAACACAAGAAGAAAAAGAGACAAGGCGGCAAAAACAGAATAATAGATCATTTACTTTTTATTTTTTAGAAAAACACACCAAGCCCGCTGAAAATATTCATATTTTTCGCAACGAGTTTATCGCATAACTACCGAACAACATCAGAGAACGCACCAATCCAAAGTTAAGTTCGTTTCTATATATATTCCAACTCCATAAAGCTGATCTTATTTTGTTTGATGAAAGACTGTCGTTATGCACACGGTATTTTGCTAGCGGTATCTGTATACCGAATCCAGATTTCGCAATCTTTGCAATTTCCAACCACATAAGATAATCTTCATGACCAATTCTTTTTTGAAATACCTTCCCTATAGATTTTGTATCATAAGCCCCCGTTAGGTTTCCGATATAGTTTCCTTTCAACAGGGCATTAAAAGAGGTTCGCTCAGGAGGAACGATCAATCTCTCTTTTCCGCTCGGCCAGAACTTCAAGTAAGACGAAAAAAGATAATCATAGCCCTGTGAGAAATATCGTTTCTGCACTTCCAACTTCTCTGGGAACCAGAGATCATCGGCATCCAAGAAGCAAATATATCTTCCTGATGCAAAAGCGACTCCATCATTACGAGAAGCGGCAACACCTTTATTCACTTTATTATCAATTAACTTTACTCTTGAATCGACAGAAGAAGACCCAGAAACCACGACACCGGTATCATCCGTACTTCCATCATTTATAACAATCAATTCAAAATCGCCATACGTTTGGTTTAGTACGCTATTTATAGATTCATGAATAAATTTTCTTGCGTTATACGCAGGCATAACTATGCTGAACTCGGGGCAGCTCATGGTTTACTTTTTCCTAAAGTACACTCCAACGTTCGAAGCTGAGTGTTTTCGCAAAAAATTCCGACAGCGGGGTGGCTTAGCGCCGCGATAACGGAAGAGTGTGATGGTAGGAAGAGGCTGGAGGTAAGGATAGATAGGCCACGCTTTATTAGAGATTTCGGACGACGGCTATACTATCGATTGTTTGCAACACTCCTAGCACAGGTCTTGCGAGATTTTACTACCCTATCCTGCATATCCACATGTATCGTGGAACAGTAGCATGATCATACAGACATCAGCTTCTCTCTAGCTCCTGCCAAGCCCATACTTATGATGTTGCCCCAAGACTGGGGTTGTGACCTATAGGATTTTTAGCGTGCCGGACCCGCATTGTTCCAAACCTCCCAGAACCCACAACCCCGAACGCCGACATTCCCGCTGGTACGAAGTTGTACTTTTAAGCGCTCCTTTCCAGTTGTTAGTAGGTTGGGTTGTGGTACTCGGCCTGCCGGCTGCAATCATCTGGGAATCAGATTTTTTTAGTCGTTTGGACCCTGTACGCGTCAACACGCTGTGGGTTGTGAGCGTGTCCTTCCTCGTGACTGTGATGCTACTGCGTCGTATGGGTCGTTTCGATCGCAGCAACTCCATGGCACACATTGCTCCCGTCGTCACCAGCATCTTCCTGGTTGCCTTTGCCTTGCTGTTCTTCACGCGTAGCGGCTATTCGCGTCCAGTCTTACTGGGTTCTTATGCTATGTGCTTACTGTGGTGCTATGCGGGATACTTTATCGGCCGCCGATACCGGCGGATGAAGCTGGCTGTGCTACCCATGAACCCTCCGTATCCTCTGCAGCCAGCCCCCAACCTTGAGATCCGCTATTTAACCGAGCCCGACCTGCAGGGTGTGCGCTACGATGCTCTAGTCGCTGACCTTCGCGGCTCAACCATGACGCCCGAGTGGGAACGTTTTCTGGCACGATGTATTTTGGCGCAAATCCCTGTGTTCCATGTTCGCCAGATTGGGGAGACTCTTACAGGTAGAGTTAGCATTGACCATTTATCGGAGAACAACATTGGCACGCTGCTGCCATCTCCCCTTTATACGGTTAGTAAGCGCCTGCTCGACATCGTCGCTGTATTAGTTACGCTGCCTATTAGTTTGCCTCTAATGGCTGCCACCGCCCTCGCTGTGCGACTCGATAGCCCCGGCCCAGCTCTATTCGTTCAAAATCGTGTCGGCCTGGGCAACCGAGATTTCCGTATCTACAAATTCCGCAGCATGCGGGTGGATGCTGAAGCGGAAGGCGCCCGGCTCGCAAGTAACGATGATGATCGCATCACCAGAGTCGGTGCGGTTATCCGCAAGACTCGTCTGGATGAACTGCCGCAGCTATGGAACGTGCTGAAAGGCGATATGAGCCTGATTGGCCCTCGCCCTGAACAGCGGGTCTTTGTGGAGCGGTTTGAAGAAGAAATACCGTTTTATATTTACCGCCACGTCGTGCGCCCCGGCCTGACTGGCTGGGCCCAGGTGATGCAAGGCTATGCGGGCGACGCCGATGCGACGCGTGTGAAGATCCAGCACGATTTTTACTACATCAAGCACTTCTCGCTGTGGCTGGATATTTTGATTCTCTTCAAGACCGTGCGGGTAGTATTAACTGGATGGGGCGCACGGTAACTATGTGCCGCCGTGAGGCGGCAAGCAATGCAAGAAACCTTGCCTTTACTGGCCGCAGCCGGGCTCTACAGAATAATTTCGTATGAGATACGTTGGCAGGCTGACAGTCGCGTACACATAGCCGTTACCCCCTAGCTGCACCTGTTTTTGAATGCAGGCTTCAAGCCGGGAGCCCCAAGCTGTCGTCACTACCAAACGATGAGGTCCAACAGTGGAAGTGGCATCTTGTATGACAAAGGTCGTTTGCCACGGGCTTTCGCTATAGCGCCACATTTTGGGCTGGTTGAGATCAGGCTCATTCACCAATATCGAATAGTCAAAACCAGCCTCGAGAAGTTCAACCTTGGCCACACCATAGGCGTGGGCCATGTTCTCAAGGTTGTTGTACCCATCCATCCGATACATTCTGCTGTTCTTAACCGGCACCTTGCGCATGTGAAATTCAGGCAGTGTCACGGTGTCCTGTCGGTCTGCGGCGGCAACCAAAGCAAGCCGAAACGTCTCTTGCTTGTGCAGAGAGCTGTAAGCAGGAACCAATAACGACAGGTAAATGGCAGAACATACGAATAAAAATAATGTGCCACGTTTGAACTTGCGCGCACGCTCACCACTTTCCAACACCATGATGCTGCCAAAAATCAGGGCGAACATCAGAAAGACAAACGGAATTGTTAGAGAGCGCGGAGGCATCGTCGGAGCCAGGGCCATCACGCATGTCGCAAACAGCGACATGGCAAAAAACACCACAAATAGCGCCTTGGCGGTAGGCAAGCCGCCTTGCAAATAGGGCTGCTTATTCCGTACGGCAACCACAGTCAAAATGATGGCAACCAAGTACGATACTGACGATTGCTCGAACGGCCTGACTGCCCTGTCCGAAAAATGTAACTGCAGTTTCTCAATAAAGGTAAGCGCGACCCAATCCTGAAAATAGGTGTTGCCCAAGCGATTCTGGTTACCTGGCGCCCCAACCAGCACAGCTGCCCCCACGCCAAAACACAGCAGCAGCGCAAGTAAACGATAATCTATTTTCTTTTCTTGCCAGCTTCGCCAGGCGAAAGCCAGACCAACAAATGCAAGTAGCGTTGCGCTAGAACTTTCATTCGTACAGCCGGCCAATAACGCCAAGGGATAGGCATAAACAGGCACTTCCTTCGTGTAGATGCACTTCAGCACAAAATAGGCAAACCACGAATAAAGAATGGCCGTCCACAAGTAGTTCGCACTACCTACCACCCACAACACCACTTGCCCAAACACAGGCACTGACAAGAAAAACACCGAAAGCAGCAGCAAGGATGCCCAGCCTTCAAAGTTACGGAAGTCAAGCGACGTGCGAACGAACCGGGTAGAAATCACGATGGCGTGAATCAACAGCAGCAGCCCGGTTACCTGAATAAGCGCCAGAATGAATTTATTATCCAGAGCCAGCAGTGTAGGGCTGATGTAGTCGGCCACCAGCCTACCACTCCAGTTTTTGTAATGGTTCAGGTGCACCACCCAGTCGTGGCCCATCGCTTTGTACGCATAATCGTCGGAATGCATGGGCGTGAAGTACACCAGCACACTAATGCAAGCGAGAAAGGCCAACAACAGCACATGGCTGACAGAAATCGTTCTAGTATTCGACATAACTACTTTCTCTCTTGCTGCAGATCTTTTGATGTTTCCTGCGGCGTCGATCGCGACGGCAGTATTTCTTCAATGATGTAGCGAGGCCGTTGCTTGCTTTCTATATAAACACGGCCCAAGTATTCGCCCAACACGCCAATACCGATTAACTGCACCCCTCCCAGGAACAGCATTACAGCCATGATGGATGCATAGCCGGGCACTTCATTACCAAAAAATATGCGGCTCACCACGATGACAGCCGCGTAAATAAACGCGCTGAAAGCCACTATGGCGCCTAGGTAGCTCCAAATACGCAGCGGCGCGGTAGAAAACGATGTAAAGCCGTCAAGCGCCAGGTTCCAAAGCTTCCAGCCGTTGAACTTGGAACGCCCTGCCGCCCTTTCTTGCCGGGTGTATTCGACCACGTCGGTTTTAAAACCCACCCAGCTGAGCAAGCCTTTCATAAACAGCTGCCGCTCGGGCAACGAAAGAATCGCCTGCACCACACGCCTGGACATCAGGCGGAAATCCCCCACATTTTCTTCTATCTTGGGGTTGGAAATTTTGTTGTGCGTCCAGTAGAACATGGCGGCGGTGCGCCGTTTTAATGCGGTATCGCTGGAACGATCTATACGCTTGGCCAGCACCACATCGGCCCCCTGCTGGTGCTTTTCCAACAAAAGGGGGATAACCTCGATGGGGTCTTGCAGATCGACATCAATGGGGATGATGACATCGCCCGTGGCATGCTCCAGGCCCGCATACAAAGCCGGTTCCTTGCCAAAATTTCTGGAGAAACTCACTAGCGTGACCAGTGGGTCGCTGACAGCTAACGCCCTAATGATCTCTGGGGTGTTGTCGGCGCTGCCATCATTCACAAAAACCAGTTCCACCTCGTAGGGCTGCAATGCTACATTCTGGCGAACAGTGGTGTAAAACAGCGAAATGACGTCTTCTTCATTGAAGACGGGGATGACCAGAGATATTCTCATTCTTCGTCTCGATTCTGGAACACGACGTAATTCGCGTACACAAAGCCTGCCCCCAAGCTGATAGCGGAAAAAGCGATCAACGTGAACAAAGGCCACATGTTCAGTTGGTCGGCAATGTAACCTGTGCCGTAGCTCAGCAGCGCCATACCCATCACGTAGAGGGCGTAACGCGCCATACTCGCGGACTGCCGGAAGGTGTAACGCGCGTTCATGAAAAATGAAAACGTTACAGCAAACGCGAAGGCAAGCAGGTTACTACTAGCCTGACTCAGGCCAACAACATAGCAGGCGATCAGAAACACACCCCAGTGCAAGGCTGTGTTAAGAATGCCTATGGAAAAATACCGTTTGAAGCGACCCGCAAGCGATTGAACCAATGTTTTAATTCCCGGGCAGCCAACTTGAAATGGCAAACATGTTATCACGCAGGTATGTTGCGCCATGAGTACGATATTCGTTTCTTGATACCCGCCTTTGGCGACATTTTAACTCTTGTAACATTAAACGACAGTACAATGGTGCGCCGCAGCACACCCCTACCCCTTCTTGGCCGTCCGCATGACATCCACCTCTTCTTTCAATAATCAAAACCCCGCGCTTTACACCAGCCTTGCCGTTTTCCTGCTTGGTTCTATTTCCCTTGTCGTCGATTCAGGCTATTCGATAGGCTGCGCTTTACTGCTGCTGGGCGGGATCTACAGCCTGTTTGTTCGCAGGAAGCTGGAACTCACTCGCGATGATTGGTTGGTGCTGGGTGTGCTGATTATTTTTGGCTTGGTGAACATACTGGATGTTGCCGTACACCAGTCGGGTTCGCGTTATCTGGATAAGCCGGTGCGCTTTATTCTGGCGGTTTTCGCTTTCGCCTTGATACGCAAGTACCCGCCACGCCTTAGCTGGTTGTGGGCGGGGCTGGCTGCGGGCGGGATACTCACTGCCGGATGGTCTGGCTACCAGAAGTTCTTTTTGGATGTGGATCGCGCCGGGGGGTTCACCTTTGTGATTCAGTACGGCAATATTTCCATGCTGATTGGCTTGTTCTGTTTGGCTGGTTTGGCGTGGGCTTACGCGCAACCGCAGCGTGGTAGGTGGGTGCCGTTCATGTTGTTGGGTGCGGTGGGCGGTATTCTGGGCTCGCTGTTATCGGGCAGCCGGGGCGGCTGGGTGGGCCTGCCTTTGGTGTTGCTCGTGCTCTACCGTGCATATAGCGATTTTGTATCGGCCCGCGTAAAAGCAGCGGGAATCACTCTACTGGTTGCCGCTGCTGCCGTGGTATACAGCGTGCCACAGTTTGGCGTGCAGGCTCGCGTGAACCTGGCGGTAAGCGATGTACAGCACTATTTGCAAGGCAACAGTGATTCATCCCTCGGCGGCCGCTTCGAAATGTGGAAAGGCGCCAGCCAGTTGTTCCTGCAAAAGCCGGTATTCGGCTGGGGCGACATTAACTACACGCCCGCCATGCGGGAATTGGTGAGTCAGGGCAAAGCCCACCCCATCGTTAGTGATTTTGGCCACGCCCACAATGAAATTCTCGACAACGCTGCCAAACGCGGCATGATTGGCGTGCTGGCCCTGCTGGCGCTTTACTTGGTGCCGCTACGCCTATTCGCCGCAGGTTTAAGGTCGCCGGATATGACGGTGCGCTCGCTGGCCACGGCAGGCACGCTGTTACCTGTGGCGTATATCGACTTCGGCTTGTCGCAGACTTTCTTCGCGCACAACAGTGGCGTGATGATTTACGCCTTCTGGCTGGTGGTGCTGTGGGGCTGCTATCGGAACGCGCAGGAGCCTGGGTTGGGCGATTGAACGCCCTACGTGACGCATGACGAAGCACTCGACGCCGCCGGTGCGATCTCCGCCGCGCTGCGGTACGGTGAGGCCACCGCGCTGACGCCGCATCCAGCGGACAGCCTGTTCGAGGCACTGTGCCGCTGCCTTTGCGGCTTGGGACAATGCGCAAATACAAGGCGGAGGTCTTTCCAAAGGATAGACTGGAATTGTGCGTTGAAGAGCGAACATGGAAGCGCCACCACATACGGCAGCACCTCGCTCTCGGCTCATTCGGTGTAAGTGGCGGAACGCTTTAGCCCTGATGGGCCGTGTGACGAAACATATCGTCATCACGCCCACGACACGGTTGTGCCACGTGACTTGGATGGCTCGCGCCTACACGTGGAGTCGGGAAACGAGCTTGCACATTAAGAACGCACAGCCTGACACCCTACAAAAAGAAGGTGTAAAATACCTATAGTCCGAAATTTAACTAATATTTTCTTATATTTATCAATATATTATGAGCAGAATGGGCGACACAAGCGAAGCTTCTCATGACTTAGCCCAGCTTGCTAAGCTTGCGATAGCCGGGCAAGCGGAGGATGTTCGCCTGTTCGTTGCGCGCCTTGTGCGCAAGTATCGGAGCCAAGAACCCGTCCTTGCGGAACAGCTGGACTTGCATTTGAAGGCCAAGCCTTCACGCGCCCCGTCCCCTCTGCGCAAACTGCCGCCGCCACCGACCTCTCAGCAGGGACTTCCTGTCGATGATGAGTCGCGCCTATCCTTGCTGAAAGTACTCAAGGATGCCCCTGGCCGTGAAGCACCTTTATTGGCGCAGGGCCTTGAAGAAACATTGGAACAACTCATTCAAGAACACCAACAGATTAAACGCCTGACCTCCTTGGGCTTAACTCCCACCAGGTCGGCGATCTTTGTCGGCCCTCCCGGCGTTGGCAAGACGTTAACAGCTCGCTGGCTTGCCGCCCAGCTCCAAGTTCCTTTATATGTTCTTGATCTCACCGCCGTAATGAGCAGCCTACTTGGCAAGAGTGGCAGTAATCTACGCGCCGCGATCGACTTTGCCAAACGAGAGCCGTGTGTCTTGCTACTGGACGAAATCGATGCGATCGCAAAACGTCGGAGCGACGACACGGATGTGGGCGAACTCAAGCGCCTAGTGACGGTTATCCTGCAAGAAGTTGACGAATGGCCGGCGACCAGCGTGCTATTGGCAGCGACAAATCACCCGGAGTTGATAGACCCCGCGCTGTGGCGGCGCTTCGACTTGGTTGCACACTTCAATCTGCCAGAACGAACCGCCATAAAAGAAGCCGTCAAACGCTTTTTGGGACCAGACTACGCCCTTTTCACGCGATGGATCGACATACTTTCCTTTGCGTTTCAAGGATATTCCTTCAGCGACATCGAACGCGATATTCAGCGATTCCGGCGAGCGCTGGCGTTGGGCACCGCGTCAGACAAGGGCCTCGTGGAGGACTTCATCAAGGCCCGGACAATAGCACTTGACCGGCAAGACAGAATCGAATTAGCGGTGTTGTTGGCCCAACAAACACGTCTCTCCCAACATGCCATATCCGATATTACAGGTGTGAGCCGCGACACCATCAGAAAATACACCAGCACTCCCATCGCGAACGCAAAGAAGAAAATCACATCAAAAAGGGGTTGAGACATGAGTCAAACCAATTTTCTGATCGGACGCGGAGAATTATTAACGCACGATATAAAAGCCCCCAAGCGACATCCCGGTAAGGCCCAAGCCTACACAATACAGCAGGCTCGAAAACGCCTGGCTCCGCAATTCCGCCGCACAGCCGAGGCATTGGATGCGCTATCCACGACAGCTTGCCCGGATGATTTTGCTGTCGCGCGCCTGATGATGAATCCAAGTTTCATCGCGCGCTCTTACTTCCCCACCCGCCTACTTCGGGCTGTGGGGCTAGAATCCGTTGGCAGCCGGACAGTCAAGGTCACACCCGAAGCGTGGACAAAGAAGGGCCCGCCAGAAGAAAGCGCCACCACCGAAATTTTCGTCGCCGGTAAACGCCGCGCCTTCCGCAACCTTGAGCGCTGGGCGAATACGATCGAGGATGATTCGGACGAAGCGGAAGATCTAACCCATATCGAACAGTTTTCGGCATTCACTCCCGCCGAGCGAATTATCGATCTTGGCCGCCCCAAAGAACGATTTTTCGAGATTGGCTTACATCTCCTGCCCGATGAAGATCCCGAGTTGGTACAGAATGCCTTTATCGAATTTGCGGAAGCTGCGAACGTAACAGTGCACAGTAAGCTTGACTTTGTAGCGGGCAATCTGTGGTTTGTTCCGGCCGAGGGTGCACGATCAGACATCAAAAAACTGGCCAGTTTCGTCTTTGTGCGGGTCATTCGCCCAGTTCCCAAGTTGCGTGGGATTCGTCCATTTCATCGAAGCGGCGGACCATCGGTGAACTGCACCCTTCCATCGGAACCGCCATTATCACTGGAACCAAAAGTCGCCATTCTTGATGGGGGTCTGCCAGAGCGACATGCCATCGGGCCGTGGCTGCGATCCTACCGCAAGCTTGACGAAAACGCCGCAGATGACCCCGACGGCTTGGAACATGGCCTGGGCGTGACCTCCGCCTTCCTGTTCGGCCCTATCGAGCCCAATGGCACAGCGGCACGTCCGTTCTCTCCCGTCGATCATTTTCGTGTTTTAGATCAGGGCGTTGATACCGAAGATCCGCTGGAGCTATACCGCACACTGGGTCTCATTGAAACTGTGCTGTTATCACGCTCCTACCAATTCATCAATCTTAGCCTCGGTCCGGATCTGCCAATTGAAGATCAGGAGATACACGCTTGGACCGCCGTCATCGACGACCTGCTCAGTGACGGTGATACTTTGATGACGGTCGCCGTTGGCAACAACGGTGAACGTGATCGGCTGCTTCGTTACGATCGTGTGCAAGTTCCCTCGGATAGCGTGAACGCTCTGGCTGTGGGCGCTGCGGATCATACGGACCCGAACTGGAAAAAAGCAGCTTATAGCGCCAGAGGGCCAGGGCGCAGCCCGGGTGTCGTCAAGCCCGACTTGATAGCATTTGGAGGTAATCCCGCAGCAAAATATTTCCATGTGTTGACCCCTGGCAGGGCCAGCACGCTGGCCCCACAACTGGGCACCAGTTTCGCGGCACCTTATCTATTGCGTAGCGCTGTCGGCATACGCGCCATTCTAGGAAACGACTTGACGCCGCTAGCGATCAAGGCGTTGCTTGTGCACTCGGCAGATCCAGGTGGACATGACAAACTCGACGTCGGATGGGGCAAAGTCCCAGAAGACATCATGAGTATCATCACATGTCCCGACGGCGTAGCCCGAGTGGTCTATCAAGGCGAACTCAAACCGGGCAAATATTTACGTGCAACACTTCCCCTCCCCCCAGAAAAATTAAGCGGCTACGTACATTTGAAAGCCACATTCTGCTACGCCTCGCCCACCGACCCCCAAGATGCTGCCGCATATACACGGGCCGGGCTCGAAGTTGTTTTTCGACCGCATGACGATAAAGTGAAGGAGGGCAAGGCAAACGCCGAGACCAAGAGTTTCTTCGACATGAAGCAGTACGCCACCGAACACGAGCGGCGCGCGGATGGCGGAAAATGGGAAACGGTATTACACGGGGCCAAAACATTCCTTGGCAGCAGTCTCCAGAACCCGGTTTTTGACATTCACTACAACGCACGTGAAGCTGGCGGCAAGGCTGCACGAGCCGAGAAAATTCGCTACGCGTTAATCATTTCTGTCGAAGCGCCCAGGCACGCTGACCTTTACAACGATATTCTGCGAGCCTACGCAGAAACACTCGTGCCAATTACGCCGCAAGTATCGCTACCCATACGGCTTCGATCCTGACAGTGACCTCATCCAAAAACACTGGACGGATTTAGGAAACCCAAACGGCTACCATGGCATTACAACGAAATTCTTGATGCGCTTGGAATATGAATTGATTTGAAAGCCCCTGGCCGAACAGAAAACACTCACAACCGCGCAGCCAAGCTCATTCCAACTCAGTTCGCAGGCAGTCTGCGCAGATACCCCCCTGCCGTCGCCGCTTGTTGCGCCTCGTCATGCACTTGCCTGGGTGCTGCGACAGTTTCAGGCGCCTGCTTATTACTCTCAAACACCCGCAGCGCTTCAGCCAGTAAATCCGTACGGCCAATAATGCCTTGCACCGCCATGGCGAACTGCTGTACGGCTTTGGCGTTTTCTTGGGTCATGCGGTCGATTTCACTGATTGACTGGCTCAACTGCCCGACGCCGGCGTTTTGTTCGTCGGCGGTGCCGGCAAGGTCAGACAGCAGGCTGTCTACCTGATGCACCCGTTGCACGATGTCCGCCATGATGCTGCCGGTTTCTTCGGCCTGCAGGGCGCCCATATGGCTTTTCTGTACGCTTTCGTCCACGAGGTTGCGGATTTCCGTGGCGGCTTCGGCGCTGCGTTGGGCCAGGCCGCGTACTTCGTTTGCGACCACTGCAAAGCCCCGGCCTGCGGGGCCAGCGCGAGCGGCTTCCACGGCTGCGTTGAGTGCCAGCAGGTTGGTTTGTGCGGCAATGCTGTCGATCAGGCGGTTGGTTTCGGCAATGCGCTCGTTCGTGCGCGCGATGTCCCTCATGGTTTCCACCACCTGGGCGATAGCCTGGCCGCCTTGTGTTACGGCGGCGCTGGCGCCCTCGGCCAGCTCATGGGCTTTGGCTGTGATTTGCGCACTTTGGTCAAGTGCGGCGCTCATTTGCTGCGCGGCCTGGGTGGTTTCCTGGAGTTGATCGGCAGTTTGCTCGGTGCGGTACTTAAGTTCGTGGTTGCTATAAAGGATTTGTTCGTTATTGTTCTGCATGCCCTCAATTTGCGCGGCAACGTCGCCTATTAAGGAACGCAGGTTCAGCCCGGCCTGGTTGACGGCGCGCGCCGCCATGCCGATTTCATCGACCCGGTTGGCATGCAGGCGAGTATCGACATGGCCGGCAGCCACCGCTGTAGCCTGCTGCAACAACGCCGACATAGGGCGCACAATGCGCGCCTGTAACCACGCACCCGCCGCCAGCGTGGCCAGTACGGGTGCCGCGGCCAGCCACCAAGGCAGGCCACCCGCAATAATAGGCGCGGCTCCCGCTACGCCCACACCCAGTAACGCTAGGCGCACACAATGGCCGACTTTCAGGGTTTGACGCTGACGGCTGAGCCAGCCCACTAGCCCTTTGCGCACCACCAGCCCTTTGTGGAATGCGTACTTTTTCTGCGCCCGGCCTTCACGAAAGGCGCGGTAGAGTTCTTCCGCTGCGTCGATTTCAGCTTGTTCGGGGCGGGTGCGCACCGACAAATAGCCCACTACTTCGCCGCCACTGCGGATGGGGGTGACATTAGCGCGCACCCAATAGTGTTGTTCGCCATTGGCCCGCAGGTTTTTTACCAGCGCCGTCCAGGTGTCGCCGCGCTGCAATGTGGCCCAGAGGTCGGCAAAGGCTTCCCGGGGCATGTCGGGGTGGCGCACGATGTTGTGCGGCTGGCCCAGAAGTTGGTCGCGCGTATACCCGGCTGTGGTCAGGAACGCATTGTTGGCGTAACGGATATAGCTTTGGGTATCCGTTACGGAGAGCAGCGTGGCGTCTGCGGGAAACTGGAAATCGCGGGTGGGGTAACCACCAGCGCCCTGGACATAGCTTTGATTGTCGGCCATTTTCCATGTGTGCGGCCCGCCGCTTAGCAGGCGCAGCTATTTAGAAAACCAGCGATGATGCACGGGAATTGTGACAATTTGTGCATCGCCTTTTTGATTACGCACCCTTTCCTGCAAGCAGTGTAAGGACAGGACTCAAAAATCAACCATTGTCAGAACAGGCAGTTCCAATGAATTATAAGAATAGGTTTGTTTTTTGAAATGAAGCGAAGACAAAAAAGCGCGGTGGTGTGAACTCAACCGCGCTCTCTTGATACCAATACGGTGTCTATTCCCTATTAGTCGACCTTGGCACCTGCTGCTTCCACAATATCTTTATAGCGGGCGCGCTCGTCTGCCATCAGCTTGCCAAACTCTTCCGGCGTGCTGGGCGTGGCTTCTACCAGTAGACCTTGGAAGCGCTCTTGTACTGCCGGGTTTTTCATGGCCTTCACGAACGCGGCGTTGAGCTTCTCGACGGTTTCGGCAGGGGTGCCGGCCGGTGCTACCAGGCCCCACCAGGTGGCGATCATGAAGTCGTCCATGCCTGCTTCTTTCATGGTGGGCAGGTCGGGCAGAACCGTGCTGCGCTCGTCGGTGGTGACAGCCAGCGCCTTCAGTTTGCCGGCGCGGATATTCGGGGCAGCGGTTGCCAGGTTGTCGAAGGTGAAGTGCACTTCGCCGCTCATCAGTGCCAACTGTGCGGGTGCGCCGCCACTGTAGGGCACGTGCACCACGTCGATACCGGCCTGGCCACGGAACAGTTCACCGGCCAAGTGGCCGCCGCTGCCGTTACCACCGGAACCGTAGTTAAGAACACCTGGGTTGGCTTTGCTGTAATCGATCAGGTCTTGCACGCTGTTGATGTTCAGCTCTTTTGCGCGCTCGGCGTTTACCACCAGCACGTTGGGCACGTAAACCATCAGCGAAATGGGTTCGAAATCCTTAGCGGCGTCGAACGGCATGTCTTTGAAGATCCAGGGGTTCACCGCATGCGAAGCCAGGGTGGCAATGCCCACCGTCTTGCCATCAGGTTCGGCCTTGGCCACGTAAGCCGAACCAATATTGCCGCCCGCGCCGGGGCGGTTATCAACAATGACAGTGCCCAAGTCGTCTTGCAAAGCTTCCGCCAGCACACGTGCAGTGATATCAATCGGCCCGCCGGCGGCAAACGGCACAACAATGCGGGTCGGGTTGTTTTGCTGCGCGGCAACCGGCGCGCAAAACGCGACAGCCGCGGCCACCGCAGCTAGATTGCGAATGATGGAAGACTTCATGGAGCACCCCTTTAAATGACGAAAACTTGAGAACCTTTGACCAAGCCGCCGCACCTGTTACCCGCTCGACTTATTCACAAGCCCCCTTGAATGACAGCTGTGTATTATCTCAAAAATTTACAAGGGGGCTGGGAGTGGTACCGAGGCGCCTTATCAGGCGGCATCTTGCAGAATGAGATCGGCGCCTTTTTCCGCCACCATCATGACTGCAGCCTGCGTGTTACCGCTCACCATGGATGGCATGACTGATGCGTCCACAATGCGCAAGCCTTCTAACTCTTTTAGCTTGAGATCCGGGCTTACGACTGCCTTGCTGTCGTTCCCCATGCGGCAGGTGCCTATGGGATGGTAGATAGTCTGGCCATTCTGCCGGGCAAACTCAAGCCACTGCTCTGGGGTTTGTACGCTCGACCCCGGCGACATTTCGTACGCCACGTACTTTGCCAAAGCTGGTTGCTCAACAATCTTGCGAACCGCCATCATGCCGCCGACGAGGCTGTCGCGGTCTTCCTGTTCTGCCAGGAAGTTAGGGCGTATGCTCAGACCCGCCTCTGCCGTGTTGCCACGTATATGGATGCTGCCTTGCGATTTCGGCCGCAGTTGCGCAACACCGATGGTCATGCCGGGCTCGACGTCCAGGCGCCGGTCAGCCGCGTTGGCGTAGCTGGCATGCACGAAGAAAAGCTGGACATCAGCCAAGGCGAGTTCAGGGTGACTTTTCAAGAAGCCGAACGCCAGGCCGGTTCCCAGGGAAAGAATCCCTTTTCGCGTCAGGCCATATTGCGCAACCGCCTTGATCAGGCTGACGCCACGGCTAAGTTCATTCAAAGTGCGGGTGCCTTTTACGCGCCAGTTCATGCGGGTGCAAAAGTGGTCGATATAGTTTTCTCCCACGCCGTCCAGCGCATGTATAACAGGGATGCCTGCCGCCTGTAGAACGCTGGGCCTGCCAATGCCTGATAGTTCCAGCAGTTGGGGCGTCTGGATTGCACCTGCTGCGAGAACGACCTCGGCGCGCGCATGAACGGTACGCTGCGAGCCATCAGGCAGGCGATAGGAAACCCCTGTGCAACGTTTGCCTGTCAGGTTGATGCGCTGCACATGGGCTCCAAGCTGCACCGTAAAGTTGCCGCGCTGTCGGGCACGCTCCAGATAGCCGTTCACCACGCTCCAGCGGCGCCCGCCTTTTTGCAGCACCTGGTAGTAGCCCACCCCTTCCTGATCGCCCCCGTTGTAGTCAGGGTTGCGCGGCAGGCCCGTCTGGGTTGCTGCTTCAATAAATGCTTCGGAAATAGGAAAGCGTTCGCTCACTTCACAAACATGCATGGGGCCGCTCTTGCCCCGGGTGCCCCGACCTGGCGTCTGCTGGGGGCCTGCCCAGTTTTCCAGCTTACGAAAATAAGGCTCGACATCGCCCCAAGCCCAGCCGGTTGCGCCTTGTTCCGCCCAACCGTCGTAATCCTGCGCGATACCGCGCACGTAAATCATGCCGTTGATCAGCGTGGAGCCCCCCAGGCCTTTGCCGCGCGGCACAGCAATACGCCGATCCAAGGTGTTTTCCTCGGGTTCGGTTTCAAAGCCCCAGTTAAACGTTTTATTGGTCATCAGCTTGCTGAAGCCGGCAGGGATGGATATCCAAGGGTGGCGGCCTTCGCCCCCGGCTTCCAGCAGCAAGACCTTATGCCGCCCCGACGCTGTGAGACGGTCGGCGAGTATGCAGCCAGCAGCCCCACCTCCCACAATCACGTAATCGTAGTGCTGTTTATCGCCCGATTGCTTGCTCACTGCTTTCTCCTGACTGCGTGATTACGCCTGTTTGTCATCCAGCGGTTGGCCTGTCATGAAACGCCCCATGAGCCGCACTTGGTGATCCAGCATGTGGCGACCCAGGTGGATGCGGCACCCTTGCTCTTGGGCCGCCTGCAATAAGGCGGTCATTTCCGGCTTCATAATGATTTCTGCCACCAGATTGGCTGGTGACAGCAGCGAGACATCCAGCGGCAGAGCATCGCCTTCCTTCATGCCTAACGATGTCGCATTCACCACAATGTCGTAGCCACGGGGGTCGGCATCTGCCGCCTGGACATTGGCACCCGGCACAGCAGCCTGTACGCGCTCTACGATTTCCTGTGCTTTGGAACGGGTCCGATTGGCAATCGACAGGCGCCCTACGCCTGCCAGCGCCAGAGCATGGGCGATCGCCGCGGCGGCGCCACCGGCCCCTAATAGCAGCACGGATTTGCCCGCCGGGCTGTGCCCTTCCGCCTTCAGGCCTTCGACAAAACCGCGACCATCGAACATATCCGCCACCAGGCGGCCATCGGCTTCCCGACGTACGGCGTTGGCCGCTCCGATCGCGCGGGCAGCATCGGACACTTCGTCGCACAACTTCAGGATATCCGCCTTATGGGGCACGGTTACGATGAAACCGCCCAGGTTGCGGAGGTGGCGAAAGGCTTTGAATGCCGCTTCCAGCCCGTCTTTCGCAACATGCAGAGGCACCAGAACTGCATCCAGCCCTTCCTGTTCAAAGTAGGCGTTCAGCACCTGGGGCGTACGCACTTGCGCAACCGGGTCCGCCACAATACCGAACACACGGGTGGCGCCTGTGATCTCTTTCATTATTTAATGCCTCCTGTAAAAACCTTGGGCTAATGCCTGTGAAGAACTCCGGTCGTATCGGCCGGAGCTTGTCCACGTCGCGGCATGCAGGCCGCTCCGATTCGTCAGGCAGGGGAGAGTCATCAATGACTCTCCCCCGTCCGGACTCATCCGCCACAATACGGGGGCGCCTGCGGCGCCGTATTTTGAGACTGCCTCGCTTGACCTCGCCCTGAAGAGCGAGGCTTGCGCATCGACGCGTGGTCAGGTCATCAGCCAGCCGCCCGCAACGTCCACCACTTGGCCGGTGATGAATTCAGCATCTGGGGAAGTCAGCCAAGCGCAGGCTTGGGCGACCTCTTCCGGTGTTCCCAGGCGGCGCAGCGCTGTAACGTCTATGACGGCCTGATTGGCTTCTGCAGCCACCGTGCGTAATAGCGGCGTATCAATGCGGCCAGGGGCCAGCGCATTCACCGTGATGCCGTGCGGCCCCAGTTCACCCGCCAATTGGCGTGTAAAACCGATGATGGCGGCCTTGGTGGCAGCGTAATGGGCGGCGACAATATCCAAATAGGCTTTACCCGCCACCGACGACATGGAAACTATGCGCCCGAATTGGCGGTTGATCATGCCAGGAGTCAGGGCGCGCGCCATATTGAATGCGCCATTCAGGTTCACCCCCACCACGCGGTTCCATTCTTCAGGATCCATTTCATGGATGCCGTGCGGACGACCATTGTGTTTCGGGGAAATGCCGGCGTTGTTGATCAAGGTGTCAATCGCGCCAAGCTGGGCCTGGATGGATTCGCACGCCGCCAGACAGGCGTTGTAGTTGCTCACATCCGCGGGAGCAAACACGACGTCGCCACCCGAGTCGCGCAAGGCCTCGGCCAATGCCTCGCCCTGCTGTAAATCCACATCTACCAGGCCTACGCGCGCGCCTTCGGCCACGTAGTGGTACGCAATAGCGCGGCCAATTCCACCCGAGGCCCCGGTAACCAGCACGACCCGGTTCTGATGTCGGTTCTGATGTGCCATCTGCTTCTCTCCGCGCGCCTCAGGGGGTCATGACCATGCGGCCCACGACTTTGCCCTCTTCCAAGGAACGCAAGGCCTGACCTAGCGCACTCAGGCCGCAGGTGTGGACAGGGATCAGTTCCAGCTGTTTATCGGCCACCAGTTGCACGAGCTCATGCAGTTCGGGCAACGATCCGACATAGCCGCCTTGTATGGTGAGCGCCTTGATGGCCAGCAGTGGCAAAGGCCAGTTAGCGGCCCCGCCAAACAAGCCAATGGTGACCAAGTGCCCGCCCTTGGTGAGAAGGTCGAAACTCAAGCCGGCGGTCTGCTCATTACCGACCAGGTCGAGCACTGCATGGACCGGGCCGCCGACAGCGGCTCGCACCTGATCGATTGCATCTGACGCTTGCGGGTTCACCACAGCAAGGGCGCCGGCCTCGAGCGCGGCTTGCGCCCGCTCAGCATTCGGCTCTATGACAACGGCACCCCGGCCTCCAAGCCCTTGCAGCAGTTTCAGGCACATTAGGCCCAAGCCGCCTGCGCCAAACACGACCAGCGTCTGCTGTTGCAGGCGCTCAATACCGAATTTCTTCAGGGCCGAATAACAGGTCAGGCCCGAGCAGGCCAGAGGCGCTGCACGCACGGGATCCAGCCCACGTAGGGGGACCAAACTGCGTTCGTGCGGCACCAGAACATGGTCGGCATAACCGCCAGGGCGATTGATGCCCACCGTATCGGGGGTCAGGCAATAGTTTTCCTGGCCGCGACTGCAGGCCTCACACTGCCCGCAACCCAGCCACGGGTACACCAGACGAACGTCGCCGACTTGCACCCCACTGACTTTATCGCCCACGGCCACCACCACCCCCACGGTTTCGTGGCCCATGACCAAAGGTAGCTTGATGCCGCGTTCCTGCAGTGAAAGCGTGCGGCCTCCGCCAAGGTCGTAACCGCCGTGCCAGAGGTGAAGGTCGGTGTGGCAGACGCCTGCAGCCTGCACCCGCAAGAGAACTTCATGACCTTGGGGCTGGGGGGTGTCAGCAACGGTTTCAACAAGCGGCCCCCCAAATTCTCGAACTTGCATGCTACGCATAATGTGCTCCTTCAATGTCCCAGGTAAGCCTTGCGAACGTGTGGGTTATCCAAAAGCTCGGCCCCTGTACCCGAGAGAACAATGCGTCCGTTCTCCAGCACATAGCCGTAATCGGCCAGCTTCAGCGTGTGGTAGACATTCTGTTCGACCAGCAAAACGGTGATACCTTCCCGTGCCACGGTGCGCACGACGTCAAACATCTGTTCCACCAGCAAAGGCGACAGCCCCAAGGAGGGCTCGTCGAACATGAGCAGGCGTGGGGCGGCCATCATGCCACGAGCAATCGCCACCATTTGCTGTTCGCCACCAGAAAGCGAACCTGCGAACTGATGCAGGCGCTCACTGACTCTGGGGAAGATTTCCAGCACGTGTTCAAGGCGCCGGTCAACTTCGGCGCGGGCGCTGCGCTTGTAGGCGCCCATCAGCAAGTTGTCGCGCACCGACAGAAAGGGAAACAGTTGGCGCCCTTCGGGCACCATGGTCACTCCGCGATCGACAATTTCGTGGGGTTTGAGGCGACTGAGGTCGTGTCCTTCGAACTCGATAGTGCCGCTCGTCGCCCGCACCTGCCCGCAAATGGTGCGCAAGGTGGTTGTCTTGCCTGCACCATTGGCACCTATGAGCGTGACCACTTTGCCCTCTGGGACTTCAAGCCCCACACCTTGCAATACTTCGCTCTTGCCGTAGCCGGCGTAAAGGTCACGAATGGATAGCATTCAGGTACTCCTTGCCGAGATAGGCTTCGATGACTCGCGGATCGTTCACGACTTCTTGCGGCGTGCCTTCCATGAGGACTGCACCAACGTTGATGACCATGACTTTGTCAGAAAGGGCCATGGTTGCCTGCATTAAGTGCTCAATGAACAAGACCGACACCCCGGTATCGCGTATGCGACGCACAATACGTATGGCGCGCTCGACATCGGCAGGGTTGAGCCCGGCCATGACTTCATCCAACAACAGAATGCGCGGGCGGGTAGCCAGGGCACGCGCCATTTCCAGCCTTTTCAGGCCACCTATCGTCAGGCTTCGAGCCTCGGTATCAAGGCTGGCTGTCAGTTCAGTCAGCTCCGCCACCTGCCGCGCAATCGCTTCCGCTTCGCGGCTATTGGAGGTGTGCATGAATGCGCCCAGCATAATGTTTTCAAGTACGCTCAGGCCTGAAAATGGCTGGGCGATCTGGAAGGTGCGCCCCACCCCGACCATGGCAAATTCCCGCGGAGTTTTAGGCTCAACCCATTCTCCACCGGCCGTGCGCACCCTGATCGAGCCGCTATCCGGGTTGATGAACCCCGATAGCTGGTTGAAAACCGTGGTCTTGCCTGCTCCATTGGGGCCGATCACCCCCAGGATTTCACCTTCGTGCAAGGTCAGGGAAACCTCGTTGGTGGCATGCAACCCGCCAAAATGCTTGTTGAGGTTGCGGGCTTCCAGAATCGGCTGACCTTTTTCCGCTTTGCTCTCGGCGACAGGGGTCGCCGCTGCCGCCACGGGCGACTCACGATAACCCGGCAGGCGATCCACCCATTTCTTGACGCGCTCACCAAACTGCCCAACGATGCCACGCGGCATGGTCAGCACGACAACAACCAGAATGATCCCGTAGATGAAGCCATGCATGCCGCTGCCAAAGCTGCCCAGCCAGCCGCGCACCAATTCGGCCACCGGTACAACCAGCACCGTGCCCGCCAGCGGCCCTGCTACGCTGCCCAGCCCGCCAATCAGCGCGAACATTGCAACTTGGATCGACAGCTCAAGCGAGAATGCCGCACCGGGTTCAATAAACGTCAGGTACATGGCATGGAAACTGCCCACCATGCTGGTCAGCACGGCGGATATCACCGCTGCCCACAGCTTGACCCGCACGGTGTCGATACCTACGGCAGGCGCGGCAAACTCGCGCTCGCGCACCGCCACCAGGTAGAAGCCCAGGCGAGAATGCCGGATCTTCCAGGCCGCCCACAAAGTGATGAGCAACATACCGAAGGCCAGCAGCAGATAAGCCCATTTTTCACGGAAGATCATCCACTTGAGGCCAATATTCAGCGGTACGCTCAGGCCCGCTGCTCCGCCCGTCCAGTCAGACTGGTGTACGACAAGCAGTTTCACCACTTCCAGCACGGCAATCGTTGCAAGGGCAAAGAAAGGCCCACGCAAGCGGAAAGTGGGGTAGGCAATCATGACTGCCACCACGGCGGAGATCGCCGCCCCCAGAAACATGCCGATCCAGGGTGAGATACCGAAATTGATGACCAGCAGCGTGGCTGCGTAGCTACCTATTCCATAGAACACTGCATGGCCTAGCGAAAGCTGGCCCGCATAGCCCCCGACGATGTTCCATGCGGTCGAAAGTGCGCCATAGATGCAGATGAGCACAAACAAGTGGTAGACGAAGGCCGATTGCATGCTGATGGGTATCAGCAGCAATAAGGAAAGCGCGATCAGGCCAACGTAGACGCGGGGCTGTCGAATATCTGGAAACACTGTGATCCCCTCGTTTTATTCAGAACCCCGACCCAAGCCAAACAGGCCGGTGGGACGAAACGCCAGAATGAGAATAAAGATGGCGAAGTACACGACTTCCTTCAGATCGGGGGCGATGTAGTAGCCCGCCAGGCTATCCACCAGGCCGATCAGCATGGAGCCGAAGAACGCACCCACCAGGCTGCCCATGCCGCCCAGCACGACAATGACGAAGGCGGTCAGCACAAAATAGGTACCGATTGTCGGAAACACCGGGTATTGCGGTGACAACATGGCGCCCGCCACGCCGACGAACGCAGCGCCCAGAGCGAAGCAAAGAATGTAGATAAAGGGCACATTCACGCCCATCAGAGCCGCTGCATCACGGTTTTGTGCAACCGCGCGAAATGCCCTGCCGGTATAGGTATGTTGCAAGAACCAGTGCATGCCCAGCACCAGCAGCACCGCAACCATCAGCGTGTAGAACTGGCCGCTGCCCACCGCGACCGGCCCAATCAGCCAGGTGCTGGTGCCCAGCTCGACGGAAGTGCCGAATACGTCTGCACCAAAAACCAGCAATGCGAGGTTCATCAGCGCCGTGGAGACACCTACGGTTGCAAAGATCTGGATATGTCCGTCCGCTTCCAGCAAAGGCTGGATGATGGCGCGCTGCATTAAAGCGCCCAGGCCGAACAGAATCAACGCTATGGGGACAACGGACACATAAGGGTGCCACCCGAAGTTGCTGGCAAGCAGGTAAGTGCCATACATCGCAACCATTAAAAGCTCGCCATGCGCGAAGTTCACTACTCGGACGACGCCAAAAATCAGTGTCAAGCCGATACTGATAATGGCGTAGGCGCCGCCTAGCAGCAGACCATTCACGATCAGCTGAATCAGAATATCCATGATGTGATTCCATCAGACGGCAAAGGGGATACGGCTCTGAGCGCCCCCTTTGCCGAGAGTGAGAGACTTACTTATTGACGATGGGCTTGGCGACAGCGGCGGCCTCAGGCCATACGGTGACCAGCTTGCCATCCTGCCACTGCATCAGGGTTGTGGTCACAGCCTGGTTCTGGCCGTTTTCCGCAAAGTCGAAGCCCCAGCCCGTGGCGGTGGAACCCACCGGGCGCTTGTAGGCCATGACAGCCTCGCGTACTTTGTCGCCATCGGTTGAGCCGGCATCTTCGATAATGTCGAGGAAAGCATGGGCACCAACATAGTTCACCAGGCTATGGCCCGAACGAGGTTCCATGCCATAGCGTTCTTTGTAGGCCTCTACGAAAGCCCCCAAGCCCGGCGCGCCCTTCTCGTTGGTGAGGAACTGCGGGAAGTCAATATTGAATGCGCCCTCGATATCCTTGCCCAGCGCCTTGGCGGTATCAGCCAGGGAGTAGCCGCCACCCGCGCCAATCATGGCCTTGGGTTTGAAGCCCGCCGACTTGGCCTGACGGAAGAACAGAATGGTGTCGTTCTGGTAGGACGTTTGCAGCACGACATCAACCTTGGCGCCGCGCAGACGCAGAATCAGGGCCGAGAGATCCACTGCCTTGGCTGAATACGGAAGCGTCTCGACTACATTCAGGCCCAGTTCCTTGGCGCGTTCAGTCTGGAATTCGGCCACAGTCTTGCCATACAGGCCATCCTCATGAATGATGGCCAGGTTCAACGATTTCGGGTCAACACCAAGCTCGGGAGCGATAACATCGCTCACCGTGTCGACCATGGCATAGGCAAAGTTCTTGGCCGTGGAGTTACTGCGATATACGTTCTTGTAGCCGCGGTCGGTGATGCTGTCGGAAATGGCGCCCAGCTCGAAGAACGGCACGCCAGCCAATTCCGTCACTTGTGAGCCTGCATACGAAAGGGCTGATGAAAACGTGCCGAACACAACAGCAACATCTTCCACCGACGTCAGTCTACGCGCTTCACCTACTGCTTGGTTGGCATCAACGGCGTCAGCCTTGACCAGGCGAATCTGCTCGCCCAATACGCCGCCCTTGGCGTTACGCTCTTCTACTGCCAGCTCAAGCCCGCGAAAGCTTTCGTCTCCCAACTGAGCGAGTGCGCCACTAAAGGGGTATAGCGCCCCCATCTTGATATCGGCTACTGCGTTGCCTGCAGCAAGGCTCAAGGCAAAAGCCGCCGTCATGGCGATTTTGTTTAAACGGAATTTTTTCTGCACAACAGTCTCCTTATTGAAGGCAACGCTTTCGCTTTACTGCGTCGCCCGCTCCACGATGGATTCATATTTGAAGCGCTTCATATTTGGAACAAAAAAAATGGATTGGGAGGAATTTTGAAGTTCCTATGTTTTCCCTAACATGAACTTGAAGCGCTTCATATTTTGCTATTGCATTATTACAATGGCCGTATAAGCATGTCAATCAGGGAAAAAAGGGAGACACCCAATGCAAAAAAACAAGCGGCGCCCCACGCTGGCAGACGTCGCGCGCCTTGCCGGCGTGTCGTTGGGCAGCGCGTCAAGGGCATTGTCTGTTCCTGATCAGGTCAAGCCCAGCACCTTAGACAAAGTGCAGCAGGCCATCATACAACTTGGCTATATCCGCGACGGCACGGCGCGGGCGCTGGCATCACGCCGCACTCACACCATTGGCGCCATCTACCCCACCCTGAACAACCCGATTTTTGCGCATTCAACCCACTCACTTCAGCAAACCCTCTGGGGGCATGGCTATCAGCTGCTGATTGCCAGCCACGAATACCATCTTGACGACGAATTGGCCGTCACCCAGGCCACGCTGGAACGCGGTATCGACGGGCTGATCATGGTCGGAACAGACCATAGCGAGGCAATATTCAGCCTGCTGGAACGATGGAAACTTCCGCATGTGCTGACATGGTCCACAGATGATTCTTCTTACCCCCATTGCGTGGGGATTTCCAACTTTCAGGCTGCGTTTGATTTGGGCCAGAAAGTGCTGGAATACGGCCACCGTCGTATTGCGATTTGCGGCGGCGACATTGCGCGGAACGAACGCGCACGCGGCAGGCGCAACGGCGTATTGGCCGCCATGGCCGAACAGGGGCTGACAGTTCCTGATAAATGGCTGATTGAAGCCGCGTTTTCCTATCAGGGGGGGCGTGACGGGTTCCGCCATTTGTGGAGCCTCGAAGACAAACCCACGGCTATCGTTTTCGGCACGGATCTGCAAGCGATTGGCGCTTTATACGAAGCACGTAAAATGGGGCTGAGTATCCCCCGGGACGTCTCCATTCTGGGCTTTGACGGCATTGAAGAAGGAAAACTCATGCAACCTTCCTTGGCGACTGTCGGCCTGCCCGCGCACGAAATCGGCCGTTTGGCTGCAAAGCGCATCATCGACCTGATAGAAGGCCGCGAGCCGCCTCCAGCGACCCCGCTGCCCCACACGCTTTTATTGCGAGACAGCTTAGGCCGCATCGACCCTCAACCATGAGCCTTACCACTAACTTATATAGCCTTCCCGCCATCCCCCCACCTCCCCCCGCACGTGCTGCATAATGTTTGCTGTAAAGCAGCCATTTAATAGCAATGACCACACAAACCGGAAAAAAACGCAGCCAGAAGACTGAAGCGGAAGCCGGGCGGCGCAAGCGCCGGGGGTTTTCTCCGTGGCCGATCGCCGCCAGCGTGGTGGCAGTGCTGCTGTATGTGTTCTACCCGCAGATCAGCGCGGTGCTGCCGGGGCTGGAAGACGACAGCGTGCGCAATATTGCGGCAGTGGCGGTTTTCTATTCCTTTGGCTGGTTGCTGGGCCATACCTTCCGGGCCATTGTGACTCGCAAGGGCAAGGCGGCGGGGCGGCGCAAAGTGCCTCGCCTTCTGAGCGAGCTGGTATCGGTCACGCTGTTCACCATTGCCACCATGTTGTCGATCGGGCTGCTGATCGGCAAGTCGTCGGGCGGCGTGCTGGCCAGTTCCGGCCTGATTATCGCTATTCTGGGGTTTGCCATCCGCAACGTGCTGGCCGACGTACTGGCTGGCATTGCCTTGGGGTTGGAAGCCCCGTTCCGTATCGGCGACTGGGTGGAGTTCGATTCGGTCACCACCGGCCGTGTCACGGAAATCGGCTGGCGCACTACCCGTATTCTTACGGCGGACGACACCTACATGATTCTGCCCAACAGCCAGATTTCGCGGCAGATGCTGACCAATTACAGCGCCCCCAGAAAGCACTACCAAGCCAGTGTGCAAATCACCCTGCGCCACCGCATTCCTGTTACCCAGGCCAAAGCCCTGCTAAAAGAAGCCGCCCAGATAGCGTTTGAGAACCCCGGCATGGTGGCCACGCAAAAGCCCATTGTGCGCGCCACCAGCTATGGCGCCGAGGGCATTACCTACACCCTTAAGTATTGGGTGTCGAACTTCGCCTTCGACCTGGAATGCCGCGACGCCATGCTGGCCGCCATCGACAGCACCCTGCGTGAGCACGATGCCCTGCCCACCATAGAGCGTGTCAGGCTGGTGGTGGGCGAAGACAAAGTCGTTAGAAGCAATGACTAGTTCAGCGTGATGTTGGTGTCGCGAATAATATCGGCATAGACCTTGGCTTCGGCTTCCAGGAAGGGGCCGAACTCTGCGCGCGGCATGCCACCGGGAATCAGGCCCATGGATTCGATCTTTTCACGTACGTCCGGCATTTTCAGGATTTCCTGCGCTTGGGCGGTGAACTTGTCGGCAATGGCTTCGGGCGTGCCCTTGGGCATGAACAAGGCAAACCAGCCACGCGGTTCGAACGAATGCATGCCCAGTTCTTTCAGGGTGGGCACGTCGGGCAGCCAGGAAAGGCGTTCGGGGCCGGTAACAGCCAGCAGCTTGAACTTGGGCAGGTGCTGGCGCGACGAACCGGCGTCAAAGAACGTGGCGGTGAGCTGGTCGCCCATCATGGCGGTCATCAGTGGCGCGGCGCCCTGGTAGGGAACGTGGGTCAGTTCGGTACCGGCTTGCAGGTTCAGCAACGCGCCCTGCAAGTGCGACGATGTGCCTGCGCCATAGGTGCCGTAAGTATGGTTGCCGGGCTCGCTCTTCACGTATGCAATCAGTTCAGGCAGGGTGTTGGCCGGAATGCTCTGAGGCACGGCCAGCACGCTGGTACTGACTGCAACTTGCGTGAGAGGGATGAAATCCTTCAACGGGTCGTAAGGCAGGTTCATGAGGGAAATCTGCTGAACCATGGCCGTGATGGAAAACAACACGGTATAGCCATCGGGTTCAGCCTTGGCCACCTGGTTGGCGCCAATGGTGCCGCCCGCACCCGAGCGGTTTTCAACAATCATGGGCTGCTTCCACTCTTCCTGGAATTTCTGCGCCATCATGCGCGCCAGAATGTCGGTGGCGCCGCCTGCGGGGTAAGGCACGATCAGGCGGATGGGTTTGTCCGGGTAGTTGGCGGCGGCGTCCTGCGCGATGGCGGGAGCGGCGCTCAGCATGGCTGCACAACCTAAAAGGGCGGCTGTACGGCGTACGAGTTTCAACATTGTTGTCTCCTTTGGTTTATAGCGTGTAATAACAAGATTCTTCAGTACCTCTGCAGCATCCGGGCTTGTCCTACCCTGTTATCCGCCCGTGTATCCGGGTATCAATACCCAAAGAATCAAGCCGTGGCGCTCGATTCCGTACTCCGTTTGTTTTCCTGTTCCTGCAGTTCGCGCCACATGATTTTCCCCGTGCCGGATTTCGCCAATTCCTTCACAAAGCGCACTTCTCGCGGCGCCTTGTAGACGGCCATGCGCTCGCGGGCCCAATCGATGATGTCCTGCTCGCTGACTTCGCCTTCATGAGACGGGTTCAGCACGACCAAGGCCACCACCGATTCACCCCGTTTGGCATCGGGCTTACCAATGATGCAGGCTTCATAAACGGCGGGGTGTTCGTACATCATGGCCTCGACTTCGGCGGGCCACACTTTGTACCCAGAAACGTTAATCATGCGCTTGAGGCGGTCGCGCATGAAGAAATAGCCTTCTTCATCTACCAGGGCAAGGTCGCCGGTGCGAAAGAATTGTTTACCGTCCAGCTCAATGAAGGCGGCGCGTGTTGCTGCCTCGTTGCGCCAGTACGCTTTCATGACTTGGGGGCCGCGTGTGACCAGTTCTCCGACTTCCCCTTGGGGCAGTTCCTGCAAGGTGGCCGGGTCGATAATGCGCGATTCCACGCTTTGGGTGGGTATGCCCAGGCACTGGCGTTTGCCCCGGTGCATGGGGTTGGCGTGGAGAAAGGCTGCGGTTTCGGTCAGCCCATAGGCTTCGTTGTAGCTCAGGCCGAAACGCTCGGCGAGCATGGCCGCCACGCTTTCTGGCATGGCAGCCCCGCCGCCCGACAGCATGGCCAGGCTGGAGAGGTCGCGGGTTTGCGCACTGGGCTGGGCGAAGAATTCCAGCACCATGGCGGGCGGGGCTGTCCAGGCGGTGACGCGACAGCGTTCCACCAGTTCGACGGCTTGGGCCGCATTCCAACGGGGCATCAGCACGATGGTGGCGCCCAGGGTGAGCGGCATGTTCATACCGTTTTGCATGCCCAGCATATGGAATAACGGCGCCACCGCGAGGAACACGGAATCGACATTCAACCCCCGCCAGACCTGCGAGGCCAGATTAGACGCCAGCATGGTGGAATGGCTGTGGTAACACCCTTTGGGGTGGCCGGTGGTGCCAGAGGTATAAGGCAGAACCGCCAGGTCATCCGGGCCAACCCCGGTTTCCTGAACCGCGCCCTGCCAGGCCAGCGCTTGTGCGAAAGCGTAGATGTCAGGGTGGGAAGCCGGTTCAGTGGCGCAGCGCATGGCTTCGGGAAGGTCTTGAATGCCTTCGGGTGTCAGCCCCGCTGTATACCCGTAAGTAATCAGCGACTCCAGGTGGGCGCCGCCTGCGCTTTTCAGCAAGGGCTGTACATGCGGCAACAAGTCTTGCGCCACAAACGCCACGCGGGCACCGCTGTCTTCTGCGTAGTATTGGACTTCCAACAAGGTAGACATGGGGTTGACCGGCACGATGGCCGCCCCCGCGCGCAAGGTGGCGAAATATGCCATCACGAATTCGGGGCTGTTCTGGCTCATTAGCAGGACACGATCCCCGCGCTGCACGCCAAGCTCTTGCTGCAGCCATGCGGCCATGGCTTCCACGCTGTTGTGCAGTTCGGCATAGCTGATTTCGCGTTGGCAGAAAATCAGAGCAGGCTTATTGGGGTAGCGCTGCGCAGCCGTCAACAGGTAGTGGTTCAGCGTGACCTGGGGAACGCGCAGTTCCTCAGGGACGCCTTTCGGCCAGAATTGGTTCTTCCGCATGGGTTGCACCATGGTTGTTGTCTCCATTACAACTTTTATTACTTCAAATGCTGCCCGCGTTGCCGCAGGCTGGTTTCATACCCGCTGGTAAAGCGTGACGACACAGGCCCCGCCCAACCCGAGGTTGTGCTGCAGGGCCAGCCGCGCGCCTTCTACCTGGCGTTGGTCTGCGGTGCCGCGCAGCTGCGATACCAGCTCATAGCATTGGGCCAAGCCGGTTGCCCCCAGCGGGTGACCTTTGGAAAGCAGCCCGCCCGATGGGTTGGTGACGATACGCCCGCCATAGGTGTTGTCGCCATCCAGAATGAATTGCTCGGCAGTGCCTGGCGGCGTCAGGCCCAGGGCTTCGTAGGTGATGAGCTCATTAACGCTGAAGCAGTCGTGCAGTTCAACGACATCTAAGTCTTCGGGGCCAATGCCGGCCGTTTCGTAAACCTGAGTGGCGGCGGCAACTGTGATGTCGTAGCCCACCAACTTGCGCATATCACCGGAATCGAAGGTGCCGGCGGTGTCGGTGGTCATGGCTTGGGCGGCAATGATGACGCGGGTATCCAGCCCGTGCTTTTTGGCGAAGGCCGGTGAGCAGACGATGGCCGCCGCTGCGCCACAGGTGGGCGGGCAGCACTGGTAGCGGGTAATGGGCCCGAACACGGTGGGCGAAGCCATGACTTCATCCAGCGTGAGTTTGTTACGGAACACGGCCAAAGGGTTCCGGGCGGCATGCTGACGCGCCTTAACCGAAATGCGACCGAAGGTGTCGGCACGGATGCCGTACTGCTTGATGTAATCTTGCCCGGCTCCACCGAAGAACTGCGCCGCGCGCGGTGCGGCGGGGTCGAAGCCTTGCGTTTTCTCCATGCTATCAATGAAGCGCTGCATGGGCGAGGGGCGGTCGTCGTACGTGCTTTTCAGCGCGCCGGGCACCATTTGTTCGAAACCCACCGCGAGCGCGCATTCCACCAGGCCGCCGGCCACCGCCTGGCGCGCCAGGAACAAGGCGCTGGAGCCTGTGGAGCAGTTATTGTTGACGTTGAAAACGGGAATGCCGCTCAGGCCCACCCCGTACAGGGCGGCTTGCCCGGCCGTGGAGTCGCCGTAGACATAGCCTGCGTAAGCCTGTTCCACCAGGGAATAACCCAGGCCCGCGTCGTCCAGCGCCAGCTGGGCGGCCTGGGCGCCCATGACTGGGTAGGCATCGCTGGTTCCCGGCTTGGTGAAGGGAATCATCCCCACCCCGACCACATGAACGGGGCGCTCACTGGCAGACATGTCTCACTCCTGACTGTATTTATTTGCTAGTCAGTATCGGACGCTGCCCGTGCATAACCAATCGCTAATCAATTCAATCTGAGTGGCAAAAAGTGACACCTGGGTTGGGGACTTGGTGTGCGTCTCGATAGGCGCCGGGCGATAACCCCGTCCAGGCTTTGAAGGCGCGATGGAACGTACTGGCTTCTGAAAAGCCCACCTTACTGGCAATTTCTGCCAACGATAACTCAGACCGCACCAGGTACTCGACAGCAACGTCGCGGCGCAAGGCGTCTTTCACCTGTTGGTAGCCATAGCCTTCTCGCCGCAGGCGGCGGCGCAGGGTTTGCGGCGTGGTGGCCAGCATGCGGCTGACCTCTTCCAGAGTCGGCATCTCTTCTGATAGATAACGCCTTAACACCCGGCGGATTCTTTCTGTGGAACTGGCCTGATCCCGGTAGCGCAACAGCAGGCATTCCGGCACCTGCTTAAGAAATTCTTCCACGCTCTGGCTGTTTTGCACAATGGGTAAATCCAGCCATTTGGCGTCGAAACGCAGGCCGCAATCGTCGTTTTCCAGGCGAATGGGCGCTTGAAACAACTGCGACGCTTCGCTACGCGGCACTTTGAAACTCGACTGGTAAACCACTTCCGAAACAGGAATACGCCGCGCCACCAGCCAGCACATCACCCCATACCCAAGGAATACAAAAGCGCGCGCCCCATAGTGTTGAGGGTTCTTCAGCGAACCGCGTGGTGACAGGCGCACATAGGCTACGCCGTTACTGACTTGCAAGCGGGGTGCGAAATCCGGCAGCAAAGCGTGGTAGTAGCGCAGGCCATGGCGTAAGGCCTGCCCCAAAAACGGCTGGGTGGCCATGAAACGACAGGCGGTGGCCAGCGTTCCCAAGGGTACAGGTTGCGAGCACAAGCCCCAAAGTTCGTCGCGCCGGCCGCGCACCATCAGCCGCATGAGCCGCGCAAACTGCCGCTGTGTGACCCGCGCCAGATCCGACCTCAGCAAGGCGGGGCTGATGCCGGCCCGTGTCAGCAAGGCTTCGCGCTGGGCGCGATCCTCGATTCCACTCACGATCTGTATGACCTGATGAATGGATATGGTGTGCTGAATGATGGGCGAGTTGGATTCATATGACATGAGAACTTGCCTGCAAGAAAACGGCTGCAACCCACCAGCAGCCATGCGTTGCATAGCGAGAGTGTTACAGTGTTTGACTGCCTGCCATGGTAACACCCGAGCATTACAAGCGGCAGAATGTGACAGTCGGGCGGCCCTGACAGTTGGGGGACCCAGACAGTTGTTCAGCCCGCAATGCCAGGGCGTGAATCGCTGCTACGATATGCCCTCGGAATACGGCCACTGGCACTGAACCCACCCATGCTTGCCCTTTGCGACCTTCACCCGCTGCCGTATCAGGCAGACCCCGACGCTTATTTTGCGCGTATTCACAGCCGGCCCGGCGCCGTCTTGCTGGACAGCGGGCGCCCGGTGGCCGACCGGGGTCGCTTCGATATTCTGAGCGCATGGCCACTGGAAACGTTTGGGCCGCAGGCGGGTGAGCCGGGCACGGCTTTTTTTGAGCGCGTGCGAAGTCGTATGGCGGCTTTGGCCCCGGCGGGCTTTGCATCGGGCGTTGAGCTGCCCTTCGCAGGCGGCCTGCTGGGCTATCTGGCCTATGACTTTGGCCGCCGCCTGGAAGCGTATACCCAAGCTGACGGTGCGGTGGACGACTTACAGCTGCCTGATGCCCACCTGGGTTTGTACGACTGGTCGTTAACGAGCGACCATCTGGCCCGCGCCAGCTATCTGGTTTTCCATCCGGCCTGCCCCGCCGAAAAGCGCCGGCAATTGGTGGCGTTGTTTGAGGCGCCGCAAGGGGCGGTGCACGACTCGGGATTGGGCTCTGATTTAGGTTCAGGTTTGGATTCCGGTTCAGGCTCGAGCTCGCGCTTGGATGGGGCGGCGGTGCCAGTAGGCTTTCAGTCTGTGGCTCGCACTGAAGTGGAAGCTGCACCGTTCACACTGCTGGGCGACTTTCAGCCCACCATCAGCCGCAACACCTACCGGCAGGCCATTGAGCGGATTCACGCCTATATCCGGGCGGGTGATTGCTACCAGGTGAATTACACCCAGCGTTTCCAGGCCGACTATCGGGGCGACCCCTGGGCGGCCTACCGGGCGCTGCGCCGGGCCTGCGCCACTCCTTTTGCGGGCTACCTGAACCTGGGGGGCGATAACGCCATTCTCAGCCTGTCGCCCGAACGCTTCATCCGCCTGCAAGAAGGGCGGATCGAAGCCCGCCCGATTAAAGGCACACGCCCGCGCAGCAGCGACCCGACGCAAGACCAGGCGCTGGCCCAAGCGCTGTGCGCCAGCGCCAAAGACCGCGCTGAAAACCTGATGATTGTGGATTTGCTGCGTAACGATATTGGCCGCTCCAGCCGCGTGGGTTCGGTGCGGGTGCCGGAACTGTTCAGCCTGGAAAGCTACCCAAACGTGCATCACCTGGTGAGCAGTGTGGAAGCGGAACTCGCCCCGGGCCTGGACGCCTTCGACCTGCTGGCCGGCAGCTTCCCCGGCGGCTCCATTACCGGCGCGCCCAAAATCCGCGCCATGCAGATTATCGACGAGCTCGAACCCCACCGCCGCAGCCTGTACTGCGGCTCCCTGCTTTATATCGACACCCGCGGCAATATGGACAGTTCCATCACCATCCGCAGCATGCTCGCCCGCAACGGCCGCATCAGCTGCTGGGCGGGCGGTGGCATTGTCATGGATTCAAATTGGGAAGACGAATACCAGGAATCCCTGGATAAAGTGCAAGTGCTGTTGAACGCGCTGCAGGGCGACGTTCACCGGTAGTCGCGAGCTTAGTGCGTCAGCGTCATTTGGGCGATGTAACCAGACCGGGTTTCCCCTGCTGACTTCGCCCTTTGGTCGAGCAAAGCGAGAATGCGTCGGGGCAGCGTGATATTCACGCGCTCCGTCGTGTCATCAATAAGTGCCGGATCGACCTCGGCAATGGCCCAGATCCAGCCTTCGTATTCGCCGGTTTTTTGCAGATCGGTGATGCTGGAAGGCTTGGGAATAGTTTCACCACTGCTTATGGCTTCCTCAATCCAAAGAGCAATCGCTTCCTTGGCATTTTCTATGGCCTGATCAATCCCCTCGTCGGCAGCAGAAAAACAACCGGGGAGATCGGGCACGACAACGCCCCACGCAGTCGTGTCAGAGCCGGGCTCGATAACAATGGGGTATTTCATTTGATCTCCTTACTTAATCCCAGCTTGACCAAGCAGCTTGTTCACCAGCCCAATACCTAAATCTTTTTTGGGATGCGGCACGCTGATATGGCCAGGACGCGTCGGATGACGATAGACGTGGTGCGAACCTTTTACATTTCGCAATTGCCATCCTGCCTGTTCCAATCGCTTGATCAGGTCTTTGCTGTTCATAATGTGTACTATACACACAGGAAAAGCAATATTCAAGATCGTAGAACTTCATCTAGGAGACTGCGCAACAGCCTAGGCAGGTCTTTGGAGAACGATTATTCAGCGCTCCCAGACGCCGCTTTTGCCGCCTTCTTTGCGCAGGAGTTGTACTGATTCAATCACCATGCCTTTGTCGATGGCTTTCAGCATGTCGTAGATGGTGAGCAGGCCGACGGAGGCGGCGGTGAGGGCTTCCATTTCCACCCCTGTCTTGCCGAAGGTTTCGGCGCATACTTCAATGGTGACAGTATGGCGTTGGGCGTCGAGTTTGAATTCAACGCTGACATGGGTGAGCGGCAAAGGGTGGCACAGGGGTATCAGTGCCGACGTTTGTTTGGCGCCTTGAATCGCGGCAATGCGGGCCACGCCCAGCACATCGCCTTTGGGGCTGGCGCCATCGGGGTTTCGCAGGGCATTGAACGCGGCAGGAGAGAGCTGGATGCTGCCTTGCGCAATGGCTTTTCGATGAGTGGGGGCCTTGCCGCCGACATCCACCATCCAGGCCTGGCCCTGGGCATCGAAATGGGTCAGGGATTCGCCTTGGGGCGATGGCTGCTGCGGCTCAGGCTGAGAGTTCGGCTGCGAAGTCATGTTAACTGCCTTTTAGAAACGGTCTGCCAGCGGGTAGACCGCCAGTTCGATACCTTCTTCGATTTTCGTGCCGGGCGGGATTTCTGCCAGGGCGGTGGCGAACACGGCGCCGCTCAGCATATTCGAGCCTTGCATGGCCATGGGCTTCACGCGGAAACCATCGGCGCTGTTTTCCAGCACGACCCGCAGGAACTCGCGCCGTGAGTCGACTTTGCTGCGCGAGAAACCAGCACGCGCCATAAGCTTCCAGGGCCGCGCTTGTTCAACCGACACACCGGCCATGCGCTGCAAAGCGGGCAAAGCCAGTTGGCGGAAAGTTACCAGGCTCGATACCGGGTTGCCGGGCAGCATGAATACCCGGCAGGCGCCGATACGGCCCCAGGTGATGGGCTTGCCCGGCTTAATGGCCAGACGCCATTGGGTAAGTTCGCCCACCTGCTGCAACGCATTCTTGAGGTGGTCTTCTTCACCCACCGACACCCCCCCGGAACACAGAATGGCGTCGGATTCAGCCGCCGCTTTTTCCAATGCCTGGCGGGTCGGTTCAAGGCTGTCGGGCAGAATGCCGCCGTCGATCACGATAAACCCTTCGGCCTGCAACATGGCAGAAAGCATCTGCCGGTTGCTGTCGTAGATTTTTCCCGGCGGCAGGGGCTGGCCCGGCGGCACGAGTTCATTGCCACTGGAAAACACCGTGACGCGCGGCTGCGGCACACACGGGGCATGGGCGTAGCCTTGTATGGAGAGTAAGCCGATGGCGGCGGGCGTAATGCGCTGGCCGCGCGCCAGCAGCGGCTCGCCCCGGCGCAGTTCTTCGGCCTGTCGGCGGATGTTCTGGCCGTCTTTAACGTTGGGGGCTTCGCCTGCTGAAACGGTGTGTGTGATGACCTTACGCTCGGCGTCTAGCGTGACGTTTTCTTGTATCAACACGGCGGTCGTGCCGGCAGGAATGGGCGCGCCGGTGAAAATACGTGCGGCCTGCCCCGGCAGCAAGGCGAGTTCAGCTTGGTCGCCAGCGGCGATGCGCTGCACCACTTGCCAACTGTCGCACTCGTTACCGCTGATGGCGTAGCCATCCATGGCGCTGTTGTCGAAGGCGGGCACATCGTGCTGCACCAGAATGTCGCGCGCCAGCACCCGCCCGCCCAACCGGGCCAACGCCACCTCTTCTTCACCTTCCAGCGGCTGGTGAGTTTCCAATAACGAATTCAGGGCAAAGTGGTAATCGAGAAGTTCGGACATATTGATTGGGGTAGAGCAACTGGGTCTAGGAATCGGGCAGCCGTTTAGCTTGCGCCTTGTCAGGAATCGAGCGTTTGCAAGGTTTGCAGATCGTTGATGTTGGCGAAAGCGTTGGTGTTTTCAAAGTGGACGGGCACACAATGATTGCGCTGCAGCCAGCTACGCAAGCGCAGATCCTTCATGTCGCGCAGGTGAGGTACCAGGCTGAGCAACATGCCGGGGCGACACATGAAAATACCATGGTGGCTGCTGCCTTCCGTCATCGCCACGGCGCATGCGACCTCATCGGCAGCCAGTGCCTCAGCCAGGCGCGGCACGAGATCTTCAGGCAGCAACGGGACATCGCACGGCACAACCAGCAAAGCATCCAGCCAGGCCGGAAAGCGGGGTAAGGCGCTGACCACGCCGGCCAGCGGCCCTTTCAGATCATAGGCGGGGTCATCCTGAAACACGGGAAAGCCCAGCGCTTCGTACTGCGCCACATCGTTATTGGCGCTGACCCCGATATACGCCACATGAGGCCGCAAAACATTTGCCACATTCGACACCAGCGGCCGGCCCCGGAAGGGCTGCAAGCCTTTGTTGCGGTACCCCATGCGGCTGCCTTCGCCGCCAGCCAGTATCAAGGCGCCGATACGCCGGGGCGTGCAACCCTGGCCGGGCTGCGCGGAGGCGCCTTCCGCCCCTTCGCCCGCTTGCGCCACCGACCAGCGCTGCGCAGCCTGTTGATCGCTGGTTTTGGCCTCGACCCACAGTTCACTGCCATCGGTAAAGCATTCCTGCTTCCAGAACGGCGCCTGAGTTTTGAGGTAATCCATAATGAAAACATTGGCCTCGAACGCATCTTTGCGATGCGCACTGGCGGTGTCCACCACCACAATGTCTTCGCCCACCCCGATACGGCCCACCCGATGCACAACCTGAGCTTTTTGCAAGCTCCAGCGCTGCCGCGCCAGGCCAATAATGCGTTCGATCTCAGCTTCCGTCACTCCAGGGAAATGTTCCAGCACTAAATGCGAAATAGGGGCGCTACGAGCGTCGTTACGCACGGTGCCGACAAAGCGTACTTGAGCGCCGCAGTCGTCGCGCTGGGGCGCGCCTTCCTGCGCTGAGCCTGAAACAGCGGCCAGGTTGATGGGTTCGGCCTGAATACGAACGCTGAACATGGTGTCAGCCCCCGGTAACCGGCGGGAGGATGGCAACTTCATCGCCCGCGCTCAGCGGCGCGGGGCCGTGCAGAAGCTGTTGGTTGAGGGCCAGTTTGAAAACCCGGCCCGGGCTGAGCGCTTCGTCCCAATCAGGGCCGCGCCCGCGCAGCGCACTGAGCAGGTCGTCGGTCGTGCCACCGGACCACTCCAGTTGCTCGCTGCCGGAAGGCTGCAGCAATTTAAGGGAGCCAAAGTAGGTGATGGTGATCATGTGTGCAAAAGGAAGAAGTTGCGCCGCCGGCAAAGCGCCAACGCGCTGCAACCAGTATATCAACCCGGCCTGTTAGCAACGCATTTAAGCCTGCACCAGCGTACCGAAGTAGTGTAGTATTGAATACCAGTCCCAGCGCCTGCCGCTTGGGGAAAATCAGTATCTGATCTACAGGAAGCTGCAGCATGTCCGCGTCGGTCATAAGCCCCGTCAATCCGTCTTCTTCCGCCGATGCCTTGGCGTCGCGGCCGCGTGCGCTGATCGACAGCTTCAACCGCCGTATCGATTACCTGCGCGTCTCCATCACCGACCGCTGCGATTTACGCTGCCAGTACTGCCTTCCTGAAGATTTCAAAGGCTTTGAAGAGCCCGCCAACTGGCTCACCCACGACGAAATGGCCCGGCTCATCGGCCTGTTCGTTGGTTTTGGCGTGGCAAAAATCCGGCTCACCGGGGGCGAACCCCTTACCCGCCGGGGCGTTAGCGAACTGGCCACCAAAATCGCTGCGCTGGATGGTGTAACCGACTTGGCCATTTCCACTAACGGAACCCGTTTAGCTCGCCATGCCGCTGAACTGCGGCAAGCGGGGGTGCGCCGCCTGAATGTCAGCCTCGACACCCTGGACGCCGCCACCTTCAAGGAAATCACCCGCCGCGACCGCTTGCAAGACGTGCTCGATGGCCTGGATACCGCCCACCGCGTGGGCTTTGATTCCATCAAGATCAACTGCGTGGTGCACAGCCAAAGCAACGAAGAAGACATCGCCCGTTTGCTGGATTTCACCATGGCCAAAGGGTTTATCCTGCGCCTGATCGAAACCATGCCCATGGGCGATAGCGGGCGGCAGTACAAGCACGTAAACCTCAACGAAATGGGCGCCCGCCTGGGCGAACGCTACGGCCTGGTGGCAACCGTGGAACACCGTGGCCCCGGCCCCGCCCGCTATTGGGCCACGCGCGACAACATCCCCGCCCTGGGGCTTATCACCCCGATGTCGCAGCATTTCTGTGCCTCGTGCAACCGGGTTCGTCTTAGTGTGGATGGCACGCTTTACCTGTGCCTGGGCCAGGAAAATCAAATCTCTTTAGGCACCGCCTTGCGCAAAGGCGCAACCGACGACGAACTGCGCCAACTGATTCTGGCCGGCATTGCCGCCAAGCCCGAACGCCACGAATTCACCACTGCCCCAGAACGCGTCATCCGGGTCATGGCCAAAACAGGCGGCTGATTCACCGCCATGCCTGCAATACAACCCCGTGTTTTCGGCATTGCCGGCCGTTCCGGCAGCGGTAAAACCACGCTTATAGAAGCCATGCTGCCGCTGTTTACAGCGATGGGGCTGCGCGTGAATGTGATCAAACACAGCCACCACGACCTGGAGCTGGAGCCGCCCCGCAAAGACAGTGCGCGCTTCCGCCAGGCGGGCGCACAGGAAGTCATGGTCGCATCCCCTTACCGTTTCGCCATTGTGCACGAACTGCGCGGCCGGCCCGAGCCGCCCTTGGCCGAACAAGTCGCTCGCTTGGCGCCCGCCGATTTAACGCTGGTGGAAGGCTTTAAGCACGAAGCCATCGCCCGCCTGGAAGTCTACCGCCCTGCTAATGGCACGGAACCCCTGCACACTGAACCGGATAGCGGCTTTGTGGCAGTGGCCGCGCCAGAAGACGCGTTGCTTGACACCCCCTTGCCCCGCCTGCCGCTCGATCAGCCGCAAGCGGTGGCGCAGTTTATTTGCCAGTACCTGCAGCTTCCCGTTCGCGCCTAGAAGCCCGAGAAAAAGAGGCGTATTCTGAGCTCCCGCGCCGGGCCGAGCGTGTTGTACCATGCTCACCATGCAACCGGGCTATTCAATCGAACAGTTTTTGCAGCGCCTCCCCCGCTGTTATCGCCTGCCTGAGCTTGCGAACGGGGGCGATGCGGCCTTGATGGCGCGGCCAGACGGCACCCGCTGTTCTGTTCAGTTGGCCGTCATTCTTGAACAGGCCCGCCAAGCCTTGGCGGCGGGTGCAACCCCGCCCAACGAATTCGCGCAGGCTTTTGTTCAGGCCATGGCCGAAATGATTCAGGAAGCTGCGCAAGCGAACTCTGGCGACCCGGTGTTTCAGGCCATGGTGCTTGAACGCCAAGAACCTCTCGTTAGGGAATTTTCGGCGTTATCCAGTCAGTTTCAACAAGACAAGCGCCGCGTACAAGGCTTAATTAACGCCATTGCCCACCCTGAGAAGCTTCAACGGCACCCGCCCGGCCCGCTAAACGACGCGTTATCGCAACTAGGCGACGCCGGCGCCGCCGCACAGTGGTCGCGCCTGCCGGCCCTGTTGCAAGAGGCGCTTTCCGCGCCTGACACCCGCAACGATTCCAACATGGCCGACACGCTGACACAAATACGGGAAGCGCCCGCCCTGCAGCGCTTGATACGCTTAGACATTCTGCGTGAAGACCGGGCGGTGAAGCAGTATCTGGCGCTGCGGGAACAGTTCGGCCCGAGCGCCAATAGTGCGGCGGCGGCCCGGCAAGGCGCAGAAGGCCGCAAACGCGGCATGGGCGTAGAAACATTGGCCGCACAAGCGCTGGAAGTCCTGGCCCAGCAACTTGACGGCAAAGGCGACGGCTCCACGTCGTATCGGGTTGTCACTGCCATGTATGTGCCTGCCAGCCTGTCTGCGGGGCATCATGGAGCAAAAACCGAGTGGGATGTTGTCTTACTTAAACAGGCTTCCGATAGCGACAGTGCGGCGCCCACCTTCGATATGTGCCTGCTGCTGGAAGCCAAAGCTTCGCCCGACTCTGTGGGCGGCGACCTGCCCCGCCTGCTGCGCGGGCTGCAGTTGCTAGCGGCAGCAGACCCAGAGGACGTCTATATATTTAGAGCGCGAGAAGGCAGCTTCCCCTTGCGCGGCGCCTCCTTGAGCCAGTTGCCCACTCAGCCGGATCGCTTGGCCGGGAGTGTGCTGTATTGCAGCGACGCCCCCGCTGAACCGCACCCACGCTTGCTCAGCGCAGCCAGCCGCATGAAGCTGCTGTCAGCGCCACAGAGCCTGGAGTTTGCCGCCGCACAGGCTAAAGGAAGCACGCCAGATCTCCAACCACTGCAATCGCTGTGGCAGCAGGTGTTATCGGAACCTGAATGGAACAGTGTGCTTTGCCAGACGCTGGCCATGGAAGAAGCGCGCAAACTAATGGTGCATACGGACGATTTATTAGCAGGTGCATATCAGCTGTAATTCGCCTTTGTTATGATAAAGGCAAATGGTTCTCATTCATCTTCCAATCCGGGCATGCGATATGCAGCCTGTCTTGCTTCTTAATTCCCTTATACAGATGGAGGCCTGAATGTCTTACACCCTGCCTGAACTCCCTTATTCCTACGATGCCCTGGAGCCGCACATCGATGCGCGCACCATGGAGGTTCACCACACCAAGCATCACCAAACCTACATCAACAACGTCAATGCTGCGCTGAAAGAGGCAGGCCTTGATACCCCGCCGGTAGAAGAACTGGTTCGAGATCTCGACAAGCTGCCCGAGAGCATACGCGGCGCCGTCCGTAACAACGGCGGCGGGCATGCCAACCACAGCCTGTTCTGGACAGTGATGTCACCCACGGGCGGTGGCGCTCCCGACGGCGACCTGGCAGCCGCCATCGACGCCGAACTGGGGGGCTTCGACGCATTCAAGGAGGCTTTTACCAAGGCTGCAGTATCTCGCTTTGGCAGCGGCTGGGCCTGGTTGAGCGTCACCCCGGAAAAGAAACTGGTTGTGGAAAGCACCGGCAACCAGGACAGCCCCCTGATGACAGGCAACACGCCTATTCTGGGGCTGGACGTGTGGGAGCACGCCTACTATCTCAAGTACCAGAACCGGCGCCCGGAATATATCGAGGCGTTCTACAACGTGGTGAACTGGGCGGAAGTCGCACGCCGCTACCAGGAAGCCATGAAATAGTGCGTTCGACGTGCAGGTAACAACGGCCCGCTCATGCATGAACCTTGGCTGAGCGGGCACTGCCTCTGGCGCTATTGCACCTCAAAAATCGCGTCTACCTCGACTGCTGCATTGCGCGGCAGCGAGGACACCCCCACGGCAGCACGGCTGTGCTTGCCTTTTTCACCCAGCACTTCCACCATAAGGTTGGATGCACCGTTAATCACGGCAGGCTGGTCGCCAAAGCCAGGTGCTGCGTTCACGAAACCGCCCAAGCGCACACAGCGCACCACACGAGAAAGGTCGTCGTCGACCGCAGCGGCCAAGTGAGCCAGGATATTCAAGGCGCATAACTGCGCTGCCTGCTGGCCGGTTTCGACATCCACGTCATCGCCCAAACGGCCCACATAGGCACAACGCCCGTCTTTCAGGGGCACTTGCCCGGAAATGAAAACCTGATTACCGCTGCGCACCCAAGCCACGTAGTTGGCGGCGGGGGCGGAAGGTTCGGGCAGCACATGCCCCAGTGCCGCGACGCGGCCGGAAATCGTGTCAGACATGGAAGCTCCTGCAAGTGAAAACCCAACCATATCCCGATTTGCCGGCGGAGGGAATGTTCATTGCTGCGTGAGCGCCAGCCCGCCGTTTAAGCGATCTTGCACCACTGCCTGCATGGAAGGCGGCGCAATATCGAGTACGTGGGGCCATTCGGCCTGAGCCGTTTTCACCGTTGCCCGAGCCAATTGCAATAGACGGGAGGCGCGCGGCACTTGGGCGAGCTTCAACAATGTGGCCATGTCGCCCCAAGTAAACGCCTTGAGTCTGGCGTCGATGGCGCGATTCACCGCATAGTCGGCAGGCGGCACTGTGCTGAAGAACGCCGTCACGCAAACGGGGTCATACACCGGAGCCAACACCGGGTGGACGCCATCCGGGTAGATCATGGCCCAGTTCTTCAAGTGCGCATCGGTATTGCCCATCAGGATGAACACCACAAAGCGCCGGATGAATTCCTGGACATCTCGGGCGGGGTCTGCGGAAAGCTGGTCAATCACCCGCAGCATGGCTGAATAATCTTCGAAAATTCCTTTGCCATACTTCTGGCGGGGCTCATAGCCAAGGATTTGCGCAAACTCTTCCATGTGCAGCCGCCGCCCTTGCGGTAGGCGATCAAAGCGCCGGACGGCCAGCACTTCCTCAAAGGGGATGTGTTCCGGAAGGTCAGCCGCTTCCGTAGGGATGATTTCGACGTCCGCGCAATCCAGCCCAGCCACTCGGGCAAGCTGATAGCTGGCGTACTCATTCACGACCAGATCGGGGTGCCGGATCGACGGCAGCTTCAAGATATGGGAGCCCGCCACACCCTGGCGACGCACGGTATAACGCCGCCCTTCTTTGATAGCGGAAAACTTGGTCACCACGCCCGGGATGGAAGCGGCGTCTTCTACCGGCCATTCCACAAAGCCTGGCTCCAGGACATCCAGCCCCATCGCGGTATGCCACAGGCGTACGGAATCGGGCACCCCTTCGCGTACCGGTACCGGCTCGACTTCCAAAGCGCCCATCAGGTCGTGGCCTGCCGCCGCCAGCAGCTCGAACTCGTCTTCCGTCGAACACCCCCGTTCTCGCGCCAGCCGTTCGCGGTTATGCCCTTCGGGGAGAAGGTTCTGGAAATAGCCCGGCCATCTGCCGTCGGCCCTGACCAGCCGGATATCGCGCTCAGCCGTCAGAATCGCGCGTGTCGCAGCGTCATCGCGGCCCCGATAGCTGAGCGACAGCGTTGGCCGCTGTGCATCGTTGATGTACTCAGGGTCGAAGGAAACACGGAAAATATCCCCATACTGAGACAAATAGCCGATGGGGCGTTTGCTGCCATCCACGCCATGCAAGAACATCCGTAGGTAGCGGATGAAAGTGCTCATGAGCCATCTCGACGGAGGATGTCTTCAACCACGGATACGGGCGCATCCACACCCGTTTGCTGGGCCAAAACCCGGCCGCCCGATTGAACAAACTGTTCGAGATCCGGGCGCAAGGCGCTGGGAACCAGCATAAGCTCCATACCCATGGCACGCGCCATCACCTGCAACGTGGATAAGCGCGGGTCCGTGGCCCCGGATTCGGCCTTCTGCACCGCCATGCGGCTCAGCCCCGAGCTTTCGGCAAGCTCAGCTTGTGTCATGCCACGGGCTTGGCGAACACGAGCGAAATCAGCCATTAGATTGCTCATATTAATGATCTTCTTATACAAAAAGATAACTTATAGTATCACCAAATACAATGGCCCAAGGATAAAAAGATAACTATTATTTGCTATCATACAAATATGATAACTATCATTATCATGCTGTTATGCCGACTGCTATCGATTCCGAAAGTCCTCTGATCGGGTTGACGCACATCGACCCTCCCAAATTCTCCCCAATCTCACACCTCCACCACCCGTCCGTCATGCCCCGCCTCCACCCCGTCCGGCAGGGCGTTTTCATATTCCATCAGCCAGGCGTCCAATTCATGGCCGATGTGGGTCAGCACGGTGCGGCGCACGGGCAAGGACTGCACGGTTTCCAACGCTAGGGTGAGGTCGTTATGGTTACGCGGAGCGGTCTCGGTAGGCGGGAAGGAGCAGTCCAACACCAGCAGGTCAAGCGGTTCGCGGCGCAGCCATGCCGCTGTGTCGGCGGGCAGGCCGACGGTGTCCGTCAGGTAGGCGCAACGTTTGCCGCCCCGCTCGAAAACATAACCAAAGGTAAGGCGGGAATGTTGCAACGGCACCGGTGTAACAGTACAGCCGCCAAGGTCTTCAGGCTGGAAGGGAACCAGCGTTCTGGAAAAATCCAGTATGCCGGGGTGGCGGTACAAATCAGCCAGGCCATCGGGGTCGGGCGGGCCGAGTACGGGAATGCGGGTGTTTACCCCCCAGCGCAGGTGCAACAAGCCCTGGGCGTGATCCGCGTGGTAGTGGGTCTGCAATATGCCGTTCAGGCTGCCGGGTGGAAACCGGTCTGTCAGGTCGGTCAGGCCCGCGTCAATCAACCAGCGCCCGCCTTCCCATTCGAGCAGCGCGGAACACTGCCCGCGCCGGTACTGCGCGTGGCTGCGGGCGCGCAGGCAGGCCGGGCATTCGCAGTGATAAACCGGAACCTGCCGGGCGTTACCCGTACCTAAGAGAGTCAGCAACATATGGAGCTTGTGTTTCTGTGGGAGTGGGAGAGGAAACGGGAGTGGAGGTCAGGTAGCGGTAAAGCGTGAGGATAGCCTGCTCCACCGGGCCCGAATTATCAATCACCAGCGGGCGGCCCGCTGCTTCCAGATTTTCCAGCTTTTCGTAGAACAGGTTGCGGGTCATGCGCTCATGAATCTGTTCCGGGCTTTCGCGGCCACGCGCCAGTAGCCGCTGGCGCAGCGTCTCCTGATCGACCGTCAACAGCACCGGCACCATGGCAGGGTAACGTTCACGGGCTTCCGGCAGGTATGCGCGCGAACCATTCACCAGCACATCGCATCCCACCGCCAGCCTGAGGTTAATGTCCGCACGCACGCCGTAGGCCAGGCCGTTGGCCCGCCAAGCCAGAGCCAAGGCGCCGTTGCGTTCGAGTCGCAGAAATTCCGATTCCGATACCGCTAGCGCACTACGTTCGGTATGAGTGGGGGGGCGGGTCACCAACCTAGGCGCTAAATACGCCTTTTCTCCTAACAGGCGGGCCACACCTTGCAGCACCGTGTCTTTGCCCGCCCCGGATGGCCCCATCAGGTAGATCAGGCGGCCTGTCATCAGAATACCCGCCGCCCGCTACGCCACACATGGTGGACGACAAACTGCTTATCGTGCGACTTTGCGCGTACCAAGTCGGCACGCAGGCCATTGCGGATTTCACCGCGATCATTCAGGCCCACAGCCCGCGCAGGCGCCAGGCTGATAGTACGCATGGCACGCGGCAGGTCGTAACCCTCATTGTTGTCTGCCAGAAGGCGGGCTGCCTGCAACAAGCTGCTGGGGTAGTAATCGCTGGAAAGAATATCCAGCACGCCCCGATCGGCGAGATCCGCCGCAGCGACGTTGCCGGAATGGGAGCCGCCCCGCACGATGTTGGGCGCCCCCATAAGCACTTTCAGGCCCAACTGATGGCTGACGGTTGCCGCTTCCACCGTGGTGGGGAATTCGGCAATGCTCATGCCGTAGTCAGCCGATTCCTGAGCATGCTCAACGGTGGCATCATCGTGGCTGGCAATCGCCAACGAGCGCTGGCGGCATTCCACCGCAATGGCGCGGCGGTAGTCGTCGCTGTAGCGGCGCGAATTGGCAATCTGCGTTTCGATGAAGACTTCCATCTCGGCATCGCTCAGGTGATATTTTCCCTGATAGTATTCGCGATATTTTTCCATTTTGGCGAACTGCCGCTGGCCGGGGGAATGGTCCATCACCGACACCATCTGCACCAGCGGGCTTTCTACCAGTTCGTTAAACACCTCCAGCGTCTGTTCGTGGCTGAGTTCACAACGCAGGTGCAAACGGTGCTCGGCGCGGGTGTGGCCGCGCTGTTCGGCCTCCGCAATCGCACTCTGCATAATCGGCAATTGCCGCATACGTTCCCCTTTGGGGTTCACATCACCAATGGCCAGCGCATCGAACACGGTGGTAATGCCCGCCGCCACGATCTGCGCATCATGCGCCAGCACGGCAGATGCCGGCGGCCAGTCCACGCCGGGGCGCGGGTTCATGTATTTTTCTAAGTTGTCAGTATGCAGCTCAATCAAGCCCGGCAGCAGGTAATCCCCTTCTAAGTCCTGCGCCTGGGGCAGTTGGCTGACGCCTTCGCTCACATCATGAATCAGGCCATTGCGAACCGCGACCGTCCCGAGGAACACCTCGTCGGCGGTCACCACCCGCGCATTGGTCAATATTTGCTCAGCAGGCATGGGCTACTTCCTTGGGAGTCATGTCTAAATAACGATCTGCAATCGCATTGCGCGTAGCGGTATCGTGAGAAATGGCGATTAGCGCAGAACCGGCTTCGCGGGCTTCTTTAATCAGCCCGATCACGACATCCCGGTTGGCTTCGTCCAGCGATGCGGTGGGCTCGTCCAGCAACAACACGGGCCAATGCACCATAAAGCTGCGGGCGATGTTCACCCTTTGCTGTTCACCACCCGAAAACGTGCCGGGCGCCAACGACCACAGGCGCTCGGGAATACTCAGGCGTTGCAACAAATCGCCGGCGCGCTGGCGGGCCAGGCTGGGCGCAATGCCACGCGCCAGAGCGGGCTCCATCACCACGTTCAGGCAACTGACGCGCGGAATGACACGCAGAAACTGGCTGACATAGCCTATGGTGGTGCGCCGCAAGGCCAGTGTCTGGCGCGGCTCAGCACCCACCACTTCCACCATCTGCCCGTTGTGCAGCACGCGAATGCTGCCCGCAACAGGCAGGTAGTTGCCATACAGGGTGCGCAGCAGTGTGGATTTCCCGGCGCCGGAGCTGCCATGCAAGATCAGGCATTCACCTGCCAGCACAGAAAAATCCAGCCCGTCCAGCACATTCAGAACCACGCCGTGTTGCTGATGCAGGGTGAACGTTTTTGACAAGCCTTTGACTTCAATAACAGTTTCCATTTTTCTTCCTCAAGGCTGCAGGACGGAGGACACCAGCAACTGGCTGTAAGCATGCTGAGGGTCGTCGAGAATCTGATCCGTCAGCCCGGCTTCCACCACGCGTGAACGGCGCATCACCATCAGGCGGTCGGCCAGCAGGCGGGCCACGGCCAAGTCGTGGGTGACGATAATCACCGCCAGTTGCAGTTCGCGCACTAGGCCGCGTAGCAAATCCAGCAGTTGCGCCTGAACCGATACATCCAGGCCTCCGGTGGGCTCATCCATGAAAATCAGCCGGGGGCTTGAGACCAGGTTTCGGGCGATTTGCAGCCGCTGCTGCATGCCGCCTGAAAACGTGCGCGGCAGGTCGTCGATACGGGCGGGGTCGATTTCCACCTGCTTGAGCCACTGCAAGCCCGCCTGACGCAGTTGGCCGTAATGGCGCACGCCTTGGGCCATCAAGCGTTCACCGATGTTGGCCCCCGCCGACACATTCATGCGCAGGCCGTCACGCGGGTTCTGCTCGACAAAACCCCATTCCGTGCGCAACAGGCTGCGGCGCTGGGCTTCACTTGCTTGGTAAAGATCGAGCGCGCCGTGATCCGTGCAGTGGTAGGTGACCTGCCCTACGTCCGGCGTGTTGCGCCCGGACAGCACACTCAATAGTGTGGATTTGCCCGAACCGGATTCGCCCACAATGCCGAGGACTTCCCCCGGGTACAAATCAAAATTCACGCCCTGGCAGCCTTTTTCCGGGCCGTAGAGCAAAGTCAGGTCGCGTACGGTTAAGAGCGGGTTCATGCTGTGGCCTCCTGCTGTGCGCTGCGTTGGCTGCAGTAATCGGTGTCGGAGCACACGAATTGCCGTGTGCCTGCGTCATCCACAATCAATTCATCCAAGTAGGAATCCGCACTGCCGCAGAAGGCGCAGCTTTGATCCCAACGCGGTAGCTCAAAGGGGTGGTCTTCAAAATCCAGGCTGGCCACCTGGGTGTAGGGCGGCAGCGCGTACAGACGCTTTTCGCGCCCCGCGCCGAACAGCATCAGCGCCGGGCTCATATTCAGCTTGGGGTTGTCGAACTTCGGGATAGGTGAAGGGTCCATCACATAGCGCTGGTTCACCAGTACCGGGTAGGCGTAGGTGGTGGCGATATGGCCATAAGTGGCGATATCCTCATACAGCTTCACATGCATGACGCCGTAGTCGTTCAATGCGTGCATGGCCCGGGTTTCGGAATCGGAAGGCTCAATGAAACGCAGGGGCTCGGGAATCGGCACTTGGTAGACCATGATCTGGCCGCTGCGCAGCGGCGTCTCAGGGATGCGGTGGCGGGTCTGGATGACGGTGGCTTCGTCGGTACGCAAGGTGGTTTGCACGCCTGCCGTACGCTGGAAGAAACGTCGTATCGACACGGCATTGGTGGTGTCATCAGCCCCCTGGTCAATCACTTTCAACACATCGTCGCGCCCCAGCACCGCAGCAGTGACTTGCATGCCGCCCGTACCCCAGCCGTAAGGCAAAGGCATTTCCCGCCCGCCGAATGGCACTTGAAACCCGGGAATCGCCACGGCTTTCAGCAAGCCGCGGCGCAGGCTGCGTTTGGTCTGCTCGTCCAGGTAAGCGAAGTTGTAGCCCGCCTCAAGCGAGCCGTTTTCCAATTGGGCGCTCATAGAACAGCCTCCGTTTTGATCTCGCTCGTGTCGGACTCTGCCCGGCGCATCTTGCGTATCAGATCCAGTTCCGACTGAAAATCGACGTAATGCGGCAACTTCAGGTGGGACACAAAGCCCGCTGCTTCCACGTTGTCGCAGTGCATCAGCACAAATTCTTCTTGCTGGGCGGGCGACGTGACTTCCTCCTGGTATTCCTCGGCCCGCAGAGCGCGGTCAACCAGAGCCATACCCATGGCCTTGCGCTCAGCGTGGCCAAACGCCAGGCCGTAGCCGCGTGTGAATTGCGGCGGCTGCGACTTGCTGCCCACGAACTGGTTAATCATTTCGCATTCCGTGATTTCGATCTCCCCCAAGGGAATGGGGAAGCCCAGTTCTTCAGGTTCAACCCATACCTCGACATCGCCAATGCGGATTTCGCCCGCAAACGGGTGGTTGCGCCCATAGCCGCGCTGGGTGGAATAGCCCAACGCCAATAGAAAGCCTTCGTCGCCACGGGCCAACGCTTGTAGCCGTTGGGCGCGTGTAGAAGGAAAATCCATGGGTTCGCGGGTGATATCCGGCACGCTTTCCTGGCTGTCTTGGTCCACCTGCAGCAAACCTTCGCGCGCCAACATGGCGGAGACATGGAGGCAAGGCTGGGGGGAGGCGCTCTCTGCCGATGCTGCAGCAGGCGTTTCCCTTACGGCAGCGGAACCGTCCGCCCGCTCGATATCGGCCCACTCAATGTCCGGTAGCTCACTGCCTTCGGCCAGCAGGCTGAAGTCCAGCAGCCGGTGGGTGTAGTCGAAAGTCGGCCCCAGGCGCTGGCCGCCAGGCAGATCTTTGAAGATGGCGGAAATGCGGCGCTCCACGTGCATGGTGTCGGTTTGCAGCGGCACACTGGCCATAAAGCGTGGCAAGGTTGTGCGGTAAGCGCGCAGCAGGAAAATGGCTTCCAACAAGTCGCCCGCCGATTGTTTGATGGCCAAGGCGGCCAACTCTTCATCGAACAGCGAGCCCTCGCACATCACCCGGGCCACGGCCAGCGGCATTTGCTGACGAATCTGTTCAACCGACAATTCCGGCACGGCGGCATCGCCCCGCCGTTTGCGGGCCAATAAGGCGTGGGCGTTATCAATCGCCAGCTCGCCTCCTTTCACGGCAACATACATTCAGATCACCTCTTGCATCATGCGTGTGACGCGCGTGCTGCGGGGCAGGCCCACAAAGGCATCGCCCGCCGTCAGAAAACAATCCAGGCCCTTGGGAAAGCCATGGGCCGAACGCTGCGCCCAGAAGGCATCCGGCAAAGGCAGGTTCATGGGCCGCTTATCCAGAATGCCCGGCCCCTGCCAGCTGGAGGGCGGGCCGCCCGCCAGTGATTCCAACTGAATCAGCAAGGTGCAGGAAAGATCCGGGTCGCGATCGGTGCCAGGGTCAAAGGCGGGCAACTGCGCGGACTCCGCTGCCGTGAGCAGCGCGAAAGCCGCTTGCTCGGGCTGCGCCACAATCGGGCAGCCGCAGTGAAAGGCCAAGTTGGCGCGTAGTGCTGCAGTGTCCAACGCCGGGCTCAGCCACACGGGGGTATCGCTATCCAGCAAGCACAGGCACAGGACATAGGTGGCAGGCGCCAGAGTGTCCAAAGCGGGTGCATCCGCGACGCTCTGAACCCGGCCCGGCTCCGAAAGCGCCGTCAAAGCGCGGCGAAACACCTGTTGGGCGGCGTGTACCGGCTCTGCAAATCCCGGCTGCAATAGAGATGCCTGACTCATTCGCTTTCTCCTCTCACCATGGTCACAAACTCCACTTGGCTGGCGGCGCTTTGCGCCTCCTTGGCAGCACGCTGAGCGTGCTGTTCGCGTTGCAGCGGTTCAATCAAACGGGCCATCCAATGCGCATGGTTGTCGCCTTGCAGGTGGGCGTCGGCCAGGGCCGCCAACTCAGCCTGCTGTTTGCTGCGGCCTGCGACATAGCTGTAGCCGTGACGGCCATCCGCCAGCTGCACCACGCAGCGCGTGACTGTCATTTCGCCCAAGTTGAACGGGGCCCCGCTGGCGCCCATGCGGCCACGCACCATGACCATGCCGATTTCGGCCGGACGTATGAAGCGGTGCTCACCCTGGCGTAAGGCCTCGCTGTAATCGGAAAGCCGTGGGCCGGCCCCGGCCAGCACTTTCATCCATTGCTGACGCTGTCGCTGTGCAGCATCGACAGCGCGCCCGGAGGAAACGCTATTCGTCATGATGTTCTCCAGAAATAACGTGGTATTTGAAGCGGTCGGCACGCGTTAGCGAGCGCGATATCTCGAACGGCGCGCCATCCGGGCCGCTAGAAAGCGTTCTGATGCTGAGCACCGGCGTGTGGCGCGGCATCATGAGTTGCAAGGCAGTGCGCGACGAAGGGGAACGCGCACCAATCAACGTGGCCATGCGCTTCAGCGGTACACCCTGCTGTGCCAGATGTTCACGCATTGAGCCGCCGGTGTACGACTGCACAAGAGCATGATTCCGGCTAGCAAAGCAGTGTTTGATAACGCTAATGGGCTGCTCTTCCAGATAGCGCAGGGTTTCGAACTCCAGCACCGGTTCTTCGTCCTTCAGGTGCAAATCCCGGGCTTCGTCCGGCTGGGCCGGGCGCTCGCGCTTGGCCAGCAACACGGCACGCGAATGAAAGCCCATTTCACCCAAGGTGCTGCTATAGGCGCTGGATGCATGCAGTGGATACACAATGGGTTGCGGCAGCACACACGTGCCCCGCCCTTTGCGGCGCAACACCCGCCCCTCCGCAATCAATTCATCCACCGCCCGGCGCAGCGTGTGGCGGTTCACCGCAAAGCTTTCCGCCAGCACGGCTTCGGATGGCAGGTAATCGCCTGCCTGGTAGTCGCTCAGCCTCTCACGCAGCGCTTGTGCGACTTGCTGGTAACGCGGTTGTCTAGACATGTTCATGCAAAAAGAATTTGGTAACGCGTACACGCCACCGCCCTGTGTATGTGATAACTAAATGAAGCGCTTGCGCAGGCGTTGAGACACAATGTCGATACAACTAACGGCCACAATGATGATGAGAATGGCCGTGGTCTGCGCCATCTGGAAGCCGCGAATGGCTTCCCAAAGCGTGACGCCGATGCCGCCCGCCCCCACCATGCCCACCACGGTGGCGGAACGCACATTGGATTCAAATCGGTACAGCGCATAGGAAATCCACAAAGGCAGAACCTGGGGAATCACGCCATAGATGACTTCTTGCAGGCTGCTGGAACCCGTGGCCCGCACACCTTCCACTTGGCCTGGATCAATCGCCTCGACGGCTTCAGCAAACAGTTTGGCCAGAACGCCGGTGGTGCCGACAAACAGGGCCAACACGCCTGCAAATGGGCCAAGGCCCACCGCCACCACGAACAACATGGCGAACACCATTTCATTGATGGAGCGGAACGCATCCATCAGTCTGCGCACTGGCTGACACACCCACCACGGCACAAGGTTTTCCGAGGACAGAATGCCCAGCGGAATGGAACAGACAATGGCCAAGGCCGTACCCCACACCGCAATCTGCACGGTGACCAACATCTCACTCATATACAGGCGCCAGTGCCGGAAGTCAGGCGGGAAAAAGTCCGCCAGGAAGGCACGCATGTTGTCGGCGTCGCGCCATAACACCGCCGGATTCATCTCAGCGCCTTCCCACGACCAGGCCAGAATCAGGGCTAGCGTCCCCCAACCTAGCCACGCAAAAGAAGAACGCCTGGGCGCTGGAAAGGCCGAATGGCCGGATACAGTTGTCGTCATTGCTTGGAACCGTTTTAAAAAGGATTCGCGCTCCTTGGGGCTTGCCTGCTACATGCGAGCCACAGATCAGCCCCAAGGGGAATAGCGGCCTACGCCTTATTGCGCGCTGGCCACCTTCTTTTCCAGCTCGGCCATGCGTGCTTCCAACTTAGCGAGGTCAGCATCAATACCCGCCAGCTTTTTCGTCCGTTCGCTGTCGCTTAACGTGGTATCGGCCTGCACCTGGCTACGCGTCTTGAACAGTTCCAACTGACGAATGGGCAGTAGCTGGTCGTTATCAGACTCGCGGAATTTGCCCCATTGCAGGCCGTTCAAAACAGCCAGCTCTTCTGGGGTATCGCCGTATTCAGTGAAGAAAGCGTGGATTTTTTGCTTAGTGCTTTCCGGCAGGTTGGCACGCCACACAATGGGGTCGGCCGGAATCAGGGGCGACTTCCAAATGATTTTGAGTTCTTTTGCCTTGTCAGGGTTGGTGATTTCCAGACGCTCCAGGCCTTCTGTATTGAAGGTGGCAACATCCACCTGCTTGTTCGCTACGCTCAACGCATTGACCTCATGGCTGGCGTTCAACGTGCGCTTGAAAATGTCGCGCGGCTCGACCTTGTTCTGCGCAAACACGTAGTAGCCGGGCACCAAAAAGCCCGACGTGGAATTGGGGTCGCCATTGCCAAAGGTCAGATCCTTGGCGTTCTGCAACATGTCCTCCACCGAGTTGATGGGGCTGTCTTTATGGGCAATCAGCAAGCTCCAGTAGCCGGGGCTGCCATCGGCCGCCACGGTCTGCATGAAGACCTCTCCGCCTGCGCGATCCACTGCTTCCATGGCGGATTTATTTCCATACCAGGCCAAATCCACTTTGTCGAAACGCATGCCCTGCACAATGCCTGCGTAATCCGGTGCGAAGAACGCATTGATCTTCATGCCCGTCTTCTGGCTCATTGCGTCCAGAAACGGGTCCCATTGAGCTTTCAGGTTCTGCGACGATTCAGTCGAGATAATGCCGAAGTTCAGCTCTTTCAGATCCTGCGCCTGAGCGGCGCCCGCCCACGCCAGGCCGGCGACTGCGGTGCTCAAAATCAGCTTGCGCATGCTTTTAATCATTTCCATACTCCTGGTGGTCGAAGACCCACTTGTCTAGACAACTTGATGTAAAGGGAAGCCCGCCCCGCTTCGCACGGTTCAGGCGGCTGCTAAGGAAACAGGGGCCAAACCCAGCGGCTGCCGGCGGCCTGATTCGGGGAACAACAGAGAACCGTCGAGGTCGCCGTCGTACAGGTCATTGAGAAAACTGCCGCTCAGCGCTTGCACAGAGCCATCGAAGTGGATACGGCCCGACTTCAGCGCCACTACACGGCGGCAATAGCGCGTGGCGTAATCCACTTGATGTAAGGTGACAACCACGGTTTTCCCGTCGGTTTCGTTGATATCGGCCAAGGTGTCCATGACCTTGCGAGCGGATTCCGGGTCCAGCGACGCAATTGGCTCATCGGCCAAAATGACTTCGGCTTCTTGGGTCAGGGCACGAGCAATCGCCACCCGCTGCTGCTGCCCGCCCGATAAAGTGGAAGCCCGCTGATGCGCTAACCCCGCCAGCCCGACGCGCTCCAGCGACGCCATGGCCAGTTCTTTTTCCTGCGCATTAAACAGGCCCAGGGAACCGCGCCACTGCGGCATGCGCCCTAATCTGCCGATCAAAACATTGGTGAGCACACTGAGGCGGCCCACCAAATTGAACTGCTGGAAGATGTAGCCAATATCGGTGCGCGCACCGCGCACCTGCTTGCTCAAGCGGCCCGCGGCTTGCACATCGCGGCCCAACACCTGGATATAGCCCGCCGCTTTGCGGTCACCGCAAGCCAGGCCGGACAGATGACGCATTAGGGTGGATTTACCTGAACCTGAGGCGCCAATCAGTGCCACCATCTCACCCGGCTGAATATCCAGCCCGAGGTCAAACAACACTTGCTTGCCGCCAAAGCTCTTGCTCAAGCCTTCAACACGTATCGCGGATTTCATGTGCGTGTCTTCCAAAAACCGGCGAACTTTCGCCTGACACGCAGAATGTTAGAAACCCAGCATGACCATTCCGTTAATTGATTGTGACGTTTTTATGAATGGAACAAAAAAAACCCGCACAAACGTGCGGGCCAAGGAGTGAGCGGAAGGCGCTGTGTGCGCCTTACTGACGAAAAAATCAGACTGCGGTGAATCTACTGCGCCTCGATGCCGGCATCGACGGCGCGTTGCGTCCAGACATCACGCTGTTGCAACGTAAACTCTTGGTGTTCTGCCACCGTGTTGGGGGCCAGCTTCATACCCAGAGACTGGAAGCGCTCAGCCACCGTCGGGTCTTTCAGAACCTCGGTAATTTCTGTGTTCAAGCGCTCAACCACAGCATCGGGCGTACCCGCCGGCGCTGCCAAGCCCACCCACACAACGAGGTCGAACTTATAGCCCAGCTCCTGCATGGTGGGGACATCAGGAAACACGGAGGAGCGCTCTTGATCGGTAAACGCCAGTGCTCGCAGCTGTTTATTCTGGATAAGCTGTGTAATGACAGACAAGTCGGCAAATAAGTAATCCACATGCCCGCCCAGCAAGTCGGTGACTGCCTGTGGTTGGCTCTTGTACGGCACGCCGTTGGCATCAGCGCCCGAAATCTTGTTGAACGTGGCGCCGGCAATCTGGCTGGTGGACGAACCGTAAGCGTAGTTCAAAGGCTCGCTTTGGGAGGCTTTGATTAACGCTTCCGCCGTTTGGTAAGGCGAGTCTGCACGGACGACCAGCATCATGGGAATCGTGACCGCACGAATTACATGTTTGAAGTCTGCGGTGGGATCGAAGGGCAACTTACGGAACAATGCCGGTGTGGCCGAATGGGTTGAGCTGCTCGTCAGCACCAGGGTGTACCCATCGGGCTTGGCTCGACCGACAGACGCGGCCCCAATCGTGCCCGAAGCGCCTGGTTTGTTTTCAATCACGACCGGCGCATCCAGACGCGGGCTCAGTTTCTCCGAAATGATGCGGGCGGTGGTGTCCGAGGCACTGCCGGGCGAATAGGGCACTACGATGGTGATCGGTTGATTCGGATAGCTGTCTTCAGCGTGGGCGGGGCCGGCGAATGTCGCCATAGACAACGCCACAGCGGCCGCACTCCCCCCAGCAGTAAACAATCGACGCAAAAAATGATCTAGGGGCTGAAACATAACTCGTCTCCATTAAGGGCCTTGCGGCCTGTCTTCATACACAGCGTGTATGATCCCCTGTTGCGCTTATTACAACAAGCGACTAATTTTCATAGACTCATTCCATTTTCAGATCAATCTCACGGCTTTGCCGCTTGTGCAGATAGGCTTCCATTCTGTCCAGAAACTCGGCAGCGGCCAACGAAAGGCGCGCATTGTGTCGCTGAATCAACCAGAGCTCATGCCCATGGTTGCGGGCCCCTTCGATATCCAGCACACGTAAGCCTAGCTGTCGGGCGAGCCCACATACATAACCGGGTACTACGGTGACGCCCAGACCGAGGCCAACCAGCCGCAGCGCCGAGACCAGCATTCCGACCTCCACCCGGCAGCGGAGTTGCAGGTTCATTTTTTCCGCCACTTTATCGAGGCTGCGACGCACACTGTAGACATTACGCAGCATGATGTGATCGCAGGCCGCCACATCTTTCCAGGTCACGGATTCACGCTGCACCAGGGGATGATTTTCTGCACACACCACATGCATGGTATCGCGGTAAATCTTGCGCATGGCCAGCGCCTCCTGCGGTGGCTCGGTGGAGACAATCCCTAAATCCGCGTGCCCATGACGCACCGATTCAAGCGTTTCGTCTGTGTTCAACTCAAACAGGTCGAGTTGTACGCTGGGGTATGCGAGGTGGTAATCGGCTACGACCTCACCCAACAGCCCCACCATCATCATGGGCGAAGTCGCCACCCCCACCCGGCCCCTTTCCAACGAGCGCAACCCTTGCATGCTGCGCTCCGCCGCACGCACGGTTCCCAGAATTTCCTGAGCGTAAGCATAGAAATCTGCGGCGCCGTCGCAGGGGGTGACGCTACGAGTAGAGCGCTCGAACAACGGCTGGCCCACTTCGGCCTCCAGCTCCGCGCATAATTTGCTCACCGCCGATTGGGTGATGAATGTGGCGCGCGCAGCCGCAGTGAAACTACGCAGCTCATATAGCGCGCAGAACACACGTAATTGTTTAAGAGTGATGTTCATGGTCAAGGCTGTGCCCCCAGCCTTGACACGGCAAGGCCGGACTAAATCAAGTCGTGGTCGGCATTCTGGCGCGGCGCCAGATTGCGGATCTCTCCGGGTGTGCGCGAAAAACGCAGCGGAATCGAGGGTACCACTACCGTGCCCTCGGTGGGATGCTCCATCTGCTGAAAGAAACCGGTCTGTTTAAGGTGTGGGTCCTCAAACAAGTCTTCCAATGTATTCACCCGGGAATGCGGAATATCGGCTTCTGCAAGCATGGATAACCAACGCTCGGTGCTGAATTCCACAACGATATCGGCCAGATCCTGGTAGAGCGCGTCGAAATTCTGTGCACGCGACACGGCGCTTACGTAACGGGGATCGGCGGCAAGATCGTCGCGCCCCGCCAAAGTGAAGAAACGCTGCCATTGCGCATCGGTATACGGCAATAGCGCAATATAACCGTCGCTTGTACGGTACGGCCGCCGCTGCGGTGAGAGCACGCGGCTGTAGCCCATTGGCCCCAGAGGCGGCACGTAAGTGTGGCCGCTCAAGTGCTCGATCAAGGTAAAAGCCACCAGGGTTTCGAACATGGGCACTTCGATTGACTGCCCCAAGCCGGAACGCTCGCGCTCGTAGAGCGCCATGGAAATAGCTGAGGTCAAGCTCAACCCTGCCACTTTATCCGCCACAATAGTGTTCACATACGCTGGCCCGCCCTGATTGCGGCCTTGTAAATCGGCCAATCCACTCAAAGCCTGAATGATGTCGTCGAAAGCCGGGTTACCCGCATAAGGGCCGTCTTGGCCAAACCCTACCGCCGAGCAGTGAATCAGGCGCGGGCTGCGCTCGCACAAAGTCACAGGGTCGAGGCCCAGACGTTTTAAAGCGGCAGGCCGAACATTCGACACGAACACATCGGCCTCGTCGATGAGCTGCAGAAGTTTTTCCCTGTCCTCCGGCTGTTTGGCATCCAGCGTTACGCTACGTTTGTTGCGATTCAGATTGAGATAAGCAGGGCCCATCCCAGGGCTGGCCGCAGGCGCCGTGGTGCGAAACACATCGCCTTCCGGTGCTTCGACTTTAAGGATTTCAGCCCCCATGTCTCCCAGAATTTGCGTCGCATACGGCCCCATGCCGACCGATGTCATATCGACGACACGAACCCCCTGCAATGGGCCTGCCATTACTGCGCCCCCTTGTTCTTTTTACGCTCTACAAAAGGCGCCATATAGCGGCGGGGCTCGTCTGTGGTGAAGGCTTCCCCGAAAGCGGCTACGCTGCGGTCCAGACCGGCTTCAATCGACGACTCGCTCCAATAACGCATCAGCGCCTTTTGCGACCGAACCGCGCGCGGGCCGCTGGCCACGATCGGCTCGATGGTGCGCTCGACCAACGCATCGAGCTCCCCCACCTTGCAGGTGAACTGCAAAACGCCCCAACGCAAGGCTTGCTCGGCATCGATGGTTTCGCCGGTCAGCAACAACCAATTTGTCGCTCCCGGCCCGATCTGGCTGGGTAGCAGCAATGCATGAATCACGGAAGGGATGCCCACCCGCACTTCCGGCATACCAAACACGGCATCCTCGGAGCCCAGCCGTACATCGCAAGCCGCCGCCAGCTCCATACCTGCCCCGAGACAGAAACCAGGGATCCGCGCGATGGTCGGGACGGGGATCGCGGCGACGGCGTCGCAGAGGTCCCGCAAACGCGTAATGAATTCTCGTGCGCCTTGGGGATCCAGCTCGGCCATTTCGTAAATATTGGCGCCACCGATAAACGCCCGTTCACCCGTGCCACGAATCACGACCGCCCTTGCATCGTCTTGCGCAGAAATCCAGTGGATCGCTTCAATCAAACTCAGCGTCACCGTGGAGGCCAGGATGTTCAAGCTTTTGGCATCATGAATCTGCAAGGTATAAACGCCCCGCTCATCGCGAGTCACCAATGCATGGGCGAACGAAGGAATGGACTCTGACATCAGAAACTCCTGTGAATTTTTTCAAATGATGCCCCGATGGTAGGCCGTCATTCCCACAACAACAAACGATTAGTTTTCATAAATTGATTCCTTAACGGAATTAATCAACAGAAAAATTGCGGTATTAAGAATTCACATATGTGATGGAATGAGAACATCATCGTCCTTATGATGAATCGATACGGGCAGGCTTCAGCAGCCTCGATTGGCGGAGCAGCACTTCCCCACCCCTTGGATAAAAAACCTTGTTTTTCAGGAGACAGACGTGTCTTTATTTACACGCAGAACATTTATCGCTCTCGCAGCAACGCTCGCCGTTTCATCCGCGTTCCCTGTTTCGGCCAACACACCCGACTGGCCGACCGCACCGATTCGCTTCATCGTTCCCAGCTCGGCAGGCGGTGGCGCCGATACCGTCGCCAGGCTTCTCGCCCAACACGTTGGCGAATCCCTCAAGCAATCCATTATTGTGGAGAATCGCCCGGGCGGCTCGGGGGTGATTGGAAGCAATGCGCTATTGAGTGCGCCGGCTGACGGTTACACATTCCTGCTGGGCTTTACCACCATGTCGCAACTGCCGGCCACGACATCGACCAAGCTGCCCTACGACCCGAAGGCCGACTTTATCCCCGTGTCTTTGGTTGCGCGATCCACCAACGTGCTCATGAGCAGCCGCAGCAACATCGACGCAGACTCCGTCGACAGCCTGGTTTCCGCCCTTAAGGCCGACCCCGAGAAGTACAGCTATGGCTCGTATGGGAACGGCTCAACGGGTCACTTCCTGGGCGCACAGTTCAACGAAGTGACCAATACGGACGCACAACACGTTCCCTACAAAGGCGCAGCGCCGATGATGGTTGATCTGCTTGGCGGTGTGGTCAGCTTCGCGTTTCCCGACATCGGCTCGGCATTGCCCCACCTGGAATCAGACCGTGTGCGGGCCTTGGCCGTGACGGGTGAAAAACGCATGGCTTCGCTGCCCGACATTCCCACTATGCAAGAATTGGGCTATTCCGGCTTCAACCTGGGCGCGTGGTTCGGCCTGTTCGCCGCCAAAGGTGTGCCCGACGCGATTGTGCAGACCATGGCTAAGGAAGTCGCTGATGCCATCGCGACCCCAGAGGTGAATTCCAAATTAACCGGAATGAACCTGGACCCGGTGGGCAGTAATTCTGAATTCTTTACAGAGTTCTACCACCGTGACTTGCAACTGTGGGCGGACTTGGCAGACAAGGCTGATATCCGCACCGATTAAACCCCTAGTGCCATTATGTCTCGTTCCGCTCGCAGTCTTGAATTACCCGACCCATCCATCAAAGATCGGACACGGGATCTGGGTACTCGCTCAGTCAAATCCGCCCAGCGCGTGCTGGAGCTTCTCGAACTCATGGAGCAGCTAGGGCGGCCGGTCACCCTGGCGGAGATTGTGCGGGCGAGCGATTACCCGCAATCCAGTTCGTGGATGCTGGTGAAGACATTGACGCAGATGGGCTACTTAAGCCACAACCCGGACACGGGCACCTACGTGCCCAGTCTGCGGCTCAATATGCTGGGCGGGTGGGTGCATGACATGGTTCTGCCACGCAGCAACCTCCGCCTGGCGATGCGCGCATTGGAAGAAAAGCTGAGCCTGACCGTCATCCTGGGCCAGCGTAGCGGGCGTTACGTTCAGTACGCCCACGTGCTATACGCAGCCACCGACCGCAAGAGCCAGGTTCCCATCGGTGTGGTCCGACCTTTGATCGACACAGGCATGGGGTACGCCCTCTTGGCTCAGCTTCCTGACAAAGAGGTGTGCGCCATTGCCAATATGTGCCTGGCTCGCGCCGAACATCCGGACTCTGTCACCACCCTGAGACACGTGCTGGACATCGTGGATACGGCGCGGCAAACCGGCTTCGTCTATTCGCACCGCTTGCAAAGCGCCAACCGGGCGTCATTTTCTTTTGCGCTCATTCCTGACTCGAAAGCCAGCAAACACGCGGGCCTCATGGCCTTGGCCCTGGCCGGTACACAGCAGGAGGTCAGCGACCGGCTGCCCGACATCCCCCAGACCATTAATGATGTAGCTGCCGAGTTCCTGCCTGATGTGCCCATACACATCAACACCAACTTGCCCATTCAGCTCATCTGAATTTCTAAAGCGTAAACATCACCATGGATCTTGATATCACACAGGAAGAACGCGAATTCCGCCTGGAAGTTCGCGCCTTCGCACAAGAACATCTGCCAGAAACCGTACGCCGCAAGGTGTTGTACGGTGAAAAACTTGAAAAGCAAGAATATGTGGACTGGCAAAAGCACTTGTACCGCCGTGGCTGGATCGCCCCCGCCTGGCCCAAGGAATACGGCGGCACGGGCTGGAGCCTGACCAAGCAGCGCCTCTTTCTGCATGAGCTGGCCTTGCAATGTGCCCCGGAAACCATTCCTTTTGGGATTTCCATGGTCGGGCCGGTCATCTACACATTCGGTTCCGAACAACAGAAAAAAGAATATCTGCCTTCCATTCTGAATTCCGACACCTGGTGGTGCCAAGGCTTTTCTGAGCCGAATGCAGGCTCCGACCTCGCCTCACTGCGCACTCGGGCGGTCGATTGCGGCGACCACTACCTTCTGAACGGCCAGAAAGCCTGGACGACTCACGGCCGCTTTGCCGACATGATGTTCTGTCTGGCCCGCACCTCTGATACAGGCAAGCCTCAGCAAGGCATCTCCTTTCTGCTGCTGGATATGAAAAGCCCTGGCATTGAGGTGCGCCCGGTCAGCACGATTGACGAAGGCGCCAGCATTTGCGAGGTCTTTTTCAACGATGTGCGCGTTCCGAAATCCAACTTGGTGGGCGAGGAAGGAAAGGGTTGGAACTATGCCAAGTTCTTGCTGGGGCATGAACGGGCCATGATTGCCCGGGTGGGGCGCTCCCGCATGCAGCTGGCGCGTGCCCAGCGCCTGGCTTCCCACCCGCACAAGGATGGCTCCCGCCCCATCGACAACCCGCTGTACCGCCAACGTTTGGCTGAAGTTGGAGCCCGCTTGCGTGCGTTGGAACTGACGGAGCTGCGCGCCCTCTCGGCTTACCGCCCCGGCGCAGGCTTCGACATCGCAGATTCTTCCATGCTGAAGATTGAAGGCTCGGAAATCTGCCAGACCCTGACCGAACTGCTGGTCGACCTGGCGGGCCGCTATGGCGTTGTTTACACCGGGCGTCATAGCCAATCGCCTATCGGAGACACCACCGCACACGGGCTACTCGGCGACCATCTGTTCAACCGGGTGGCCACGATTTATGGCGGTAGCTCGGAGATCCAGAAAAACGTGATCGCAAAAAGCCGTTTTCAGAAATAAACAAGGACATGCCATGAATCTGACTCTTTCCGACGAACAAGAGATGATCCGCGAAAGCGTGTTCGACTATTTTTCCAATACCTACACCTTCGACCAGCACCTTGAACGCCTTAAAAGCCAGAAGCGCCCAGATGCAGCAGCCTGGCAAGCGATGAGCGAACTGGGCTGGCTGGGGCTGAACGTCCCCGAAAGCGACGGCGGTTTGGGCCTGGGGCCGCAAGAAGCCATGTTAGTGATGGAAGGCGCGGGCGCCGTCTTGAACGTAGAGCCGCTGCTGCCCACCGCCATCCTCGCAGCCCCACTACTGGCCGGCACCCCCGCCGCAGCCCAGGCTTTGCAAGCCACCCTGGCAGGCCAGGCAAGCTTGGCGCTGGCCTGGGCGGAAAACAACAGCGGCTTCGCCCCTTTGAACCTCACAAGCCGTGCCGTGAATGAGGGTCAGTCCTGGCGCATTTCGGGGCACAAAACCATGGTGGACAATGGCGCTGAGGCGGATTGGTTGGTGGTATCGGCACGCCACGATGAGGGTGTCGTCTTGTTGCTGGTAGACGGGAACGCCGGCGGTTTGAGCCGCACCGGCACCCGGCTTGCCGATGGAAGCCACTGCGCAGACCTGGTATTTGAAGACGTCACGGCGACGGCATGCCTGGCTACAGGCTCGACGGCTGAAACGCAATTGCTCCGTGCGGTCTATCGTGGCCTGGCGGCGAGCTGCGCGGAAGCGCTAGGCGCAATGGAAAAGGCCCTCGACATTTGCCGCGACTACCTGCATGAACGCAGCCAGTTTGGAAAACCCCTGGCCATGCAGCAAGTGCTGCAACACCGCTACGTCGATATGCTGATTGCCGTCGAACGCGCACGTTCCATGACACTGTTGGCCGCCCTGCAGGCCGACGCTGCGGCTGCCGGCGATGCCCACGCGTGCCGGGACCTCAGCCTCGCGAAATTGATTGTTGGGCGAAGCGCACGCCATGTCGGCGGCGAGGCCATACAGCTGCATGGCGGCATGGGTATGGCGTATGAATACCCGATCGGCCATTACTATCGAAAACTGCTGTGCTGCGATAACAACTTTGGCTCTCAGGATGACCACTTGACGTTATTGGTCGCCGAAGAGGCCCCCGAGCCCGTTGAGGCCTGACCAATAAAACTCTCTGTATCTACTTCATATCTATCGCAAGGACTCTCCCATGATTCGAGAAGCCGTCATTGTTTCTACCGCCCGAACCCCGTTAACCAAAGCCGGGCGAGGAGAACTCAATATTACCCAGGGCCCCACCCTGGCTTCCCATGCTATTAAAGCTGCCGTGGAACGTGCCGGCGTTGATCACGCAGCGATTGAAGACGTCGTCCTGGGCTGCGGCTACCCGGAAGGCACAACAGGGCGCAACGTTGCCCGGCAAGCCGCCCTACGCGCTGGGCTGCCGCAAAGTGTTGCCGGGGCGACGGTCAACCGTTTCTGCGCTTCCGGCCTGCAGGCAGTGGCTGATGCAGCCGCCAGGGTGGTGATGGGTCAATCCAAGGTCGTGGTGGCCGGTGGTGTGGAAAGCTGCTCTTTGCTGCGCACCCGGGATGACGGCGTCAGCGGCATTGACGATTGGCTCAAACGCGAAATTCCCGAGCTCTATCTACCGATGATCGAAACCGCTGACATTGTGGCACGGCGCTACAACATCAGCCGTGAAGATCAAGATGCTTTCGCTTTGCGCAGCCAGCAACTCACTGCCGCAGCGCAACAGGAAGGCCGTTACGCCGATGAAATCATTCCGGTGCACACAACCATGAAAATCACTGACAAGGCCACCGGCGAATCGCGCCTGGAAGATGTGGTCGTCAGCATGGACAATTGCAACCGCCCCTCAACGACTGCCGAGGGCTTGGCCGGACTGAAACCCGTCATGGGGGCAGACCAATTCGTTACCGCCGGCAACGCCTCCCAACTCGCTGACGGCGCGTCGGCCTGTGTGCTCATGGACGCTCGTGAAGCGGAACGTGCCAACCTGGAACCGCTGGGCGCATTTGTGGGGATGGCCGTCGCGGGTTGTGCGCCGGACGAAATGGGCATCGGCCCCGTTTACGCCGTGCCTCGCCTGCTGGAAAGGCATAACCTCAAAATCGAGGATATCGACCTTTGGGAACTGAACGAAGCCTTCGCTTCTCAAGCGCTGTACTGTCAGCGTAAGCTGGGCATTCCCATGGAGCGCCTCAACGTGAATGGCGGCTCTATCGCACTGGGACACCCTTTCGGCGTCACAGGCGCAAGGCTTGCGGGGCACGTGTTGCTGGAAGGCCAACGACGCAAGGCGAAATGGGCCGTCGTCACCATGTGCGTTGGGGGCGGCATGGGAGCCGCCGGCCTGTTCCGAGTGTATTAACCCGCACTCGCTGCGCCCCCCGCCCCTCGTAAACGGGGCGCCTGTGCACCACACAATAAAAATGCCGCCCCTTTGTTCTCGGGGCGGCATTTTGTTTTTACCGTTGCGGTGTGTTCCCAGGAGCACAGGCAACGCTTATTCGCTCTACTTCGCCTTAGCCAGACGCACGGGGCGCGTCAGGTTTTCTGGGACCAGCAGCGCCATCATGTCGGCCGCGCTCATAATGCCGAGTTGTTCTGCCGTTTCAGCCAGATTGGTGCCGTTCTTCAGCGCTGTCTTGGCCAGCAATGCGGCTTTCTCGTAGCCGATGATGGGGCTCAGAGCCGTGACGGGCGTAACGGATTGGCTCACCCGGGCCTTCAGGCCTTCGTGGTTAGGCTGAATACCGTCCACGCAGTTCACCCGCATGGTCTTGCAGGCCTGCGTCAGGTGTTTGATGCTCTTGTACAGCGCCCAGCCCATAATGGGTTCAAACGCGTTCAGCTGCAGCTGACCGCCTTCCGACGCCATGGTGATGGTGATGTCGTTACCAATCACCTCGAAAGCGACTTGGCTCACCACTTCAGGAATCACCGGGTTCACCTTGCCCGGCATGATGGAAGAGCCTGCCTGGACAGCCGGCAGCAGAATATCGCTCAGCCCGGCCTGGGGGCCGGAAGACAACAGGCGCAAGTCATTAGCGACTTTCGACAGCTTGCACGCGGTGCGCTTGAGCACGCCGGAAAGCTGCACGAAATCGCCGGTATCTTGGGTGGCCTCGATCAAATAGGGTGCAGGCGTAACAGGCACGCCGCTGAAGCCGGCCAGCAAAGGCGTCACGACTTCGCTGTAACCCACAGGCGCGTTAATCCCTGTACCAATCGCCGTCGCACCCAGGTTCACGTCGGTCAGCAGCGCACGCGCCTCTTGAAGGCGCTCCTCATCTTCGCCAAGCATGATGGCGAACGTTTTGAATTCCTGCCCCAAGGTCATGGGCACGGCATCCTGCAATTGAGTGCGGCCAATCTTGAGAATGGTGCTGAATTCTTCCGCCTTGGCATCAAACGACTGCCTCAGCGCAGCCATCGACTCTAGCAAATGCTCAAGGCTGCTCCAGATAGCCAGGCGCAGTGCGGTGGGATAGACATCGTTAGTACTCTGCGATGCATTGACGTCGTCGTTCGGGTGCAGCTTGGCGTATTCGCCGCGCTGATTGCCCAAATGTTCCAGCGCGCGGTTGGCAATGACCTCGTTCGCATTCATGTTGCTGGACGTGCCCGCCCCACCCTGAATCACATCGACCACGAACTGGTCGTGCAGCTGGCCGGCGATGATGTCGTCACAGGCAGCGTTGATCGCGTCGACTTTTTCCTTGGGCAGCACGCCCAGTTGAAGGTTGGCGGTCGCTGCCGCCTTCTTCACCTGAGCCAGGGCCCACACCAGCTCAGGCATTGCGGAAATCGGGTTTCCAGAAATCGGGAAGTTTTCAAGTGCGCGTGCCGTGTGGACACCCCAATAAGCTTCTGAAGGAATGTCTTTGACTCCAAGGAAGTCAGACTCCTGGCGGGTTGCGGCTATAGTCATACAGGTGGACCTAGAAGATGGGAAAAATTGACAATTTTAAATAAATCTCCTAGGACTGTCTCATACTGACGGCGCAGATGCAAAAAAAATACGTTCTGGAACAACGGCGGCAGCTGCGAAGGACCCCCGCCTCGCCTTAAACCCCGCCTTATAATGCAGCGCAACAAAAGCCGTACAGAGACAGGAACCGTAGCCCATGACAAGCGATATCCCAGCCGGGTTTGAAGTATGGAACCCCACCAGTTTATTCATGCAGCATCTGATTCAGGTGGGGCAAATCTACAGGAATGAATCAGGTTCCGCCTTCGGCCTGCGCATCGACAAAGGGCATGGCAATGTCCACAGCGTTGCCCACGGCGGCCTGCTGGCCACGCTGGTCGATTCCGTTTTCGGAAACTACCTAGCCCAGGAATGCCAGACCGCAGTCGTCACCGTCAACCTGTCGCTGGACTACATGAATGCGACCAAGATGGGTGATTGGATCGAGGCCCATGTAAAGATTGATAAGCGCGGCAGAAGGCTGATCTACGCAAGCTGCACCGTGCATAATCAGGAAAAAACCCTGGTCAAGGCGAGCGGGGTATTTGCTGTACAGGGCTAAAGCTCTGAAAGACAGCCCGCCCCTGACACGCGTCGGTGTGCGGGCCCTCTCGCCCGTACGTCCCCATCAATCAACCGTAATCACCACCTTGCCCAACGCCTGGCGGCCTGCAACGAACTCCAGCGCCTCCGGCGCACGCTCCAGGGGGTAGGTAGCGCAAATCACCGGCTTGACCTTGCCCTCGGCGTAGAGCTCGAACAGCTCTTTCATGTTCTGGGCGTCAGCTTCCGGTTCCGTGCGGCCAAACGCCCCCCAGAATACGCCCACAATCGACGCGCCCTTTAATAAAGGCAGGTTGAGCGGAATACGCGGGATATCCCCAGCCGCAAACCCCACCACCAGAAAACGCCCCTTCCAGGCGATGCTGCGGAAAGCGGGTTCTGAAGCACTGCCCCCCACCGGGTCGTAGATCACATCCACACCTTTCCCGCCGGTCAGTTCTTTAAGCTGATCGCGGAAATCGTCTTGGGTGTAGTCCACCACGTGATCCGCCCCTTCACGCAAGCACAACTGGCGCTTTTCCTCGGAAGACGCGGCAGCAATCACCACCGCCCCCATGGCCTTGGCAATCTGGATGGCTGCCAGGCCAACGCCGCCGGCAGCACCGAGAATCAGTAAGGTCTCGCCCTTTTTTAGTTCGGCACGATTCTTCAGTGCGTAGTAAGACGTGCCGTAAGTCAGCACAAAGGCCGATGCCTCTTCAAAGCTCATGCCGTCAGGCAGTGGCAGGGCACGGCTCGCATCGGCAATGGCTTCTTGCGCAAAACCACCGTAGCCAATGGGCGCCACCACCCGCTGCCCCACCTCGAATTGCGTCACTCCTTCACCCACCCGCGCAACGGTACCAGCCACTTCGCCTCCGGGGCTGAACGGCAGATCGGGCTTCATCTGATATTTCCCTTGAATAATGAGCGTATCGGGAAAATTCACACCAGCCGCCTTGACCGAGACCACAATCTGGCCGGGCCCTGGCTGCAGCGGCGCCACTTCCTCCAGGCTCAGCAATTCAGGGCCACCCAATTGTTTGCAAAGTAATGCTTTCAACACTGACTCCTATATCCACTTTGGTTGATGCGGAAAAAGGCTGAAGGCAGTGCAAAAGTTTGATGCCATCACCAGCCTTATCCTCATGTACGTGCCTTCATTATCACCTGAGCACAGTAGGCCAGATCACCAATGTCTATACTGCGGAGCAAGCGGTTACCTATTGGCTCGCTGCCAGCCAGGATAAAACCAGGAAAGTGCTTTGGCCACACCGGGATAACCAAGTACCTGATTTCCAACACCCCTATACATAGGCTCGACCAAATGGAACTGCGCGCTTACCGCGTAATGCTGGAACCAGAAGAGCGGGAATAAAATCACCTAATGTCACGCTTTCCAAAGATGCCGCAGCGAGAGCAAAGCCATTGCCGGCTCAGGCGGCTTGGTCGAGTTCTGGTTGCGTTGCCTGTGTTGGCTTTTATCGTGTGGGGCGCCTTCGCCCTGCATTTTCAGGTAGCACAGCCAGCCGTCCTCTTTCTTGCGCTTATGGTGTGGATCACCACAGGCGGCGCCCTCGTCGTCGCGATTCTGTGCGGTAGTCATACCCGAGGCTGTGGGGCGGCCTTCGGCCTCGCTGCCATTTTTATGTTGGCATGGTGGTTCACCATTAAGCCGTCTCATCACCGTGATTGGGCCGATGATGTCGCGCACATGCTGGAATCGGAGATCGACGGCAACAACGTGACGTTACGCAACGTACGCAACTTCGAATGGCGTAGTGAGACCGACTACACGCCTCGCTGGATAACGCGAAAATATCGCCTGGATCAGCTGGAGTCGGCCGACCTCGTCCTGTCTTACTGGATGGGGCCGCACATCGCCCACACCCTGGTGTCATTCGGGTTCAGCGACGGGCAGCGACTGGTCTTTTCCCTGGAGATCCGCAAGGAACGCCATGAGTCGTTCTCAGCCGTTGGCGGATTCTTCCGCAAGTTTGAGCAAGTCATCATTGCTGCCGAGGAACGCGACATCATACGGACTCGTAGCAATGCACGCGGCGAGGATGTCTTCTTATACAACTTACGCATACCTCCGCCAGAGCTCCGTACACTGTTTCTTGCCTACCTGAAAGAGGCCGAGGTACTGAGACAAGAGCCGACCTTCTACAACACACTGACAAGCAACTGCACAACTGTCATCTACGACCTAGCCAAGCAGATCGCTCCAGGGCTGCCTCTGGATTATCGGTTGCTGCTATCCGGGCATTTTGCAGAATATGCCTATGATCGCAATGCGCTCGTCCAAGGCTATGAGTATCAGCGTCTGCAAACACTTGGACACATCAATGCGCGTGCTCAGAAGGCTGACGCCACGGGTATCAATTTCTCGCAAGCGATCCGCGAGGGAGTGCCACAAGCAGTCAGGGACAGCGACCATGACTGAACCTCGATCACGTTTTGTCCGTTCTGCCGTTATCGTGCTTTTGGCCTTGGGGTTGCTCAGCGGATGCTCAGTGCTCAGATCATTCGACGCGGCAGTGGGAGTCCGGGAAATTGAGCCCAAAGAATACATCACCCTTAAGCGGGGCGACATTTTCACAACCGGACAACCGAGCGCCGCAACACAGGAGACCGTCACCGTTGCAGGGCTGGACCAGGGCGTGTGCGCAAAGCTGAACACGGCTACACCCGAATGCCTCTACACGCTGGATGAGACTGCAGGTATCAGCGATGAACGGCGCCTGTCTGCACTGGCCGAACTCTGGACCCAACGCGCTTTATCTTCCAAAGCTGATTCATCAGACGACAGCCGCTTGCAGGCGTGGCTGGAAGCCGCTCGACATGCGTATGCCTATCTGTTCTTTACAGAACGTGATCCGCGTGACCGGGCTTTTGAGGATCGGCAAACACAAGTACGGGACTACTACAACGTAGCGGTACAACAGGTGGCAAGTCATCTGTTCATGCAGCGCAAACGACGCAGTCACCACTCACAAGCCGTTCAGAATACGGTGATCGCAGGCTGGACTATTCAGCCAGATTTATCCGCAATTCGCCTGCCCACCGACTTAGGCCCGCTAAGCGAACTGATACCCGCATCGTCTCTGTCTTTCAGCGGCCTGCGCAGCCAATACCGTCGGGACGGGTTCGGCGCTGAGTTGGTGGCGGTCATGAGTGAACCGCCACCCGAAAATGCGCCACTGAAAACGTCCGGCCCCGGGCCGCGACACCGGTATTACCCGACGCAGTCGACAGCGTGGAGTGAAATGCCTTACCCCGCCATCACTGCGCTGTTGCTCTTCCAAGGCGACACGCTGGGGGAAGTGCTCACCACGCGCACGGTGACCTTGGCCGCTTATGACCCCTACGAATATGACGCGGTGTCCATACAAGGCCAACGCGTTCCGCTCGCCGCCCATTTCACCGCCGGGTACGGCCTCTGGTTGGTTCGATCTGATTTCAGCACACAATCTTTACGCACACTGCTGGGCCGCGAACACGGCATAGAGCGCCCTCATCTGTACTTGATGCAACCGTACGACCCCAACCGCCGAATCCTCCTCATGATCCATGGCTTGGCCAGCAGCCCAGAAGCCTGGGTAAACGTTGCGAACGAAGTGATGGGCGACGAGGAACTACGACAGAATTTCCAAGTATGGCAGGTCTACTACCCCACCAATATGCCTATCGCGTTCAGTCACTACGAAATCCGCCGTGCCATTGATTCGGCTCTGACGCACTTCGACCCATCCGCCGAGCAGAACGCATCACGAGGCATGGTAGTAATCGGTCACAGCATGGGCGGCGTGATATCACGACTCATGGTTTCCTCGTCGACAGACCAACTGTTGGAATCACTGCTCGAAGGTGCGGACCTGCCCGAACGGCGCCGCCAGCGAATCGAGACTCGTTTGAAACCGCCTCTCGTTTTCGAGCCCATGCCACAAATTGAACGCGCAATCTTCATTGCAGCGCCTCACCGCGGAACCGAGATCGCCGGCGGACGCTTGGGTCGTTGGCTGGCCGGCATGGTGCGTTTGCCTGTCAGGCTACTTGAACACCTAGGCGACATTCTGCAGGACGCACATGCCGGCACCCACGCTGGACGAACAGCCCCTCACATACCAAACAGCGTGGACAACCTCCGACAGGACGACCCTTTCATACGCGCAGCGGCCGATCTGCCGATATCACCTAAGGTACGCTATCACTCCATCATTGCAAGAGTGTCCGAGAACGGTGAGCTAATAACGACGGATGACGGCCTGGTACCCTACCGCAGTGCCCACCTTGCAGGTGCCGACTCAGAGAAAATCATCACTTCAGGCCACAGCGTGCAAGAAACCGCGGCAGCTATTCTGGAGCTGCGGCGCATCCTGCACGAAGACATTAAAGACTACTCAACCGGCGACGCGGCTGAAGCGCTAAAGTAACCCCCCTCACTCCACCGTCACACTCTTAGCCAGATTCCGGGGTTTATCCACATCCGTCCCCCGTGCCACCGCTGTGTGATAGGCCAGCAGCTGCAAGGGGATGGTGTGAAGAATGGGTGAGAGCTTGCCGTAGTTCTCGGGCATGCGAATGACATGCATGCCGTCGCCGCTGGCGATGCGGGTGTCGCTGTCGGCAAATACGTAAAGCTGGCCGCCTCGGGCGCGAACTTCCTGCATATTGGATTTAAGTTTTTCCAGAAGCTCGTCGTTGGGGGCAATGGTGACGACCGGCATGGCCTCGGTTACCAATGCCAGGGGGCCATGCTTGAGTTCGCCTGCCGGGTAGGCTTCAGCATGGATGTAGCTGATTTCCTTGAGCTTAAGCGCGCCTTCCAAGGCAATTGGGTAATGCATGCCGCGGCCGAGAAACAAGGCGTGTTCCTTGCCGGCGAAGCGTTCGGCCCAGCTGATGATCTGTGGCTCCAGCGCCAGCACTGCGCCAATGGCCACGGGCAGGTGGCGTAAATCCTTGAGCAGTTTTTCTTCCGCTGCGGTTGTGATCCGCCCTTTAACCTGAGCCAGCGCCAGGGTCAGCAGGCACAACGCCGTCAGCTGCGTGGTAAACGCTTTAGTGGAAGCCACGCCTATCTCAACGCCTGCGCGGGTGATGTATTGCAGCTTGCATTCGCGCACCATGGCGCTGGTGGCCACATTGCAGATGGTCAGGGAATGCTCCATACCCAGACTGCGGGCATGTTTGAGCGCGGCCAGGGTGTCAGCGGTTTCGCCCGACTGCGAAATCGTTACGACCAGCGTGCGGGGGTTGGGCACGCTTTCGCGGTAACGGTATTCGCTGGCGATTTCCACATCGACGGGCAACTTGGCGATTGCTTCAATCCAGTAGCGGGCGGTGAGGCCGGCGTAGTAGCTGGTGCCGCAAGCCAGAATCAACACGCGGTCAATTTCTTGGAAAATGGCTTGTGCGCCTTCGCCAAACAGTTCGGGCGAAATACTTTCAATATCCTGCAGGGTGTCGGCAACCGCACGGGGTTGCTCGAAGATTTCCTTCTGCATGTAGTGGCAGTAGGGGCCGAGATCTGCGGCGGCGGTATGCAGATGCACGGTATGGACTTCACGCTGTACCGGCTGCCCTTGAGCATCGACGATCTCGACATGTGTCAGATGCAAGTCGGCCACATCGCCATCTTCTAGGTAGATGATCTGGTCTGTTGTGCCCGCCAGCGCCAGAGCATCCGAGGCCAGGAAATTCTCACCTTCCCCCAGGCCCACGACCAAGGGTGAACCTTGGCGGGCCCCTACGATGCGGTGCGGTTCGTCGCGGCAGAAAACGGCGATGGCGTATGCACCCTGTAGGCGCACAACGGCGGCTTGCAGAGCAGCAAAGAGGTCGCCCTCGTAGAGATGATCGACCAAATGCGCGATGACTTCCGTATCCGTCTGGCTTTCGAACACATAACCGACACGGCTCAGTTCAGCGCGTAATTCGTCGTGGTTTTCAATAATGCCGTTATGCACCAGAGCGATGCGGGATTCGCCGCCCTTGCCGGAAAAATGCGGGTGAGCGTTATGGGTGGCAGGCGCGCCATGGGTGGCCCAGCGAGTGTGGGCAATCCCCGTCCGGCCTTCCATGCCTTCCGCTTCCAGCTGCTTGACGAGTTCCGCCACCCGCTGCGTGCTGCGCGCCCGCTTGAGCACGCCCTCTGCATGCACGGCGATTCCGCAGGAGTCATACCCCCGGTATTCCAGCCTTTTGAGCCCTTCCAGAAGGATGGGCGTCATGTCCTGTTGCCCCACTGCGCCGACGATTCCACACATACCAATATCTCCATGAAGTGCCCGCCAATCATAAACCGGCCGACCGCGGCTATTTGTAAAAAAAAAGCGTGCGCAGAATGTGCGCACGCTTTCTTGCCAGGGCCAAAGGTTCAGCGGCCCTGCCTTGAGCTTAGAACTCTTCCCAATCATCTTCCTTGGAAGTGCCCGGACCGTAGGTTGAGGAGCCATCGGAGGCTGTCACCGTGGCGGGCCCGGCCGCTGCGGCTGCGCCCAGGGCGGGCTTACGGCCCAAAGCCGGTGTTGCTGACGGCGCTGCGGGTTTGCGTGCCGCTTTGGGGGCCTCGCTGCGAGGTGCAGCAGCCCCACGGGTACCCGCACCATTTTGGCTGCTGCGCGTGTGGGCGGAGGCCGAACGGCTGGCTCGGGGCACCCCGTCTTCGATTGTGGCAGGCGGGACAGAAATAACCTGAGAAGCCTGACGCTGTGACGAGGACGCGCTGCTATCGACCTTGAAGACGCGCACCAGTTCCAGCAGCCTTTGAGCCTGGTCGTTCAGGCTGTCGGACGCTGCGGCACTTTGCTCAACCAAGGCTGCATTCTGTTGGGTGACGTCGCTCAACTGGAGTACAGCGTCGTTCACCTGAGAAATGCCGGAAGTCTGTTCAGATGTGGCGGCACTGATTTCACTGATGAGATCGGTGACCTGCTTCACATCGGACACAATGCCAGCCATGGTTTCGCCGGCCACATCCACCAGCTTGCTGCCGTTTTCGACTTTCTCGACGCTGTCGTCGATGAGTTCCTTGATGTCCTTGGCGGCGGCGGCAGACTTCTGCGCCAAGCTGCGGACTTCACCGGCCACCACTGCAAACCCACGCCCTTGCTCCCCGGCGCGCGCCGCTTCAACAGCCGCGTTCAGAGCCAGGATGTTCGTCTGGAAGGCGATGGAGTCAATGACGGTAATGATGTCCACAATCCGTTTGGAGGACTCATTAATGCCGGCCATGGTCTGAACCACATTGTTGACCACTTCGCCGCCATCTTCAGCAGAGCGACTGGCGGCCATCGCACGCTGTGCCGCCTGACGGGCGACGTCGGCGTTGTTTTTCACCGTACCCGCCAGCTCTTCCATAGCCGACGCGGTTTGCGTCAGGTTGGCTGCTTGTTCTTCCGTACGTTGAGAAAGATCCGTGTTACCCGCTGCGATTTGGCTGGCGCCGCTGGCGATGTTGTCGCTGCTGCTGATTACGGAACTCACCAATCGCCGCAGTGCATTCTGCATAGCGGCCATGTTGGCCATCACGCTGTTCGGGGCGACGTTATCGATGTTGATATGAGTCGTAAGATCGCCTTGCGCAATCACGGCTGCCATGGCCGCCACTTCTGAGGGTTCGCCCCCCAACTGACGAGAAATAGAGCGTGCAATCAACACACCCAGCAATAACGCCACCACTACACCCGCCAAAGTCAGCACCAATGCGACAAGAGCCGTCGCGTCGCGCACGCCGTCAATTTGGTCTTCAAAGGCCTGAGCATTGGCGCGCTTTTGATCAAGCATCTGCACCATGATTTCTTCGGCAGCATTCCCCTTGGGACGTGCTTCGGTGGCGAGTATTTGACGGGCCTTGGTATCAGAGCCGAAATAGTTCTGGTTGAGCTGAGCCAGCACTTTGTTGTTGGCCGCCTCGTATTCATTTATCCGTTCTTGCAGGGTTCTATGGCGCTGCTGACCCAATTCAGACACAAAATACTGCCCGAGATCACGAGTGATGGTTTGCAAATTGCGGAAGTGCTGCTGCATAAGCCTGACTTCTGCATCACGCTCCGCACCTGCAGGCGCCATCATGGCCCCTCTCAAAGCACGACCCGTGGCACGCAATTCAGCATCGGCCCTGCCGACCTGATAAAGGCCTTGAAGTTCAAAATCATGCATGTGCGCAGCCATGCCGTGAATGCGCTGGATGGAAGTCAGACTAACAACCCCGATGATGCCGGCGATGATGGCTACGAGAATAAAGCTCAAGGTGAGCTTGGTTCGTATCGTAAGACGGGAAAACCAATTCATTATTAACAATTCCGTCGAGTAAGCAGAAGAAGGATCCCAGAAAAGGGTTTCCAGCAATCCCGGAACATTCTAACCTTTTGTATGGAATTGATAATGAAGGAACAAGCGGTAAGTATCCAAGCAACTCATCTGTTGGGCCGGCTGCGCCAAGCTGGTTTTCAAGCCTCCAGCCCCTGGCGGCCTTGGTAAAGCGCAAGATACCGGCTTGCCATCACAACAGGGTCGTGCTCGCGCGCCACATAGCTTGCGGCTCGCTCAATCATGGTTGCCCTTAGGACGGGGTCATCCAACACCCGTGCCATGTTGGCGGCCAGGCTGGCAGGGTCTCCCACATCGCTGCTCAAGCCCCGCCCGTCAGCCAGCACTTCCGCCAAGCCCCCCGCATTGGTGGCCACAACGGGTACGCCATACAGAAAGGCGTCCAGCACGCTGCTGCCCAATGCTTCGTAGCGCGACGACAGCACAAAGACATCCATCAGCCGGTACAGGTTCTCTACGCCCTCCTGAAAGCCGGCAAAGCAGTAGACCGATTCCAGCCCCAGCTCACGCACACGCTGTCGAGCGGCTTCCTCCTGACTTCCGCCTGCGCCTAGATGCAGGAAAACGAAATCCTGGCGCTCAAGCGCCAGCGCATGCACGGCATCGATCAGCGTCAGAGGATCTTTCTCTTCAGTCAGTGCTGCTGCTGTGGCTAGCACGCGCTTTCCTTCAAGCTGATGCTGGCGCGCAAAGGTTTGCAGATGTGCGGAATTCAGCGGACGCGCTTCCACTGCGCTGGGAATGACAACGACGTCCAGGCCCAGGCGGCGTGGTTCGGCCGCCGCCGCGTCGCTGATGGCCACCAGCACATCGGCTTGGCGCCACTTCCAAGCATTGCGCGACTCGTGCTTGCGCAGGGGAAATGCCGTGCGCCGCGTGAACACAATTCGGGTTTTTAACCAAGGGCGCAAGAATGCCAGCCAGCTCATCATATTGGCTGTTTGTGCATGCATGACATCGTATTGGCGGCGGCGTGACAGCAGAAAGCGGCACACAGCGCTGATGCTTTCACATTCATGCACCAGGATATCCAACTCGGCAGCTCGCCTTGCCAGCTCGCCGCCTTTGCGCGCCAAGAGTTCTACCTGATGGCCCGCCAGCATGTGTTGGCGCAGGGTCAACAGCGTCTGGCGTTCACCGCCACGCCAGCCGCGTTCAAAATTCAGTTGCAAAATACGCATGGAGTCGTTACTCAGAAACGGGCGTCGGGGGTGGGGTCAAAGTGACGTATGACATTCACCGCTAGTGCTATCGCGGCGCAGCCTATCGCCACACTGACACCGGCCACCGGGCCGTGAGCACTGCCAAGCTGGAAGGCCACGCCGACGAACGCCGTGCCCATGCCTTGCCCGAACACGCGCGTGGTGGCCTGCATTCCGCCCGCCGCGCCGCTGCGATGGCGCGGTATGCCGCCCAGCATGGCCCGGTTATTAGGCGTTTGGAAGAACCCGAAGCCCACCCCGGCGAAAAACATGCATATTAGCAACCAAGCCACCACGTTTTCGCCGCCGGCCAATATCACCCCGCCCAGGCCAAAAATCATGACAACGGAGCCCAGAGCACAAAGGATAGCCACTGGGAAACGCGCCGACATATAGGCGGAAACAGGCGCCATCAGCGCTCCGCCAACGGCCCACGCAGCCAGATACAAGCCGACCTGGGCATACGAGGCTTCATAAACCGCCTTGAAGTAGAAGGGTAAGGAGACAAATGCCGCCATCTGCGCGGCAAAGAAAAACGCCGAGGCCGCCACCGAATAACCGATGGAGCGAATACGCAACAGATCAACCGGCACAATCGGTGCGGCCTGCCCCCACGAGCGCCGTACCAACCCCCAAGCGATCAGGGCCGCCACCAGCAAACACAATGTGGCCTGTACCGCATCGCGACCCAGGGTTTCCAGCCCGTAAAGCGCTAAGGCAAACAACACGGCGCTCAAGGCGCAGGCAGTCCAGTCGAAAGGGCCCCTGCGGCGCGGGATATCCGGCAGGAAATGCAAGCCCATATAAGCCACCAGCCCCAGCGGAACATTCACCAAGAAGATGGCTTGCCAGGAAAACCACTGCAGCAACATAGCGCCCAAGGTAGGCCCCAGCACCGCCATAATGCCCACCGTAAAGGCATTGAGACTAATGCCCACACTCAACTTGGCGAGCGGGTAGGTATTACGCAATATGCCGCCGAACAAGCACATCAGCATGGCGGAACCCAAGCCCTGACCCACCCTGGAAATCACGAGATGCGTCATGCTGGAAGATAGCGCCGCCGAGACCGAAGCAGCCAGAAACACAACCAGGCCCAGCCCGAACATCAGCCGGAAGCCGATGCGTTCCGCCAGCGCTGACAACGGCAGTAAACACCCCACTACTGTAAGGCTGTAGGCCAGCACCACCCACACAGACTGACTGGCAGGGATGCCGAGCGAGTTGGAAATAGCGGGCAGGGCCACATTCGACATGCTGGAGTCGAACACCGTGATGGTGATGCCCAGCAAAAGAACGGCCGCCGACCAATGGCGACGGGGTACGGGCAAGCCGTCGGAGGCCGATGTGTCAGCTTCCGATTTATCCCGATGTTTCTGGGCTTTTCTTACCACCCCTACCCCTTCTTACACCCAATAACTTAGCCCCGACAACCACAGCGACAGGCCAGTAACGTGTACGGCCTGTTCAGCTGTTTCTACACACCTCAGTCACAGCGGATTCAGACTTTCTTTTGCGGCCGTTGCCAGTTCTCAACGGTAGTTTGCTGTGCACGGGATAACGTCAGTTTCCCCGCAGGCGCATCGCGCGTCAATGTTGTACCGGCAGCCAGCGTCGCACCTTTGCCTACCGTAACAGGCGCCACCAATTGAGTATCTGAACCGATGAAGACATCGTCTTCAATAATCGTGCGATGCTTGTTCACCCCATCATAATTACACGTGATGGTGCCGGCGCCAACATTGACCCGTTCGCCAATCAGCGCATCGCCAATATAGGCCAAATGATTTGCCTTGGAACCTGCGCCCAAGACGCTTTTCTTGATTTCGACAAAGTTGCCAACATGCGCCTCAGGGCCGATCTGCGCACCAGGCCGCAAGCGGGCGTACGGCCCCAGAACAGCGCTGGCGGCAACCGAGGCGTCATCAATGTGGGTGTAGGCTTCGATGCGGGTGCCGGCTCCCACCACGGCATTGCGCAGCACGCAGTGTGGGCCGACGTGCACGCCATCCGCCAGCTCGACCCGCCCTTCGAACACGCAGCCTACGTCGATGAAAACGTCGCGGCCACAAATGAGCTCGCCGCGCATATCAAAGCGCTCCGGGTCGGCCAGAGTGACGCCCGCCTCCAACTGGCGACGGGCCTGTTCACGCTGCCATGCGCGTTCCAGTTCAGCTTGTTGCACCCGGCTGTTAACGCCCAGCGTTTCCCAGGCGGAAGAGGGCTGAGCCGCCCGTACGGGCACGGCGTCGGCCACCGACAAAGCGACGATGTCGGTCAGATAGTATTCGCCCTGGGCGTTATCGTTAGTAATGCGCCCCAGCCAATCTCGCAGTTGGGCGGTTGGCGCGGCAAGTATGCCGGTATTCACTTCGTTAATAGCCAGTTCGGAATCGGACGCATCTTTGTGTTCGACAATGCGTGCAATATCGCCGGCCTCAGTGCGCACAATGCGGCCGTACCCTGCGGGGTCAGCGACTTTTTCAGTCAATAGCGCCAGGCCTTCCCCACGGACTTGCAGCAAGCGCTGCAAAGTCTCAGCTTGCACCAGTGGCACGTCGCCATACAACACCAACGTGGCATGTTCAGGGCTATCGCCCCCCACCAGATAAGGCAAAGCTTGCTGCACCGCATGCCCCGTTCCGTGCTGGGGACTTTGCAAAGCAAAAACGATGTCTTCCTGACCGGCAAAAGCCGCCTGCACTCGTTCGGCGCCATGACCGGCCACCACCACGATGCGCTCCGGCTGCAATTGACGTGCGTTGCCCAGCACATGGGCCAGCATGGGCTGGCCGGCAATGCGATGCAGGACTTTGGGAAGGTCGGACTGCATGCGCTTACCCAGGCCAGCAGCAAGGATGACGATATTCAGCATGTTACAGAGTTTCCAATACGTAACGGGACGAGAAGTGGCAGTCAGCCGGCTGTGTTACGAGCTGACGTAGTTTTTTTCGCAGCGGTTTTCTTGCTTGCTTTCTTCGCGGCAGGTACTGACTTGGCCGGTGCGGCTTTTTTTGCTGCGGCCTTCTTGGCTACTGTTTTCTTAGCAGCCGTGCTTCGCGCCGCTGTCTTGGCGGGCGCTTTGCGTGCAGGCTGGGCTTTAGCGACGGCGGCCCCCGCTTCAGATGCCGCTTTGCCGGCCTCGGCCAGATCCGCCATGGCGCCTTCGGCGCTGGCTGCCGTGGCGGCTGCCAAGGTCTGGAACTGCTGCTGCAACAAGCCCCACCAACCTTGGGCCGCGGACGCGGCAGCCGCCATGATGTCGTTTTGATCCGCCGCTCCCGACTGCCCTGCGGTCGAACCGCTCTCCGGTTCGGCGCGGGCCTGATCCTTGTCTGACGATGCAGCGGCTTCCGGTTGCGCTTGTGCTTGTGGCTGCGCAGGCTCAGCCTGAGCCGCCTTGGGCTCATCGTCGCTCTTGCTTGACCACGCTTTGAGCGCTTCATCCAGGGGGGATGCCGCACGCGGCGCATCGTTACCACCGGCCATCGACGCAGCACTGGTATCGACAAACGATTTCAATGTGGCGACTGTCGCACGCTGCACTTCCAGCCCTTGAATGGTGCTGGTCAGCATGGAAAGGTTCATGCGCAGCCAGTTTTCCACGGCACGCAGGTCGGCGATGCGCTTGTCCATTTCTTCGACGGACATTATGCGCCCCATTGTCGCGGCATCCAGGCCGCCGGAAGACGCCAGCCCTTCCCAGGCCTGACGCATCATTTCCATACTGGCCAGAATGGGGTTCTGGCTCGCCGGGCCTGCCTGCCCGAAACCTGGAAGCACAAAGGGGTTGTTTTGCATCAGAGTCTCCTGGAAGGGGGTATCTGTTTGTTTAAGTAAGGGGTTTATGAGTCGGGGCCGCCATTTTCCCGAATGTGGGCGGCCAGGCTATCCAAAATACAAGCTTCTGCTTCGTGAGTGAACGCCCCGGCTTCCACCATGGACCACGCCTCTTCGATGGTGACGAGGCGAATTTCGCTGACTTCACCGTCCTGGTTTTGCGGTGTCACGCTTTCATCCAGCACGCAATCGCTAACCAAAAGATCTTCGACTTGATAGCCTTCCGGTAAACGCCGGTGCATGCGCAGAATAACGCGCAAGGCGGAACGGCCCCGAATATCGCTGGCGCTCAGCCCCGCTTCTTCCGCGCATTCGCGCTGGAGGGAAAGATCGAGCGGTTCGCCTGAGGTGGCCAGACCTCCCACCAGGGTATCCCACATGCCCGGGTCAGTGGCCTTGGTATCAGAACGACGCGCCAGCCACATACGGCCATCCGGCGACCAAGCGTTTAGGTGCACGGCTTTGGTAAGCAGGCCCAGAGGCCGCATGGCGGCACGTTCCAGCACACACAGGCGACGACCTTCACCGTAGACATCAAGCAGTTCGTCGCGCCAGCCGCGCAAGCAGCCGTTATCGCGCAATACTTGCGCCACTCGCTCCATGACCGCCCCCAGCGGCAGACGCTGCTGCGGTGCAGCGCCAATATGAACGGCTTCGTCGGTGATGTGCACACCTTCCAAGCCGTCGACAGCGGAGGTAGCGCGGGGCGTGACCCAGCCGGCCACGCGCCCGGCGACCGTCAAGGGCCGGGACCCAGCGGGCGGTAGATGCTGTATGCAAGGCGTAAGCGTTTGCTGCCGAGCCAGAATAGCGTTTGAAAGCGCGGATGAAGAGAAGAAACTCATCGGGCCATTGTAGTGGAATGCGAAGGCAAAATGACCCGCAAACCACACACCCGTGTGCGGGCCCCGCCCTGCTAGGCGGAGAGGAGAGAAGTAAGTTTTGAATGAGTGCCGCAGGGGCGCCCGCAGAGGGTAAAAAAGGTGTGGTATTCCCTAAAAGCCCTGCTCGCGGCAGCGTCATGGGTATGAATACGCGGCATTACGGCTATAATCCGCAAAAAACATAAACAAAGAACAGGCAATAACCCACAGCTACACCATTCTAAAGCCTGTCCTCCGAGAATCCAGTGCACGGCCAAGTTTTTTGGCTCAGTTGTTTGACAAAAATCAATATTTTGACACAGCACGTTGCAACTAGGGGTCCGTATGATGAAGGAAAAGGGGGTAGTCGGTTTCGGTGCGCTGTTATTTTCAAGCACCGTATTCGCTCAAGTAGGAGACATGCCGGGAGGCCCTCAGGTCAACCAGCTCAACCTGACCCGAGGGGTTACGCAGGTTTCCAGCGACATCATGGATCTCCACTGGTTGCTGCTGGTGATCTGTGTGGTGATTTTCATCGGCGTATTCGGCGTCATGCTGTATTCGGTGGTGATGCATCGGAAATCCAGGGGAGCCGTTGCAGCAAAGTTCCACGAAAACGTAGGCGTAGAAGTCGCCTGGACTGTCATCCCATTTCTCATCATCATCGCCATGGCGATTCCGGCCACCCGAGCAGTTGTGGCCATGAAAGACACCACCAGCGCCGACCTCACTGTCATGGCCACCGGCTACCAGTGGATGTGGGGGTATGAATACCTCAACGGCCCTGCTGAAGGGCTGAAGTTCCTGGCCCGGCTTTCCACTCCCCGCGATCAAATCGAAGGGCGCGCTGAAAAATCCGACACCTACCTGATGGAAACCGACAACCACTTGGTGGTACCGGTCGATAAGAAAGTGCGTGTCGTGCTCACGGCCAACGACGTCATCCATTCCTGGATGGTGCCCGACTTCGGCGTCAAACAAGACGCCATGCCCGGCGTGCTGCGCGACACCTGGTTCCGCGCGAAGGAGCCCGGCATTTACCGCGGCCAGTGCGCTGAGCTCTGTGGGAAAGATCACGCTTTCATGCCCATTGTGGTGGAAGTCATGGAACAGGCCGATTACGAGCGATGGGCAGCCGAACAAATGCAAGCTCGCCAGGCCGCTGCCGACGACCCCACGAAAACCTACGAGCTCGACGAACTCATGACCCGAGGCGAGAAGGTCTACGCGGCCACCTGCATTGCTTGCCATCAGGCCAATGGTCAGGGCATGCCGCCCACTTTCCCCCCGCTGGTCGGCGCAGAGGCCACGGTGCTGGCCCCCATGCAAAACCAGATCGACATCGTATTGAACGGCCGGCCAGGCACCGCCATGGCGCCCTTCCGTGATCTGCTGAACGATGTCGAAATCGCATCCGTCATTACCTACACGCGTCACGCCTGGGGGCATCAAGGCAAGGGGCCCGACCCCATTGTCCAGCCCGCCGATGTCACAGCACAACGCTAGGCGCCGTTCAAGCGCCGCAACGATTACGCACGATCACCCGAATACGGCTCTGCGCCAGAAGGGCGCGGGCCAGCAGGAAGGAGCCAAGCATGAGCAGTGTTACCGCCGGTCAAGTTCCACCCACCGCTCACGATCACGAGCACGCCCACCACGGCCCGGAGAAAGGCTGGCGGCGCTGGGTATTTGCCACCAATCACAAAGACATCGGCACGATGTACCTTGTGTTTTCGTTCGCCATGCTGCTGGAAGGCGGGGTTCTTGCCCTGCTGCTGCGCACCGAACTGTTTGCGCCCGGGCTGCAATTCTTCCGGCCTGAGCTGTTCAACCAGTTCACCACCATGCATGGGCTGATCATGATTTTCGGGGCCATCATGCCGGCCTTTGTGGGCTTTGCTAACTGGATGATTCCGCTGCAAATCGGCGCCTCCGATATGGCGTTCGCCCGCATGAACAACTTCAGCTTCTGGCTGCTGCCCATCGGTGCGATTCTGTTCACCACATCATTCTTTGTGCCCGGTGGTGCCAGCGCCGCCGGCTGGACCATGTACGCGCCGTTGTCGCTGCAGATGGGCCCCGGCATGGACTTCACGATTTTCGCGGTGCACATATTGGGGGCCTCCTCGATTATGGGGGCCATCAACATTATCGTGACGGTGCTGAATATGCGGGCGCCGGGCATGACTCTCTTCAAAATGCCGTTGTTCTGCTGGACATGGCTGATTACCGCCTACCTGCTGCTGGCCATCATGCCGGTATTGGCCGCTGCGGTCACCATGTTGCTGACCGACCGTCACTTCGGCACATCCTTCTTTAACGCAGCCGCCGGCGGCGACCCGGTTCTTTACCAGCACATTTTCTGGTTCTTCGGCCACCCCGAGGTCTACGTGATGATTCTGCCGGCCTTCGGCATTATTTCCTCAGTAGTCCCCGCCTTCGCCCGCAAGCCTTTGTTTGGCTATGCATCCATGGTGTACGCCACCGCCGCCATCGCCATTCTTTCCTTTCTGGTGTGGGCTCACCATATGTTCGCCACAGGCATGGGCACCACCAGCCAGCTTTACTTTATGTACGCCACCATGCTGATCTCCATTCCCACCGGGGTGAAGGTCTTCAACTGGGTGGCCACCATGTGGCGGGGTTCACTCACCTTTGAAACCCCTATGTTGTTTGCCATCGGCTTCATCTTCGTGTTCACCATAGGCGGGTTCACCGGCCTGATTCTTGCCGTAGCTCCCATTGATATCCAAGTGCATGACACCTATTACGTGATCGCCCACTTCCATTATGTGATGGTGGCCGGTTCACTGTTCGGCATGTATTCCGGCGCCTATTACTGGCTGCCCAAATGGACAGGCGTGATGTATGACGAAAAACTGGGCAAATGGCATTTCTGGTCCAGCATGATTTCCTTCAATATCACGTTCTTCCCCATGCATTTCTTGGGGCTGGCGGGCATGCCGCGTCGCTATGCCGATTACGCTGCGCAGTTCACCGACTTCAACATGATTGCCACCATTGGCGCCTTCTGGTTCGGGTTCTCCCAACTCATCTTCCTGTGGCTGGTGATCAAGGCTGCACGCAAGATCGGCGAACCCGCACCGGCCCAGCCATGGGAAGGCGCAACCGGCCTGGAATGGTCGGTGCCGTCGCCCGCCCCCTTCCATACTTTTGAAACGCCTCCGGTAGTGAAATAGCCATGACACTGACACCTGAACAACGCCGCAAAAACCGCCATACCGCTTTATGTCTGCTGGCCTTCGCCTTGGGCGTCATGGCCTGGACGATCTGGAGCATTGTGTCGGGAAGTTGAACCGCATGACAAAAAACAGCAAGGAACCTCAGCAGCCGCAACAGACAGAACCCCGCGATTATTCCTTTTTGCAAACCATGCGGGCCGTCGCCTGGGGCATGTTGGGAGTACGCAAGGGCAAAGGCCATAGCGAAGACTTCAGCCGCCTCAACCCGCTACACCTGATTTTGGCGGGTTTGCTGGCCACCCTGGTTTTTGTGCTGGTTCTTATTGGCGCGGCGCGCTGGTTCATCGGCTATTTCACTCATTGACACCCGAATCAGAAGAACATCGACAGGAGACGCACCATGAACGCAACTCATGTGGAAAAGGACGGTAAAGCCCCGTACTACTACGTGCCTTCCAATTCGCCCCACCCCATCCGCACCAGCCTGTCACTGCTGCTGATGTTCTTTGGCGCTGCGCTCTGGGTCAACAGCATGTTCCCCGGCCGCTGGATGTTCATCATCGGGGTAATCAGCCTGTTTGTGTCGTTGTTCCTGTGGTTTGGTGAGGCCATCCGCGAGTCGGAGCGCGGGCTGAACAGCCAGCGTGTGGACCATGCCTACCGCTGGAGCATGGCCTGGTTCATTTTCTCGGAAGTCATGTTCTTTAGCGCCTTCTTCGGCGCGCTGTGGTATGCCCGGGAGATCACCACCCCCATGCTGGCCAACCTTGAACACCAGCATCTGTTATGGCCCGGCTTTATTGCTGAATGGCCTAACTTCGGACCGGGCGGCGTGGTCGAGGAATTCAAGACAGTCGGGCCTTTCTGGTTGCCCACCATTAATACCGCCCTGCTGCTGACCTCCGGCCTTACCTTAACGATTTCCCACCATGCGCTGCGGGCCAACCGGCGCGGCGGCGCCATTTTCTGGTTAGCGCTCACCGTTATCCTGGGTTTTACCTTCGTCGCCTGCCAGGCGTATGAATATATGCACGCCTATGCCGACCTGAACTTGCGGTTCGATTCCGGCATCTATGGCTCGTTGTTCTACATCCTGACCGGCTTCCACGGCTTTCACGTCATTGTGGGCGCTACCATACTCACCGTCATCCTGTTACGGATGATCCGAGGCCATTTCACTGCCGAACACCACTTCGCCTTCGAAGGCGCGGCATGGTATTGGCACTTCGTCGACGTCGTGTGGCTGGGCCTGTACCTCTATGTGTACTGGACTTAAGCCTTCAACTTACCGGAACCGGAATGCCTGTCGCGTTGATCCAGCCCAAGCGCCAGGCCAGCAACATAAAGAGGAATAACAGAATGGAAAGCCCGATACGGATTGTCAGCGCATACACCATGCGGTTTGTGCTGCCTCTATCCTGCATCAGGTAAACCCCTGCCGACACCAGGCTCGCCACAATCCCTAAAAAGGCCAGTAAAACGATAATGCGCATGTCAGTCTCCGTTGGAGCAAAACCCCTCGCCACAATGTTTGCGCCCAGCCCCATGTTGAATGGTCGGGGCCGCGCCGGCGGGTCTGCGTATTCGTATTCTTTGGTGTGGATTATCCTCTCGCCCTTCCAGGTTTCCAACTCAAGTTTCATAATGTCTGAATCCCGCAAGCCGCACGCCACCTCTTCCCACCACAGGCCACTGCGCAGCATGCTGGCTATGGTTTTGCTCAGTGTGACAGCGGGGGTCTGCTTTGCACTGGGGCTGTGGCAGCTGGAGCGGGCTGCGGAGCGCGATGCTCTGCAGCAGGTCATTGAACATGGCCGCCTGCAATCGCCCCTGACCTTGTCTGCTTATAGCGCTGCGACTGACCTGCTGCCCTGGCGCCCCGCCATCGCGCAAGGGCGCTGGGCACCCGAATACACGGTATTACTGCAGAACCGCAATCTGGATGGCCGGCCCGGTTACTGGGTGGCTACGCCCTTGGTGCTGGCGCTGCCTGCACCGCCTTCCAACCGCCATGACGCGGTTTCCGCAGGCTCCGCCGAAGCAGATGCCATAGGGCATGTGGATGGCAACCTGGATTTCCTCGGGCGCGGCCCTGTGGCTGGTGACACTGCCGTGCTGGTATTGCGCGGCTGGCTGCCGCGTGACATGCAAGGCGGGGGCATCGCGCCCGCTATTCCTGAAGAGCCCGGCATGGTGGAAGTGGGCGGCGAACTTCACAGCCATGTTCCCCGCATTTTTGAACTATGGGAATGGGCAGGGGGCGAATCCTCCCACCTCCCCGACACGCTGCCGCAAGCTGGCGGCGACATCCCGCAAGTGCAGAATCTCGACCTCAAGGCCTACGCCCGCGCCACAGGTCTGAACCTGCTGCCCGTCGTGCTGGCTCAGACTTCTGCATCGTCGGCGCCTTCGTCCTCATTGGGAAGCGGCGCCGTTCAGGCCGACGCACAACGCCCGCAAGCACCCAGTGCCTTACGTCGTGAATGGCCGGGGCCTTCGCTGGATTCCGACCAAAATCGGGGCTATGCCCTGCAATGGTTCAGCTTCAGCGCCATTGCCCTGATTGCCATCTTGTTTGTGGCCCGCAACATGCTGCGTCGCGCCCGGCACCAAGAACCCAGCAAGGAAGCACCATGACAACCCATCAAGCTCACCACCCCGGCGCCTTGCCACAGGCCGGCCACGGCCAACGCCGACGCAGCATGTGGCCGCTGTACGCCATTGTGCTGATGTCTCTGGCGCCTGTGGTGGCCGCTTTTCTGGCTTATTTCGTGCCGCAGTCGGGGCTGCGACCCGACGGCCATAACAACTACGGCCGCATTCTTGACCCCCAGCGCCCTATGCCCAGCACGCAGGCGCTGCCACTGACCACTCTGGAAGGCCGGCCCTTCAACCTGGAATCTTTACGCGGGCAGTGGGTGCTGGTGAGCGCCGATGACGCAGCTTGCCCGGAATCGTGCGTGCGCAAACTGTTCATCCTGCGCAATTCTCACGCCAGCCAGGGCAAGAATGTTGAACGTCTGTCGCGCATCTGGTTCGTGACCGACGATGGCGCCGTTCCTCAAGCCGTGCTCGACGCTTATACAGGCACGCATATGGTGCGCGCCGACCCTGCCGCGCTGGCCTCTTTCCTCACAGCCGACCGCAGCGGGCAGCAAGGCATTGAGGCCTTACGCAACCACATGTGGATTATCGACCCGCTGGGCAACCTGATGATGGAGTTCCCGCCCAACGCCGACCCGATCGAAGTGCGCGATGACATCATCAAGCTGCTCAAGCGCTCGCGGATCGGCTGACCTGAGGTTCCGCCTATGCCAAAAATCGCACAACGCTACCGTCGCCTGGTTTTTTTAACTTGGTTTCTGACTCTGGACCTCATCATGTTCGGGGCGTTTGTGCGTTTGACTGACTCAGGTTTGGGGTGCCCCGACTGGCCTGGCTGTTACGGGCAACTCAGCCCGGTGGGTGCAGCCGGACAGATTCGCGAGGCATTCGAAGCCATGCCGCATGGGCCGGTCAGCTTCACCAAAGCCTGGATAGAAATGGTGCACCGTTATGTGGGCGCTTTGCTGGGCATGCTTATCATCGCGATTTCCTGGATGGCCTGGCGGTACCGTACAGCTTTGGGACACTCGCCCGTGCTGGCCATCGCCACTCTGGCTGCGGTGTGCATGCAAGGCGCTTTTGGCGCCTGGACGGTCACCATGAAGCTTATGCCCCTGATTGTCACCACACATTTATTGGGCGGCATGATATTGCTTTCCATGATGACCTGGCTGGCGGCACGCGAAAAACGCCATGCAGCCGTGCGCCCACAAGAGATTCGCTGGCGGCCATGGGCGGTGGGCGGCATGCTGCTGCTGTTTGTTCAAGTTGCGCTGGGCGGCTGGGTCAGCACCAACTACGCGGCGCTGGCCTGCATGGATTTCCCCACCTGCCACGGTCAATGGGTGCCGCCCATGGATTTAACCAGCGGGTTTTCGCTGCTGCGGGCCCTGGGCGAGCGGCCTTCAGGCGAAGTCATTTCCCAAGATGCACTGACTGGCATTCATTGGGTACATCGCAATTTCGCACTGTTGGTATTCGCCTGGTTGGGTGCGTTGGCCATACGGTTACGCCATTCGGCTGCCCTGGGCGGTCCAGCCCGGCTGATACTGGCCTTGCTGGTTGCCCAACTGATCACCGGCCTGACCACCATATTCTTTGAATGGCCTCTTGCCATCGCCGTATTGCATAACGGCGGAGCCGCCGGGCTGGTGCTGGCCTGCACCACGCTGTGCGCGCGGCTGTATCACGTTTCCAAAGGAGTTGCTCATGACGACACTCAGCCTGCATTCTCAAAGCCTGCTGCGGCAGTACCTCGTCTTGACCAAGCCCCGGGTCACGCAACTGGCCGTGTTCTGTGCCGTGATCGGCATGTTCCTGGCCACTCCGGGGCTACCTGACGCCGGGCGTGTCGTCGCCGCAACGTTAGGCATCTGGCTATTGGCCGCCGCAGCGTTCGCCGTCAATTGCCTGATTGAGCGTGAAATCGACGCCCGCATGCTGCGTACTGCTCGCCGAGCCACGGCACGAGGCACCATTACACCCTTACAGGTGCTGGTGTTTTCGGGGCTACTGGGCGCGGCGGGCATGCTGATTCTCTATCACTGGGTGAACGCCCTGACCATGTGGCTGACTTTTGCCACCTTTGTCGGCTATGCCATCATCTACACCATGATACTCAAGCCTCGCACCCCGCAAAACATCGTGATCGGGGGGCTGTCAGGTGCAATGCCCCCTGCACTGGGCTGGGCCGCCATCGCCGATTCCGTACCTGCCGGCGCCTGGCTATTGGTGCTCATCATCTTTATCTGGACGCCTCCCCACTTCTGGGCGCTGGCGCTGTATCGCAACAACGACTACAAACTGGCAGGCCTGCCCATGCTGCCTGTCACCCATGGCCCGCAGTTCACACGGCTGCACATTCTGCTCTACAGCATCGCCCTGTTCGCCGCCGCCATCATGCCCTTTATCGTGCGTATGAGCGGGCCGCTGTATCTGGTGGCCGCCGTCGGCCTGAGCGGTTATTTTGTCTGGCGTTCATGGGAGCTTTATCTGCACTACAGCGACGAACGCTCGCGCGCCTTGTTCCGTTATTCCATTATTTACCTCGCCTTGTTGTTTGGCGCATTGCTGGCGGATCATTGGGTAGGGTTGATCTAGGGCGCGGCAACTACCGGCGGGCATTCAGATAAAAAAAAGGCACCGGGGAGGTGCCTTTAAAACATCCGCTTCAGAAGGGAGGGGAAGAAGCATATCGTGAAGCGGAAGACAGTTCCGTAGTACGCGCAGTGCGCTGCATGGGATGCCTGTTTAAGTTAGTCAGCTGATTGTCAGCTTGGTTCAGTTCCAACACCGGGTTTTATGAAACAATTTGTATCAGACCGCTTTCTGTACTAAAAGAAGCGCAGGATTTACGGCGGATACTTGACCCGGCCTTACTGCAACGCAGCCCGCAGCTTTTTGAACGCAGCAGCTTCGATCTGGCGCACGCGTTCAGCGGAAATACCGTACTCGCCTGCAAGTTCCGTTAATGTCATGCCACCATCGTCCTGCAACCAGCGTGCCTGCACGATACGCCGCGAACGCGGGTCCAGCGTTTCAAGCGCCTTGGCCAAGCCCGGGCCTTGCAGATGGTCGTGCTCACGACGCTCCAGCACCTGAGAGGGTTCGTCGTGCCCTTCGTCGGATAAATAAGAAATAGGCGCGAACGCTTCATCGTCATCCGCAGGCGCTTCCAGAGCAAATTCCCTGCCCGACATGCGGACTTCCATTTCGCTCACGTCTTCAGGGCGCACGTTAAGTTCACGCGCGATTTCATTCACTTGTTCGGTATCCAGCGTCTGCCCATCGGGGCGCATGCGGCGCAGGTTGAAAAACAGCTTGCGCTGCGCTTTGGTGGTCGCCACCTTCACCATGCGCCAGTTGCGAATGATGTATTCGTGGATTTCGGCTTTGATCCAGTGAACGGCGAACGACACCAGACGCACCCCGCGATCCACATCAAAGCGCTTAACTGCTTTCATGAGACCGACATTGCCTTCTTGGATAAGATCGGCGTGCGGCAGCCCGTAACCCAGATACTGCCGGGCGATGGACACCACCAAGCGCAAGTGGGACATCACCAACTGCCGAGCGGCGTCCAGATCGGATTCATCACGCAAGCGCCGCCCCAGCAAAACTTCTTCCTCTGGCGTCAGCATAGGAATACGGTTGACGGCGCTGATATAGGCCTCGATCGTACCCAGAGCGCCGGGATTGGAAATAGCGACTGCCAGAGTGTTCTGGGGAGTCAGCGTAAGGGCGTTTGCACTTGAATTCATCGTAATGACTGTTCCTCACGAAAATAATTCTATTGATCTCTTGATGTTAGCACTCTAGAGCCGGGAGTGCTAATAGAAAATTAGACGCTCTCTCGACTTACAAGTTCCTTAAACGGGGTCTGTCCCCGTTTAAGGTTATTGTAAGGTTACCGCAAAAAATGCAAAAACCGGGACAGACCCCGTTTAGAGTTGTTTGGCGTGGAAGGCCAGGTGGTCGTCCATGAAGGTGGAGATGAAGTAGTAGCCGTGGTCGTAGCCTTCATGGCGGCGCAGGGTGAGGGGTTGGCCGGCTTTCTTACATGCTGCCTCGAATGCCTCGGGGTTGAGTTGGTTTTCGAGGAAGTTGTCCGCCAGCCCCTGGTCGATGAGAATACCTTCCGGGTAGGGGCAGGATGACGCCGCCATCAATTCTGAGGCGTCGTACTGAGCCCATGCAGAACGGTCGTCACCCAAGTAGCCTGTAAACGCTTTCTCTCCCCATGGGCACTGCATCGGCGCGGCGATTGGTGCAAATGCGGATACCGAGCGGTAGAGATTGCGGTGCCTCTGAGCCAGCACTAAGGCGCCATGGCCGCCCATGGAATGGCCGAAAATTCCTGCGCGCGCGGCGTCGCCCTGCAATTGTGTGGTGGCGATTTCGAATAGCTCCTGGGTCACATAGCTTTCCATGCGGTAATGCTTGGACCACGGTTCCTGAGTGGCGTCCAGGTAAAAACCTGCGCCGGTGCCGAAATCCCAATCGTCATCTTCGCCGGGAACGCCGGCGCCACGGGGGCTAGTATCCGGCGTAACCAGCATCAGCCCCAGTTCCGCAGCACGGCGTTGCGCCCCCGCTTTGATCATGAAGGTTTCCTCGGTGCAGGTGAGCCCGGCCAAGTAGAACAAAACCGGCACCCGACCCTGTTCGGCCTGAGGCGGCACAAATACCGAGAACCCCATCGGCAGGCCGATGGCACGAGAATGATGCTTGTAAAAAAATTGTGTGCCGCCAAAGCAGCGATGGCGGCTGACTACTTCAAGAGTATCCGTCGTCATTTAAATTTCCTTATTGAATCTATATCTCACTCAGCACATCCCGAGCCCACCAACACATGCTGTGCGAAGCCCATTCAGGGCGCCCCGGGAAACACTGAATACACAGAGCGACAACCAAAGCGATCGCAAGGATTTGCATCAACGCAAATCGTCCGAGCTTGTCGATGCATGCTGCGCAAAGCCCCTTTCAGATTCCCCTGCGTAATACGGAATACACCAAGCGATACGCACGCCCTGCGGGCTGGGGTGGGTTGCCAGGCGCTAACCTCAGCGACAGCCATAGCCACCGCACCGCGTTGCGCCCGCCCTTCACGCCGGCCCGCAGATGCACGCAGACGAAGCTGCGATCAGTATTTCCTTAATACACCACGACCGAACGGATGGATTCCCCGCGCTTCATCAGGTCGAAGCCTTCATTGATGCGTTCCAGCGGCAGGGTGTGGGTGATGAGATCGTCGATGTTGATCTTGCCTTCCATGTACCAGTCAACAATGCGCGGCACGTCGGTACGGCCACGGGCGCCGCCGAAGGCGGAGCCCTTCCAGACCCGCCCCGTTACCAATTGGAAGGGGCGGGTGGAAATTTCAGCGCCTGCTTCGGCCACGCCAATAATGATGGATTGGCCCCAGCCCCGGTGGCAGCATTCCAGCGCCTGACGCATCACCTCGGTATTGCCGATGCACTCGAACGAGTAATCGGCACCGCCATCGGTGAGCTGGATGATGTGATCCACCACATTTTCCACTTCCTTGGGGTTAACGAAGTGCGTCATCCCGAATTTACGTGCCATGGCTTCGCGTTCGGGGTTGATATCCACCCCGATGATTTTGTCGGCACCCACCATTTTGGCGCCCTGAATCACGTTCAGGCCGATGCCGCCCAAGCCGAATACGACCACATTGGCGCCGGCTTCCACATTGGCGGTATACAGCACTGCACCCAGGCCGGTGGTCACGCCGCAGCCGATGTAGCAGATTTTGTCGAACGGGGCATCGCTGCGCACTTTGGCCAAGGCGATTTCCGGCACCACAATGTGGTTGGCAAAAGTGGAAGTGCCCATGTAATGATGCACGGGTTTACCGCCTACCGTGAAGCGGCTGGTGCCATCGGGCATCAGCCCTTTACCTTGCGTGGCGCGGATTGCGGTACACAAGTTAGTCTTCTGCGACAGGCAGGACTTGCACTGGCGGCATTCCGGAGTGTACAGGGGAATAACGTGATCGCCTGGCTTGAGCGAGGTCACGCCGGCGCCCACTTCCAACACCACGCCTGCACCCTCATGGCCAAGAATCGCCGGGAACAAGCCTTCGGGGTCGGCTCCAGACAAGGTGTACAGGTCAGTATGGCAGATGCCGGTGGCCTTGATTTCCACCAACACTTCAAACGCCTTAGGGCCTTGCAGCTCAACCTCTTCGATGGTCAGCGGTTCGCCGGCCTTCCATGCCACGGCAGCTCTGGTCTTCATGCGTTCTCCTTGAAAGCAGGGGGCATCAGTTCCCTATGAATACGAAGATGCGAGGGGGTTCTCCCCGGAACCCCCTCATCTTAATGGATGGGATCAGTATTGGGCGGACTTGCCGGTCAGCGCTACGCCAAAGCGCAGCATTGCGTAGGACACGGCGTCAAGCCAACGCTGAATGATATTGCGTTTCTTAAGATGTTCCGCAGTGACAACGCGCGCACCAACACGCATTTCCGCCTCCAGCGCCTCTTTCAGCCTACCAGCAAAATCTGTATCGTCAATGAAGACATTGGCTTCGCGCGCCAATAGCAGACTGAAAGGGTCCAAGTTGGAAGACCCCACCATGGCGTAGCCGTCTATGACGGCTACTTTGGCGTGCAGATAGCTGGGCATGTATTCGTGAATTTCCAGGCCATCAGCCAGCAAATCGTTATACATGTATCGACATGCGCGGTACTGCATGGCGTATTCCGCACGCCCTTGCAACAATAAACGCACTTTCACGCCGCGCTGTACGGCTTTACGTAAGGCCTTGCGCAAGCGCCTGCCGGGAAAGAAATAAGCGTTGGCAATCAGCACTTCGCCTTGGGCACGCGCCAGCGCAGCCAGGTAAACATCTTCAATTCGTTGGCGAAAGCGCAAGTTGTCGCGCAGCACCATGGCTGCTCTCATGCCATTGGTCGTGCTCTGGTGGCGCTTCTGGCGCCGTGCCAGAAGTTTTTCACCCATCTGCTGGAAACGCCGGTAGAAACCCATGCCGCCGTCCGGGCGACGCCAACCCATGCGCAGCCATAAAGCGCGCTGGGCATGGATGAGATCATCAACAATAGGCCCGCGCATTTCTACGGCGAAATCAAAACGCGGCTGCGGCCCTTTGCCATCGTTGGGGACGTCTTCGTAGTCATCCAGAATATTGATGCCGCCGACAAAGCCTATTTCACCATCCACCACGCAAGTCTTGCGGTGCATACGCCGCAACCGTCGCAAGTTGAATGTGGCCTGACGCAAACCGGTGGGCTCCGGCCGATAGACCTTGTAGCGCACCCCGCTTTGAGTCAGTAAATCGCAAACATCAAAAACGGTATCGTTACAGCCGAAGCCGTCCAGCACTACCCTCACCTTCACGCCCCGGCGCTCGGCGCGCTGTAATGCATCAATCACGCGATAGCCGGTGTCATCCAGATTGAAAATGTAGGTTTCCAGATGCACGGACTGCTGCGCGGCGTCGATGGCGGCAATCAGTGCAGGAAAGTATTCGCCCCCATTCTGTAACAAACGAATGGCATTGCCTCCGCGCCATTTGAGCTTAAGACGTGGCGCTACCATGGCTACACTCCCAACCGGTTGGCACGTCCATATCGTCTAAACCCTTATGGAAGCTCGAGTTCGGCAAACAATGGAGCATGGTCGGAGATCTGCCGCCACGGCATGCCATGCAACACCTTGGCATGGCGCACGGCAAAGCCACGCTGGTAGATGCGGTCCAGCCTCAGCCAGGGAAATGCTGCGGGAAACGTGCGAGGCGGCGGAGTCAGGCGTGCCGCTCCATGGGCACCCAGCTCATGAACTGTCTGAGACAATGCCCTCGGCCTGAACGCCATATCGCGCAAGCGGCGTAACAGACGCGGGTCCGGCGCCTGAGGCGCGACGGCAAACACTTCGTACAGGCCCAGCTGCTGCACGAACAAAGGTGCGAGACGGTTGTTCCAATCGTTGAAGTCACCCGCAATCAGCACAGGCTCGTCATCCGGCACCAGCCGCTTAATACGCTCGACCAAAGCCGCTACCTGGCGCGAGCGGCCGCCACCAAACAAACCCAGATGAACGACCAGGCAATGCACTGGCGTTTCGTTGATTTCCACCACAGCATGCAGCAAGCCACGCTGTTCCATGCGATGGTCGGAAACATCCTGGTTTTCGTATTGAAGGATGGGGAATCTCGACAACAAAGCGTTGCCGTGGTCGGTGCGGGCCCGCACCGCGTTGCAGCCATAAGCCGCCTGCATGCTGAGCACTGCGGCCAAGGATTCATGCTGGCCGTCCAGGTGGGAGCGCCGTTCGTTGCGGCCCTGAACTTCCTGCAGAAAAAGCAAATCGGGCCGCAGGTTGTACAACCCCAGGCGCAGCGCCGTCAGCGATTCACGAGTTCCCGTCGCTGAACGGCCCTTATGAATGTTGTAACTGACGACCCTGAGTACGGTCACCTGGGGCTAGCTCCTTATTTCACTTCGGTGTTGCGCAACCTGATATGAAGTTCGCGCAGCTGTTTTTCATCAACAGCCGACGGCGCATGCGTTAACAGACATTGTGCACGCTGAGTCTTGGGGAAGGCAATCACATCGCGAATGGACTCTGCACCGGCCATCATGGTGACCAGTCGATCCAGACCGAAGGCCACCCCGCCATGCGGAGGCGCACCATATTGCAAGGCATCCAGCAGGAAGCCGAACTTGAGACGCGCTTCTTCGTCGTCGATATTCAGCGCACGGAACACCTTGCTCTGAATCTCTGCGCGGTGAATACGCACCGAACCGCCGCCGATTTCCCAACCATTCAGCACAATATCATAGGCCTTGGCCAACGCCTTGGCAGGGTCGGTTTCGAGAAGATCCTCATGGCCGTCCTTGGGGCTGGTGAAAGGGTGGTGAGCCGCAAAATAACGGCCTTCCTCTTCGTCGTATTCGAACATGGGGAAGTCCACAACCCACAGGGGCTTCCAGCCGCTTTCGAACAGGCCGTTTTCCTTGCCGAAATCGCTATGCCCGATTTTGACACGCAAGGCGCCCATGGCGTCGTTGACGATTTTGGCTTTGTCGGCGCCGAAGAAGATGAGATCGCCGCTTTGTGCACCCGTGCGCTCGATCAGGCCCTTGAGGGCGTCAAGGTGGATGTTTTTGACAATGGGCGACTGCAGGCCTTCAGGCAGATTGGCGGCATCATTCACTTTGATATAGGCCAGGCCCTTGGCGCCATAGATGCCCACAAACTGCGTGTAGGCGTCGATTTCACCACGAGTCAGGCTGGCGCCGCCGGGCACACGCAAGGCCACCACACGGGAAGCCGGGTCGTTGGCTGGCGCTGCAAACACCTTAAAGCTGACATCCTTCATGAGGTCGTCAACGTTGGTGAATTCCAGCTTTACGCGCAGGTCGGGCTTGTCGGAGCCAAAGCGGCGCATGGCTTCTTCCCACGTCATGGTGGGGAACTGCTCGGGCAGTTCGACCTGCTGCACTTTGGCGAATACATGGCGCATCATGCCTTCAAACAGTGCGCGGATTTCCTCTTCGTTCAGGAAGGAGGTTTCGCAGTCGATCTGGGTGAATTCAGGCTGGCGGTCGGCACGCAAGTCTTCGTCGCGGAAGCACTTGGTGATCTGGTAGTAGCGGTCGAAGCCGGACACCATCAGCATTTGCTTGAAAAGCTGAGGCGACTGCGGCAGCGCAAAGAATTCGCCGGCGTTCACACGAGAGGGCACGAGGTAGTCGCGCGCACCTTCGGGTGTGCTCTTGGTGAGCATGGGCGTTTCAATGTCGATAAACCCTTGCTCGTCCAGGTATTTACGGACTTCCATGGCCACCCGGTAGCGCAGCATAAGGTTTTGCTGCATCTGCGGGCGACGCAGGTCCAGCACGCGGTGAGTCAACCGCGTGGTCTCGGAAAGGTTGTCGTCATCCAGTTGGAAGGGCGGCGTCACCGAAGCATTGAGAATTTCGATTTCGCGGCACAGCACTTCCACTGCACCGGAAGCCAGCTCGGGATTGATCGTGCCTTCCGGGCGCTCGCGCACCAAGCCGGTCACCCGCACGCAGAACTCATTGCGAATGCGCTCGGCAATGGGAAACGATTCCTGGTTATCGGGATCAACAACAATCTGAGCCAAGCCGGCGCGATCGCGCAGATCAATGAAAATGACTCCGCCATGGTCGCGGCGGCGGTGGACCCAGCCGTATAAAGTGACTGTCTGGCCCAATTGGGCTTTGCTGACCTCGCCCGTGTAGCAGGTACGCATCAAGGATGACTCCATGTAAAGAAGACGGAATTATAAAGGGAACGCCGTGACCGGCGTTCCCACCGCCTCGCTGCCTCATGGCAGCGGTGAACCCGGTTATGAATTCCGCTTTCAGGCGGACGCTGAGTCGCCCGAGCAGGAAGACCCACCTTCCGATGCTCCGCCGGCGGGCTTGCCGGAAGAGCCATTGTTGCGGAAATCGGTGACATACCAGCCCGACCCCTTGAGCTGGAAGCCCGCCGCAGTCACCTGCTTGGTGTAAGTTGCCTGTTCACATTCGGGGCAAACAGTAAGCACAGGGTCAGACATCTTCTGAAGAACGTCCTGCTCATGACCGCAGGCGCTGCACTTATACGCATAAATAGGCACGACAAATCATCCTAATAAAAAAAACAGGAGAAACGCCGCCACCGCGGCAAAACCTGTTGATTTTAACCGGTTTTCTATTCGTCGGCCCCGATCACAGCAGGAACAAGACCGCTGCGATCAGCGTGGGCGGCGCGGCGGCGGCAAGAAGCTTGAGTGGCGAAATTGCGCCATCCGGGAAGGTATTCTTCAAAATGGCAAAGCCTGCCGGGTTGGGCGCGTTGGCGATGACGGTCAAGCCGCCGCCCGTAACCGCGCCCGCCACCAACATATAGCGCCACGTTTCGCTCGTACCTTCCACCAACGACCCCAGGTAGGTGAGCGCAGCATTATCGGTGATGGCCGTCAGCATGGCAGAACCCCAGAAGAGGACGGTCGGCGACAGGCCACCAAGGAGATCTTGCAGCCACCACTTTTGCAGGCCACCCAGTACCACCAAGCCTGCCAAGAAGAAGCCCACCATCAACCCTTCGCGGATCATCAACGGGTTCTGGTGGTGCCTGTAAGCGTAGGCATAGCCCACGAACAGCAGCAACAAGCCCATGAAAATCGGCATGTGATGGGCGGAAAGCACGATAGCCACCAAAAAGGCGATATGTATCGCAATGACGATAGGGGGAACGGGGGCACGGTCTTTTTCGGCCGATGCAACGCCAATGGTTCCGTCCAGCAGGTAGTTACGACAAAGGATAGTCGCCGCGCCCGCACTGATGAGAACGGCAAGAGCTGCGCGCCAGCCAAAATGCGTGGCCATATAAGCGCTATCCCAGCCAAAAGTGTTGGCCACCATCAGCACCGGGGGTGCTGCGTAAGCCGTCAGCACACCACCAATGGAAATGTTGACAAACAACACACCCAACGTCAGGTATTTAAAGCCTTCTTGCCCATGGCGGCGGAAATAAGCATCACGCAGCAACAAGGCGGCGAGTGTCATTGCAGCGGGCTCCGTGATAAACGAACCGGCCAGCGGCACGAAGGCAAGAATCACGAAGTACATGGACAGTTCGCGGCGCATCGGCAGCAAGCCCGCCAGCAACTTCACCAGCATATTCACCACTGCAATAATGGGGCGGCTGGCTGCCACCACCATAATGGCAAACACAAAGGCGGGCTCGGTGAAATTGGCCGACTCCACATAGGCCACGGCGTCGCCCACCCCGACAAACACCACCATGAAGGCGACCAGCACAGCAGCCCACACCCCGAACACGGCCTCGACTTCCGACAGCAAGTGCCAGAGCCCGGCGTGCGGCCCGCCTTTGTTGGCCATGCGCGCGAAAACGGGTACGGAAAAAGTGTGAATGACAGCCAGCGCAAAAAGCGCCGTCGCCAAATATTCGATAAAGCTGGTAGCCATCAGAGGAGATTCCTATGAATTGCAAATGTGGCAGGATTTTCGCATGCTCAGCCGCAATTGCCCAATTTTCGGTCTTGCAGGATCATTTCGGCGGCCTTTTCCGCAATCATGAGTGTCGGTGAATTGGTGTTGCCAGAGGTAATGGTGGGCATGATGGAGGCATCGGCCACGCGCAAGGCTTGCAGCCCGTGTACACGAAGCCGGGCGTCTACAACGGCTGTAGTGTCGTTGCCCATTTTGCACGTGCCGACGGGGTGAAAAATCGTGGTGCCAATATCGCCCGCTGCGGATTCCAGATCGGCCTGTTCCTGCACCGGTTCACCAGGCCGGTACTCTTCCGGCTTGTAACGCGCCATGGCCGATTGCCCCATAATGCGGCGAGTCAAGCGTATGCTGTCTGCGGCAACTTTGCGATCTTCCAAGGTGCTGAGATAGTTGCAGAGAATTTCCGGCGCTTCACCCGCATGTGGGCTGCGGATACGCACGTGGCCGCGGCTACTGGGCCTGAGATTGCACACTGATGCAGTCATAGCAGGGAAACTGTGGAGTTCTTCACCAAAGCGCTCCAGCGATAGCGGCTGCACGTGATATTCCAGGTTGGCGCGGTTGTATTCCGGCCCAGAACGCGCAAAGGCCCCAAGCTGTGACGGCGCCATGCTGAGAGGGCCGCGCTTGCGAAGCAGGTAATCCAGGCCCATTAACGCCTTACCCCAGACCGACCCCACCATGGTGTTGAGGGTGCGCGCATGGCTGAGCTTGTAAACCAGCCGCAATTGCAGGTGGTCTTGCAGGTTAGCCCCCACACCGGGGAGGTCGTGCACCATGCTGATTTCCAGACTCGACAAATAGCGCCCTGGGCCCACACCCGATAGCTGTAATAACTGAGGCGACCCTATAGCGCCTGCGGCCAGCACCACTTCTGAATGGGCTCGGGCGTAGCAGCGACTGCCTTCGTGGAGGTATTGCACACCGACTGCCCGACGCGCTTGAAAGCGGATGCGCTGCGCATGAGCGCCGGTGATCACATGCAGGTTAGGCCGCTGAGAGACCGGGTGCAGGAAGGCTTTGGCTGCCGTCCAGCGTACGCCACGACGCTGATTCACTTCAAAATAAGCACAGCCTTCGTTGTCGCCCTGGTTGAAATCGGTGATGGAGGGAATGCCGGCTTGTGAAGCCGCCTGGCGGAAAGCATCGAGAATCTCCCACGACAGGCGCTGCTGCTCGACCCGCCACTCGCCGCCCACGCCGTGGAATTCGCTGCCGCCCGCGTAGTGGTCTTCCATGCGCTTGAACAGGGGCAACACGTCTTCCCACGCCCAGCCGGAATTGCCGGCTTCGGCCCAAGCGTCGTAATCGGCCGCCTGGCCGCGCATGTAGATCATGCCGTTGATGGCGGAACAGCCGCCCAGCACGCGCCCCCTTGGATACCCCAGGCTACGGCCATTCAAGCCCGGGTCCGGCTCAGTGGAATAGCACCAGTCTGTCCGAGGATTGCCAATGCAATACAGGTAGCCCACGGGGATATGGATCCAGCGCCAATCATCACGCCCCCCGGCTTCCAGCAACAGTACGCGCACATCCGGATCGGCAGACAAACGATTGGCAAGCAAGCAGCCCGCGGAACCCGCGCCCACGATGATGTAATCGTACTCAGCTCCGCCCGCCACGGGCATATTTGAGCGTTTCATTCCGACCCTCCTTGCCAGTGTGCCGAGTAGACGATGACGCGCTTATTTTTCAGCCGGCACACCCGTCGCCCCGTTTTAATTCGCACCAGCCATCGTGCTCGGGGCCGCTTATGTTTCTTCTTTTATGGCTTGGTGTTTTTTTCGTTACCTTACAACGGCAGAACCGTGCCCGCCAGTGCGGCAATCACCATCATGGCGCCCACCGCCATATTGGATCGAAACAGCATAAAGCTGCGGTCGGGACGATGGACGCTGAAAACTGACAGTTGCCAGACAAAATGAATGGCAATAGCGCCCATGACCACAAAATACGGCCAATCCATACCCATGCCAACGCCCGCATACACCCACAGCGCCATCGTGGCGAGGTAAAAGCCCCCGATCCACAATTTGCCTTGGTCGCCAAAACGCATGGAAGCAGAGCGCAGGCCCAGCCTGAGATCGTCGCGCATATCGACATAGCCGTACATGGCGTCATAACCCACTTGCCAGCATACGGCGCCCAGCCACATCGCCACCGCTGCCAGCGGCACAACTTCGCGGGTGTCCGACCACGCCATCAGCATGCCCCAATTGAAAGCAATGCCTAACACCACCTGCGGCCAGTAGGTAAAGCGCTTGCACAGCGGGTAAATAATGACGATAGGCACAACCACCAGCGCCAGCCAGCGGCTGTATTCATTGATGGCAAACAGCAGCAGCGCACACAGGCACAGCTGCGCGAACACGAACCACAGCGCGTTACGCAGGCTGAGCTGGCCACTGGTTAGCGGCCTGAAGCGGGTGCGTTCAACTTTGCTGTCGAAGTCACGGTCGAAAATGTCATTGAAGCAGCACCCCACCCCGCGCATCAAAAACGCCCCCAGGCAGAAAATGAACAGACGCCATAACGTAGGCAGGCCGTCGGCGGCCTGCACCAACGCCGCCACTGTGGGCAGCAAAGTCAGCCAGGTACCCACCGGCCGGTCGAGCCGGCACAGGCGGGCATACGGCCCCCAGGCACGCGGCAGCCAGCGCTCGACCCAGTCGTCGGGACGCATGTCCGCCAGGTCAGGGATGGGGGGCTGGCCGTTCGAAGAACGGCCGTTCTCGTGAGATGACGCCTGATTCATGTGTTACTGGATGTCTTGCTGTTTACGCACGGTAGGTGATCAGCCTTCGCGAAGAAGCTCACCGAGAATGGCGATGCCTTCACGGATACGCTCTTCGGACACCGTCACAAAGCTGAGCCGCAGCGTGTTGGCGCGCGCATGGCTGGCATAGAAGGGCTCACCCGGTACAAACGCGACGTTGCGGTCAATGGCTCGCTGCAATAGGCGGCTGCCATCCATATGTTCGGGCAATGTCACCCAGATAAACATGCCGCCCTCGGGCCGCGTCCACGTCACCGACTTGGGGAAGTGTTCTTCCATGGCGTCGAGCATGTATCCACACTGGCGCTTATAGAGTTCGCGCACCTTGGGCATGTGTTCGTCCAGGAAACCGCTTTTGATGGTTTCATAAACCGCCATTTGCGAAACGGTAGCGGTGTGCAGGTCGGTGGCCTGCTTGATCTGCACCAGTTTGGCAATAATGGGGCGCGGCGCCACGATATAGCCCAACCGCAGGCCCGGCGCCAACACTTTAGAGAAGGTTCCCAGGCGAATCACCGTCGCGCCAACCTTGCGGCCCAGCGTCAACAAACCAGGTAAAGATTCGCCCGCATAGCGCAGCTCGCCATAGGGGTCATCTTCTACGATGGGCAGTTGCAAGGCCGCGCACCGTTCCACCAAAGCTTGGCGGCGCTCAAGGTTGAGCGACACCCCGGTCGGGTTCTGGAAGTTGGGCAGCGCATACAAGAAGCGTGCGCCCGCGGCCAACGTATCGGTGATTTCTTCAGGGATGAGGCCGCCATTATCCGTGGGCACTGACGCATATTCCGGCTCAAACAGCGAGAACGACTGCAAGGCGCCCAAATAGCTGGGCGCCTCTACCAAGACCTTGCTGCCTGGGTCGATGAACAACTTGCCCAGCATGTCGAGCGCCTGCTGCGACCCGGACACAATCAGCACCTCATCCAGGGCGACATCCGCCCCGCGACGCTTGAAGTCGTCGGCCACCCATTGGCGCAGCGGAGTAAAGCCTTCTGTCGGGCCGTACTGCAGGGCACTCTTGCCATTTTCCCGCAGCACGCGGTCAAACGCAGCATTGATTTCCTCGACGGGGAAACCGCCTGGCGCAGGCAGACCGCCTGCGAAGGAAATCACTTCAGGCCGTTCGGTGACCTTCAAAATCTCTCGAATCGTGGAGCTGGTGAGCTTTTGCGCCCGTTGTGAAAAAGTATAAGGAAGGGAATAGGAATCCATGGTCGAGAGATATCCAGAAAAAGAACAGAGAATGACTTGGGGAGACCCCTGAACCAAAACGCGGCCATGCCGCTCAACTGATTCAGAAGCCTCCTAGGTTACAGCAAAGCCCGCCGAGATTCAGCGAGCGCCTTATCCGATCACGTCGGCCAGCGCATCCGTGAAGTGACCGACATTATGCGTATTCAAGCCCGGCACGGCAATGCGGCCGGAATCTATGATGTAGACACCATGACGTTCACGCAAGGCCTGCAATTGTTCGCGCGACAAACCGCTATAGGTAAACATGCCGCGCTGGAGAATAAAGTAGTCGGCATCGTAGCCGGGCAACTTCGCCGCTAACTGCTCGTGCACCAGGGTGCGCATTTGCGCCATACGCACACGCATGGCCGACACTTCTTCCAGCCACTGGCTGTGCAGCGCCGCATCGTTCAGCACACCGGCCACCACATGCCCCCCATGCCACGGAGCGCTGGAATAAATGCGCCGCACCACAGCCTTAAGTTGGCCCAACACGAGTTCAGCTTCGGCTTGCGAGCCACACACCACCGACAGGCCGCCGCAACGTTCGCCGTACACCGACAGGTTTTTGGAGAAAGAATTGGCCACCAGCACCGTCAGGCCCGCCTGCGCCATGGCGCGCACTGCATAGGCGTCTTCTTCCATGCCATCGGCCATGCCCTGATAGGCGATATCCAAAAAGGGAATCAGGCCGCGCTCTTGTATCACGGCAATGACTTCACCCCATTGTTCCTGCGATAAATCCACCCCCGTCGGGTTGTGGCAGCAGGGGTGCAACAAGACGATGGTGCGCGAGGGCAAACCGCGCAGGCAGTTCATCATGGCATCGAAGGCCAGCCCTTTGGTGGCCGGGTCGTAATAGGGGTAACTGCGCGTCTGAAACCCCGCACCGCCAAAAATGGCATGGTGGTTGTCCCAGGCCGGGTCGCTGATCCATACCTCGCTGTCCGGGTAAGCCGCTTTGAGGAAATCCGCCCCCACCTTCAGGGCACCCGTGCCCCCCAGGGTTTGAATTGTCGCCACCTTGCCCTGGGCCACCACCTGGCTATCCGCCCCGAACACCACCTTCTGCACCGCGCTACGATACGCCGCCAGCCCTTCCATCGGCAGGTAAACCCGAGGCGACGGGTCATCCACCAGACGGCGCTCAACGGCAGAGACGGACGACAGCACAGGAATGCGACCTGCGTCGTCGTAGTACAGCCCGATTGTGAGATTGATTTTCTGCGGATGCGTATTCTGATGGAACGCATCATTCAAGCCGAAAATGGGGTCGCCCGCGTACTGGGGAAGGTGCTCGAACATAATGAAAGGCCCGTAAGAAAACGCGCCCTGATTACCGGACGCCGATAGTGCCACATTATAAGGATGTGGCCGCCAACCACCCAGGCAGCCCGCATGGCCGGCGATATCCTTTCCCGGCAGCTCTCAATCGTTATATACAAGAAAACATAACCGAGTAAAACACTCCTCGGACATTGACGAGCAAAACATGTAAGGAATAATGATGTCCTTGAACGCCTCATGGTTTTTCTGGCGCAATTACGGGCCTCCGAACACGCTCAGATGGAAACACTGCGCACCAACCTATTCGAGGGCTCCATAAAGAAGCAAGAAACACTGGGCGTCAGTAGACCGACGTACGCCGCGCACTGCTTCGCTGGCCTGTTTGGTAGTATCCCACTATCCTTGTTTGGAAAATCTCGTTCAAAATCAGAACCTTACACCAAACAACCAAAATAGAAGGAAAAACATGGCAGACCCTCTTGGCGCTTCGACGCTGCCCACGGGCACGACGTCCACACACAACACCACGAAAACATCCACCAAGAAAGAAGCCGTTGATGCGCCTTTGTCAAAGGCGGCTGAATGGCGCCGCTGCCTGTTGCTGGCATTCGTAGGTCTGCCCATTTTTGCGCTGCTTTGCGTATGCGCCTACGGCTTCATCATCTGGTTTATGCAGATCCTTTTCTGGGGCCCTCCCACTTGATCGACGCCGCATTTCGGCCCCTGTTTAACTACGGCATTTCAAACCTGAATGGTGGAGCATCATGAAAGCCATTAAAAGACTTTTTGCGTGGCTGTACCGGCTTTTCACGCAACCCGCCGCACGCATCGGCATGGGCGTGCTGGTAACCGTCAGCTTCATTGCAGGCGCGTTCTTCTGGCACTACTTCAATGTGGGCATGGAAGCCACGAACGAAGAAGAGTTCTGTATTTCCTGTCACACCATGGGCGACAACCTGCTGCCCGAGCTGCAGAAAACGGTTCACTGGCAGAACCGCACCGGTGTGCGTGCTCGCTGCCCGGACTGTCACGTTCCCCACGACTTCACCGACAAAGTGGCCCGCAAAATGCAAGCCTCACGCGAAGTGTGGGCGCAAATTGTCGGCACTATCGACACGCGTGAAAAATTCAATGAGCACCGCATCGTGCTGGCGCAACGCGAATGGGAACGCTTCAAGGCGAACAACTCCAAAGAATGCCGCAACTGCCATGACTACAACAGCATGGACTTCAACAAGATGCGCGTGACCTCACAAATGGTGATGCGCCGCGCTGCGGAACTGAACACAAGCTGTGTGGACTGCCACAAAGGTATCGCCCACCAGTTGCCTGAAATGAAAGGCCTGCGCAACCCGGCCTTTGATACCCTGATTACGGAAGCCCGCACCCAGAGTGTGAGCCCTGGCAACACGTACTACAGCGTGGCACCCATGCCCATTTATGCAGATGCAGGGCTGGGTACAGAAATCGGCAGTCTTGAAGTGGCTACGCCCGTTAAAGTGCTGCAAGTCGAAGGTGACTCCCAACTGATTGAGCTCGACCTGTGGCGCAAAAACAAGGGTTTTGGTCGTGTTTGGTACGATACTTTCGGCCTGAACATCACCAGCGCCATCATCGAGAAAGACTACGCTCGTTCTGACAATATTGATGTCCTCGAAACCCGCGAAGACGACATGACCGGCCTTGAATGGCAGAAGGTTTCCGCTCAGGTCTGGATCCGCCAAGGTGCTCTGCTTGAAAGCACCGAGGAAATCTGGAATATCGCGCGCACCAGCTATCAGAACAGCTGCAGTACCTGCCACCGCCAGCCGGTGGAAAGTGGTCACGATGCCAACCAATGGACAGGTCTGTTCGCCGGCATGGTGGGCTTTACCAACATGGACGACGACACTGCCGATCTGGTACTGAAGTACCTGCAAATGCACTCGTCTGATTTCGTCAGTAACCCGCTGGGTGGCGGCTCGCCCGAAAACACCCCGCAAACCGCCAGGCCGTAAAGGAGAGCCAGCATGACAACGACTCGCCGAACTTTTTTGAAGGGCATGGCGGCCCTTTCCGCAGGCGCGGTAGCCCCCTCTTTGCTGGGTATCCGCGTAGTTGAAGCAGCCAGCGTGGCACACGCCGCCCCTGCCCCCTCCTCCGACGACATCACCACTTGGCGCATGTCGGGCGCTCACTGGGGCGCCTTCCGCGCCAAGGTGGAAGCCGACCGCGTGGTGGAGATCCGCCCGTTTGAGCTCGACAAACACCCGACCGACATTCTCGACGGCACGCTGGGCGTCATCTACAGCCCCTCCCGTGTCCGTTACCCGATGATCCGGGTTGACTGGTACAAAAACCGCAAGAACAGCAACCGCGCCGAACGCGGCGATAACCGCTTTGTGCGCGTCAGCTGGGACGAAGCCCTCGATATCCTCTACGAAGAGCTGGAACGCATTCAAACCGAATACGGCCCTTGGGCGCTGCATACGGCCAACGTAGGCTGGCGCTCCGTGGGCCAAGTCCACAGCTGCGGCAACCACATGTTGCGTGCGATTGGCATGCACGGCCGCAGCGTCGGCACTGCGGGCGACTACTCCACCGGCGCCGGCCAGATGATTCTGCCCTATGTTCTGGGTTCCACCGAGGTCTATTCCCAAGGCACCTCCTGGGACATCATTCTGGAAGAAAGCAAAGTCATCATCTTCTGGGCCAACGACCCCATCAAGAACCTGCAGGTCGGCTGGAACACCGAAACGCACGAAGCCTACGCCTACTTTGAGAAGCTCAAGGAAAAGGTCGCCAATAAGGAAATCCGTGTCATCTGCCTGGACCCAGTCAAGAGCAAGACACAGAACTACCTGGAGTGCGAGCACCAGTTCATCAACCCCATGACCGATGTCGCGTTGATGCTGGCCATCGCCCACACCTTGTGGAAGGAAGACCTGGTCGATCACGAGTTCATCGAAACCTACACCCTGGGCTATGAACAGTTCTTGCCCTATGTGAAGGGCGAAACCGAAGACTTCATCGAGAAAACGCCTGAGTGGGCCGCTGAAATCTGCGGCGTGCCGGCCGACCGCATCCGCGAACTTGCCCGTCTGATGGCGGCCAACCGCACCCAACTGTGCTTTGGCTGGGCAATTCAGCGCCAGCAGCACGGCGAGCAGCCCTACTGGATGGGCGCCATCATCGCCGCCATGCTGGGCCAGATCGGCCTGCCCGGCGGGGGCATCAGCTATTCCCACCACTACAGCTCGGTGGGCGTATCGTCGTCTGGGGCTTCCATGCCCGGCGCTTTCCCCCTCAACCTGGATACCGGCCGCGAACCCAAGCATGTCAACGACGACTACCAGGGTTACAGCTCGGTTATACCGGTGGCGCGCGCTATCGATGCCTTGTTGGAGCCCGGCAAGGAAATCAACTTCAACGGCCACAAGGTCAAGTTGCCGCCCTACAAAATGGGTATTTTCTCCGGCTGCAACCAGTGGCACCGCCACCAGGATCGCAACCGCATGAAGCGTGCCTACCTGAACGTGGAAACCGTGGTGGCCGTCGACTACAACTGGACAGCCACCTGCCGTTTCGCCGACATCGTGCTGCCCGCCTGCACGCCCTACGAACGCAACGACCTGGACGCCTATGGCTCCTACAGCAACCGCGGCGTCATCGCCATGCACAAGCTGGTCGATCCGCTCTATCACTCGCGTTCCGACTTCGACATCTGGCATGCCTTCAGCCGCCGTCTGGGCCGCGACCAGGAATATTCCCGCGCTAAAACGGAAATGCAGTGGGTTGAGTTCCTTTACGAGGAATGCCGCGCTGACAACCTGAAGAAAGATTTCTTCATGCCGCCGTTCGAAGAGTTCTGGGAAAAAGGCTATGTGATCTTCCCCGAAGGCAAGCCGTGGGTGCGTCACGCCGATTTCCGCGAAGACCCTGAAGTCAACGCGTTGGGCACGCCCTCGGGCTTTATTGAGATCTACAGCCGTCGTATTGCCCGCTACGGGTACGATGACTGCAAGGGCCACCCGATCTGGATGGAAAAAATCGAACGCTCCCATGGCGGGCCCGGTTCGGACAAGTTCCCGCTGTGGTTGCAGTCGGTTCACCCCGATACGCGTCTGCACTCGCAAACATGCGAATCGGAAGAGCGCCGCGCCGTGTATACGGTGCAGGGCCGGGAGCCCATTTACATGAGCCCCGAGGACGCACAAGCGCGTGGTATTGAAGACGGCGACCTGGTGCGCGTTTTCAACGATCGCGGCCAGTTGCTGGCCGGCGCTGTGGTCTCCGACAACTTCCCGCCGGGCATTGTGCGCATTCAAGAAGGTGCGTGGTATGGCCCCACCGGCCCCGAAGTGGGCGCCCTGGATACTTACGGCGACCCCAACACCCTGACGCTGGACGTCGGCACATCCGACCTGGCACAAGGCCCAAGCGCCAACACCTGCCTGGTCGAAATGGAGAAGTTCGTCGGCACGCCTCCGCCTGTCACGAGCTTTGGCGGGCCCATTGAGGTCACGCCTTCCGGCCAAGTTGTGCCGCGGGAAAGCTGATGCCTTCATCTTCCCGTAGCACTCACGAGGAAGTCACCCCCGACTGGGCTGCCATCAGCCGCAGTCGGGCCGACCTCTACGCGTGGTTTTCCAGCCTGTTTGCGATCGAACTGTCTGACGATGCCGTGGCAGCGTATCGCCAGGGCCAAGCTGAACCCTTGCTGGCGGCCTTTGCCGCCATGGGCCTCGAAGCCGAGGCGCAGCGCCTGTCCCAGGCTCTGCAAGGCTGGGCCGCCTTACCGCACCTGCGCGTCGAACTGGCAGCCGATTTCGCCCGACTGTTTTTGTACGACGCACGCACAGCCGCCGCGCCCTATGCATCGGCCTACCTCGACAGCCAGTTCTTTGGCGAGCCGCACCGGCAAATGCAGGCCTTCCTGCGTTCGGGGGGCCTGCAAGTCCATGCTGACTTCAAAGAGCCCGCCGATCACTTGGCCGTCTTCCTGGCGTTCATGGAAGACAATATCCGCAAGGCCGAGCACGCGGCGCCCGAGGAGCGCCCCCAGGCGGCTCATATACAGGCAGACTTCCTCAAAGAAGCGCTGCTTTCCTGGTTGCCGCAATTTGAAGCGCGCTGCCAGTCGCTGAAGGGGGAAACCGTCAGCGATTTCTACCCGGCCGCCGCCGCCTTGCTGCTGGCCTTCATTCAAGCAGATGCCGAGACCCTCACCACGGACAGCCTTGAATGACGGCAGAGGTTTACCTGAGTACGACCGACCTCGCCCTGGCGCGTGGAGACACCTCCATCTGCCAGGGCCTGTCCATGCAACTCAGGGCGGGCGAATGCATTCACTTGCATGGGCCCAATGGCAGTGGCAAAACCTCCTTATTGCAGGCGCTGTGCGGGCTGTTACGGCCTGAAGCTGGCAGCGTACAGTGGCACGTCGGCTCACCCCACGCCAGTCTGCACTATTGCGCCCATCAGAACGCCCTGAAAAGCGCATGGACCATTGCTGAGAACCTGGGCTGGCATCTTCGCCTGCATGGCTACCCGGTCCGGGAAGACGATTGGGAAGAAGCGCTAGCGGCAATGCGTCTATCGCACCTTAGCGATACGCCTGCGGCCCAGCTGTCACAAGGTGAAAAGCGCCGGGCGGCCCTCATGCGGCTTGCGGTAATGCCGCGCCCGGTCTGGCTGCTGGATGAACCTTTTAACGCGCTGGATAGCGCCGCCCAGGAATGTCTGGCGCAGTGGGTTAACCATCATGTGCGACAGGGCGGCGCCGTACTTTTTTCCAGTCATTCCGGCCATCCATCGTCTCTACAGCTGTCGCGACGGGTGTCCATGGAAGTGGAAGGGCATGTGTGAAAACCGGGTTGAGCATTTTCCATAGCCTGCTGTGCCGCGACCTTTCGCTGGCCTGGCGACACCGCCTGAACAGCGCCATGGGGCTGGTTTTTTTCGTAGTGGTCGCCACGCTATTTCCGCTGGCAGTCGAGCCACGCCCTGAGCTATTACGCCAAGCGGGTGTCGCGGTACTGATGATGGCAGGTTTGCTGGCCAATCTGCTCACTCTGCGCGCTTTGTTCGAAGACGACTGGCGCGATGGCAGCCTTGCTCAGCTCATGCTGCTACCGGTTCCTGCTGTTGTCATGGTGTGGGCCAAGATGCTGGCGCATTGGGTGACCATCGGCATTCCGCTGACACTGGTCGCGCCCTTGCTGGCCATGCAATTCCAATTAGAAGGCGCGCAGATTCTTTACGTCACATTGGCGTTGGCCGTTACGATGCCGGTGCTCACCGCCATTGGTGCAGTCGCCGCGGCCCTGACATTGGGCCTGCCACAAGCCGGGCTTTTGTTGGCCCTGCTGCACTTACCCTTGTGCGTTCCGGTGCTAGTATTCGCTAGTCAGGCAGCCACGAATCAAACGGGTTCTGCTGAATGGTGGTTGTTAGCCGCCTTGCTGTTGGGCAGCTGGTTCTTCGCGCCGCCCGCAGCCGCGGCAGCCCTGCGCCTGGCAACGGAATAAACATCATGCATTATCCTAAGAATTCCCCCAAGCAAAGCTGGCTGCGCTGGTCCAGCCCTCGCAATTTCGATGCTTTAGGTGCGAAACTGGAACGGCCTTTACTGCTGCTGGCCGCTGTGCTGGCCGCGCTCGGCCTGTATTGGGGCTTTTACCTCGCCCCCGTCGACGCGGTACAAGGCGAAAGCTATCGCATCATGTTTTTGCATGTGCCGGCCAGTTGGGTCGCCATGATTACCTACTTGGCCATGGCGTTCTGGTCCGGCGTTTATCTGGTATTCAGAACCCGCCTGTCGGCCATGATGGCGCAGGCGCTCGCGCCCACGGGAGCGCTCATGACGGTGCTATCGCTGGCGACGGGAGCCCTGTGGGGCAAACCCACCTGGGGCACTTACTGGGTGTGGGATGCCCGACTGACCAGCATGCTGTTATTGCTTTTCCTGTATCTGGGCTTTATTGCGCTGACTCGCGGCATTACACCCGCCAGCCGCGCCGATGGCGCAGGCTCTATTCTCGCTCTGGTCGGCGTTGTGAATGTTCCCATCATCTATTTTTCTGTGGTGTGGTGGAACACTTTGCATCAGGGCGCGTCTATATCATTTGATTCAGGCGTCAGCATGCACCCCACCATGCTCACCGCCCTGCTCCTGATGAGCGCCGCCGCCTGGTTTTACGCAATTGGCACGGTGGTGCGCCGCCTGCGGGTGCTTATCCTGGAGCGGGAAGCCCAATCTGATTGGGTGGGTGAGCGGTATGGCAGCGCATCGGCCCTGCCTCAGTCAGCACCCACGGAGCAACGGACATGAGCGGCTACAGCCTGCAACAGTTATGGTCGCTGAATGGCCATGGCCTCTACGTTTGGGGCTCTCTGGCCTTATGTGCGCTGGCCGTGCTTATTGAATGGCAGGCGCTTCGACAAGCACGTAAAAACGCTTTGCGACGCATCAGCCGCCTGCAACGCAACAAAGGAAAGACCCAAGCATGACACCCAGACAAACCCGCTTCGCATGGTTGGCCGCCGGCCTGCTCGTACTGGGGCTGATAAGCTTCTTTATCGTGCAGGCGTTGCGCGAAAACATGGTGTTCTTCTACACCCCCACCGAGGTCCGTTCGGGGGAAGTCGGCACCGGCCAGTACGTACGTATTGGGGGTCTGGTCGAACCAGGCAGCCTGCAGCGCCAGGCGGATGGCGTTACCGTGCACTTCGCCATTACTGATAACGGTGTCGCTCTGCCCGTCAGCTATCGCGGCATCCTGCCCGACCTCTTTCAGGAAGGTAAAGGCGCGGTCGCCCAAGGCCATTGGGATGGCGAACGCTTTACAGCCAACCAGGTGCTGGCTAAGCACGATGAGAACTATATGCCCCCGGAAGCCCAAGAAGCGCTCGACCGGCATGACGCAAAAACTACGACACTGATGATGGAGCCCTGAAAATGTGGGTGGAACTGGGGCATTTCTGTGTCATTTTGGCCAGTGTGCTAACGATTTTCTGCGGGGTGACCGGGCTGGTCGGCGGCATACGGCAAGTCCACAGCCTGCTGGCGCCCGTACGCATGGCGACTATGTTGGTGGCTATCCTGCTGACCGCCAGCTTCATCGCCCTGGCTTATGCCTTCGTGACAGACGATTTTTCTGTCCGTTATGTGGCATCGCATTCCAACTCCTTGCTACCGGTGTTTTACAAAGTGGCCGCTGTTTGGGGCGGCCATGAAGGCTCGCTGCTGCTGTGGGTGATGATGCTGGCCTTCTGGGCCGCCGCCGTATCGCTGCTGTCGCACGAGCTTCCCGAACGGCTGCAAATGCTGGTACTGGCCGTGCTGGCCCTGCTAGGCTCGGGCTTTCTGCTCTTCATTCTGCTGACGTCCAACCCCTTTGAGCGCCTGAACCCGGTACCCGTTGATGGTGCCGACCTCAACCCGTTGCTGCAGGATATCGGCCTGGTGGCCCACCCGCCCTTTCTTTATCTGGGTTATGTGGGGTTTTCCGTCGCCTTCGCCTTCGCCATCGCCGCTCTCATCACCGGCCAATTGGATGCGGCCTGGGCTAAGTTCAGCCGCCCCTGGACGGTGGCCGCCTGGGTCTTTCTGACCATCGGTATTTTGCTGGGAAGTATGTGGGCCTACTACGAGCTGGGCTGGGGTGGCTGGTGGTTCTGGGACCCTGTAGAAAACGCATCTTTTATGCCTTGGATAGCGGGCACGGCACTCATTCATTCCCTGGCCGTTGCTGAGAAACGCGGTGTTTTCAAGCATTGGACAGTGCTGCTAGCCATTGCCGCCTTTTCGCTTTCACTGCTGGGCACGTTTTTGGTGCGTTCAGGCGTACTAACGTCCGTCCATGCTTTTGCGACCGACCCAGCGCGTGGCAGCTTTATCCTGGCGTTTCTCGCCATTGTGGTGGGGTCGGCGCTCGCGCTGTACGCCTGGCGGGCGCCCGCCCTTAGCAACAATGTGCGCTTTACCTGGCTGTCGCGCGAGGCGTCGCTCTTGCTGAACAACGTGTTTCTGGTGGCGGCTTGCGCAGCCGTGTTCATTGGCACGCTGTTCCCTCTGCTGATGGACGCCATTGGCGGCGGCAAATTCTCGGTGGGCCCACCCTATTACAACCGCGTGCTCACCCCCTTGTGGCTGGCCCTGTTGTTCTTTCTGAGCGTCGCGCCACACCTGCACTGGCGCCAGAATAAATGGGCGCGTATTGCGGGCCGCACCTATCTGTGCTGGGGCACCGCGCTGCTGCTGGGCGCACTGATGCCCTTGGCCTTTGGGCCGTGGCGCTGGGGGGTAGCGCTGGCGCTGGCCCTGGCATGGTCTGTGGTGATCGCTTCAGGCGAGGACATCGTTCAACGTCTGCGCAAGACGGGCAAAGGCATGTCGCTATGGCGTAGCTTGCGCCGCCAGCCGCGCGCCTTTCTGGGCATGCACTTGGCGCATATCGGGCTGGCCGTTTTTGCTATGGGTGCCACCGTGGTCACCGCCTACGAAACCGAATACGATGCCGTCATCATGCCCAAGGAAACCATCACCATGGGCGAGCACCAAGTGCATTTCCAGAACCTGCAAGGGTTTGTCGGCCCGAACTACGAAGCCCTCATTGGCCACTTTCGCATTGCCGATGAAGACGGCCGCGTTCTCGGTGTGCTCAAGCCTGAAAAACGGCAATATGTGTCCGGCGGCGAACCCATGACGGAAGCGGCCATTATGCGGCGGTTCCTCGGCGACCTTTATATTTCCTTAGGCGAAATGCAAGGCAGCGATAGAGCGACCAGCGGCTGGCTGATCCGCTTCTATCACAAGCCGCTTATGGGCTGGGTGTGGGCCGGCTGCCTGCTGATGGTGTTGGGCGGCTGGCTGGCCATGACCGACCCTCGCTACCGCCGCCGCAATACCAAGGAGGCTACCGTATGACCCGGCGCTTTCTTCCTCTGCTCATCTTTGCGGGTGTACTGATTTTGCTCGCGATTGGGCTGACGCTGAATCCCCGCGAGCTACCTTCAGCACTTATCGGCAAACCCGTGCCCGAATTCACCCTGCCGGCACTGGCTCACGACCAGCCCGCCGTGAATGCCAGTGACTTCAAAGGCCAGGTCTGGGTGATGAATGTCTGGGCGTCATGGTGCGTGGCCTGCCAGGACGAGCACGACCTGCTGCTAAGCTGGCGCCTGCCCGAAGGCGTCGCCTTGGTAGGCTTGAACTACAAAGACCACCCCAAGGCAGCGCGTGACTGGCTGCGTGACATGGGCGGCGACCCCTACACCGCCGTCGCAGTGGATACCGAGGGGAAGACGGGCATTGACCTGGGCATTTACGGGGTGCCGGAAACGTTTGTCATTGGCCGCGACGGCAAGATTCTGCTGCGCCACACCGGCGCGCTGTCCCAGCAAAGCATGCTGGCCAAGGTCATGCCGGCCGTGAACGAGGCGCTGAAACCATGATGCGCACCTTCACCCCCTGGCCGCGGCGCATAAGCGCACTCGTCGCTCAGCATTTGCCCAGAACAAGCGGGCTGTTTTATGCATTGGCGCTGTGTCTGGCCGTGCTCGCCGCCGGCCTGGCCGCTCCCACCTACGCCGCCGAAAACCGGCTGCCGCCTGCTGAAGAGTCGCGCCTGCGCGAACTGGCGCGAGACTTACGCTGCCTGGTCTGCCAGAACGAGTCGCTGGCTGAATCGCACGCTCCGCTGGCTGCCGACCTGCGCGATGAGATCCGCGAACAGATCAGTGCGGGCTACAGTGATAAGGAAGTCATCCAATACCTGGTTGACCGCTACGGCGACTTCGTCACTTACAAACCCCCTTTCAATTCCCGCACGCTGCTGCTTTGGTTTGGCCCGTTCGCCGTCCTGCTGCTTTTGCTGTGGGTATTGTGGTCTTTTCACAAGCGCGGGCGGCCTGGCGCTAGCCAAGCGACAGCCGAAGAAGACAGACGTGAAACTCATGAAGAATTCCGACGCCTGAAGCGTCAGTATGGAAGCGACGATGACTGAATTCATTATTCTTGCCACCCTCATCAGCGTAATCGTCGTGGCCTTGTTGGTGTGGTCTAGCATCAAGCAACAAGGCGTGCGCCGTAATAACGACGCTCGAGCGCAGTGCTACCAGGTGCACGAACAAACTCTGCTAGAGCTTGCCAACGACCACAAAGCCGGGCTCATTGACGAAGCCACGTATCGCGAGGCGCGCTACGAAGCCGAAAACCGGCTGGTGGCGGATATCCGCAATATTGATGAGCGCCCCGTGATGAACCCAGCCTACCGCTGGATTATTCCCGTGTCATTCGCCGTGCCTTTGGTTGCAGCCGGGCTGTATCTGCTGGTCGGCAACCTGGCTGGCAGCGACCCAGCGGCCAACTTCGTACGTACCGGCAACGTAGGGCAATTTGTGAACGCGGTCGAGCAGTTGGAAGAAAAAGTCCGGCAGAACCCGGAAGACCTGCGCAGTCAGTTGATGTTGGCCCGCAGCTACCGGGCCATGGGTCGTTATGAAGAATCCGTCATTGCGTTTGGCCGCGCGTGGCCGTTGATCAAAGATGACGCCACGGAAATTTCCATATTCGCCGGTGTGCTGGCCCTCTACCGGGGCAGTTTTGAAGGCAAGCCTGACGAACTGATTGAGCAAGCTCTGGCCCTGGACGCCAACGACCACGACGCCCTTACCCTGGCTGGTGGCTCCGCCTTCCAAAAAGGGCAGTATGCCGAAGCGATACGCCACTGGAAAAAGCTACAGGCGCTGGTGGGCAAGGGCAGTGAAGAACATCAGTGGGTGGCCGAGCAAATTGAGGAAGCCCAGTGGCGCCTGGACAACCCAGGAAAGGAACGCAGCCCCCAGCGCGACCCGCACCAAGGCATGAGCGCTGAGGTTGACCCACAACTGCCCATGGGGCAAGCGCCGGTGCTTTAACAAGCCCCACGGCAACTTCCCCACACCTGTCGCAGTCGCAAGGCATTGCCAGGTTTGGCTATCGCTTAGTTTTCAGTTTTTAAGAAACCGGTAAGGGCGGCGATATCATCTTCCGCCGCCCGATTGGCAGCGGCTTCAATCGCGCGGTAGCGGCGGATGATTTCTTCGCCAATTTCACTCAGTTGGGCGCCTCCGCCCTTGGCGCCCCCCGTCACCGTGATGACGGCGGGCTGCTCCAATGCATTATTGAGCGTTTCCACCAGCGACCAAGCGCGGCGGTAGGACATGTTCATCAGCCGTGCTGCACCGGAAATCGAACCCGCTTCAACAATCGCTTCCAATAGGTCGACCTTGCCGGGGCCGATGGCCACAACCGCATCTTGGTAGACCCGCAAACGAAACCTGACTCGTACGTTCACTCTATTCCCCCCAACATCTTCAACCTGAAGCATGATTCCCGGCTTCTTCCACCCGCACGGTCTTTCCATCGACCTGCGCCAGATGCACAACTTGAGCGTTCAGCGCCAGGCGATCCTGTTCGTCATGGGACACCATTAACAGCGGAATAGCCAGTGTTCTCAAAAGCTTGTCGATTTCCATGCGCATGGACTGACGCAAGGCCGGGTCCAGAGCAGAGAACGGTTCATCCAGCAATAATACGCGAGGTTTCAGGATGGCCAGGCGAGCCAGGGCCAAACGCTGTTGCTGGCCGCCGGATAGCGTGCAAGGCCGCTGGTGAGCAAGGTGGGCAATTTCGAATCTCTCCAACCAATACATGGCTTCTTCTTTATGTTGCCGCGTCAGCCAGCCCCATACTCCACGCCGCAACCCAAAGCCCACATTGGAAAGCACCGATAAATGCGGTAGCAGTGCGTAATCCTGAAACAAGAACCCTAATTTGCGCCGCTGCGGCGGCCAATGGGTATTGGATTCTTTTTCGTAGAAAAGATCACCGCCAATGCGAATATGGCCTGAATCCGGGCGGATCAATCCGGCAATGGCTTGCAAAACCATGGTCTTGCCGATGCCCGACGGCCCCATCAACACAATGCGTGGCGCATCGGAACGCAACTGTACATCCAACTCGAAGCGGCGGGTGGGAAGCACCAGAGTCTTTCGAATATGCACATCACACCAGGGCGTTGTTGGGCTGAACGGCCCTTGGTCGGGAACCACCCGGTCGGCCACCTCGCCGCTGTTGTGCTGTTCCCCTGTCTGCCTGAACAGCTTCGCCTGGCTACTCATGCCCTGCCTCCCCGGGTTTGGCGGCGCCCCTGCGTCAACCAGGTCGCTATCAACAGAAAGCTGATACACACCACGGAAATCACCAGCGCCATAACGTTGGCGGCACCGTCCCGGCCTGCCTGAACGGCTTCATAAATAGCAATGGAAAGGGTTTGGGTTTTGCCGGGTATGCTGCCCGCAATCATGAGGGTGGCGCCAAACTCACCCAGCGCCCGCACAAAGCCCAGCATGACGCCCGCCATAATGCCGCGCCAAGCCACCGGCACACTTATACGTAGAATGATTCCCAACTCGCTGACGCCCAGTACCCGCCCGGCCTGTTCCAGCTTGTGGTCCACCGACTCAAACGCCGCCCGCGCAGGCTTGAATACCAACGGAAAACTGACGACGGCGGCGGCGACAATTGCACCTTCAATGCTGAAGATAAGATTGATGCCAAAGTGCTGCTTAAGCCAGGCGCCAAACACCCCCTGGCTGCCAAATAACACCAGCAGGTAATACCCCAGCACGGTGGGCGGCAACACCATGGGTAGCGTGCAGAGCGTATCAAGTACATTGCGCAGCCGGTTGTCGCTGCGCGCCAGGTACAAACCCAGAGTGATACCCGTAACCGAGCTGAATAAGGTGGCCCAGACAGCCACTTTGAGAGATAGAAAGAGCGGCGTCAGTACTTCCGCCAAAGAAGGCCAGTCACTCATAGCTAAGCCCCGCCGCTGTGTTGCCCGAGGACAGGCGCTGGCAACCCATCTGGCTGCGTAACGGGCCAAAAGGCTGCGGCGACACCATCAATGGGCACGCTCAAAACCAAAGCCTGCCAACACACCCTGACCTTCCTCAGACAGCAGTAGATCGACAAAGCGCTGGGCGGCGGGCTTGCCCTCACCATGCTGAAGCACGGCAACGGGGTAACTAATTCGCTGTTCAGTCGGCACGGTGTACGACACTTTGACTTTGCCCTTCATCAGCACGGCATCGGTGCCATAGACAAAGCCCGCATCCACTTCACCACGCGCCACATAATCCAGGGCCTGACGCACATTCTGAGCCAGAATCATTTTCTCCAGCAGCGCATCCCACTGGCCGGCGGCCTTTAGAGAATGCTTGGCATAGCGCCCCACAGGCACACTTTCCGGGTTACCCACAGCAATGCGTTGCACCGTATCCGCGTGCAAAGCGTCAATTGAATCCAGAACATATCCCGCATTAGCCGGCTGAATCAGCACCAGCGTGTTCTGCACAAACGACTGGCGTGTGCCCTGCACCACCCAACCCCTGTCTTCAGCTCGGTTCATGGTGACTTCATCGGCACTGGCGAACACATCAACCGGTGCGCCTTTGAGAATTTGCTGCAGTAAGGAGCCGGATGCGCCAAAATTCAACTGCACAGAGTCTTCAGGGTAAGCCGCTGAAAACCGCGCAGCAATTTCCGTGAAGGCATCGGCGAGGCTGGCCGCCGCAGATACGGTGATGGTTTCCGCCGATACGCCGTGCGCGGTAAAAACCAAGCTCAAGGCCGCCGCATATCTGGTAAGCACCGCTACCCGCTTCTTCATAATGAAAATCTCCTGAACACGGCTGCCCAAGGCACAGCGCTTACGTAATATACCAACAAACACAGCGCCGAGTTAAAAAAAGGGAAGCCGACGCTTCCCTTTTTCATGGCTGCAACACACGCCTACATCGAGGATACGCAGGCTTCCAGCCCAGCGCCCACCTGATACAGCGTTGCTTCGTCGTGCATCTTTCCGATTAACTGCAAGCCAATGGGCAAACCTTCTTCATCGCGCAGAAAGGGCACGGATAAACTAGGATGTCCGGAAAAATTCGTTGGTGCAGTCAGGCGGGTCAATAGCCAGGGGGTGTGGTGGGTTTCACCATTCAACGGTGTCTGGCGTTCATCCAGCAAGCGGGCTGTAATGCCGCAGGTCGCTGTCAGCAGCACATCAACGTCTTCGAGTGCAGTGTCGAAGCTCGCGATGGCCGTTTGCTGGAAATCCAAGCTACGCAGGTAATCTACCGCGAGGGTATCCTTGCCTCCCAACAGCCTTTCCTTCACCTCGGCAATATAAGGCGCCCCTTTAAGCAACGCCGCTTCGTGGACGGCATAAGCTTCGGTTTTCAGGATTAGCTGTTGCGCCTCGTAGATCTGCTGTATGTGATCAATCTCCACCGACTTCACCGTGCAGCCAGCCGCCTCAAATGCCCGAATGGCCTCTTGAAGGCTGTTGGCTACCGAAGGCGAAAGATACTCGGTGAAGAAGCGCTGCGGCACGCCAATGGTCAGCCCTTGCAGACCGACATCCAGCTTGCGGGTATACGTGCCGGGCTCTTTGCCGGACATGACCTCCAAGAACACAGCATTGTCTCGCACGTCAGCGGAGATGGGGCCGGTGTAGTCCAGGGTTTTCGAAAGCGGGAATACCCCGCGCTTGGACACAAGGCCTAGCGACGCCTTCATGCCCACCACACCGCATAACGCAGCAGGCAACCTGATGGAAGCACTGGTATCGGTACCCACTGCCCCATAAGCAAGACCCGCGGCCACTGCCGCTGCGGAGCCACTGCTGGACCCGCCAGGCATCCGTGACAGATCAGCAGGATTTTTTACCGGGCCAAAATCAGAGCGGTCTCCGGTAGAGCCGTAGGCGAACTGATGCGTATTGGCCTTACCGATAACGATGGCGCCTTCCTTGCGCAGCAGGCGAACCACCTCGGCATCCGTGCTGGACTCATTCTCCAGATACTGTTCCGACCCCATTGTCGTGCGGTATCCGGCCACTTCCACCAAATCTTTTACAGCTACGGGCACGCCCAGCAACGCGCCGCCCGCCTCCCCTGCCGACAGCCGTTGTTCAGCTGCTTCGGCTTCCTGCTTGGCCTGTTCGGCGCATACTGTGATGAATGCATTCAGAGGTGAGGCGTTTATCGCCGCCAGCATCTCCTCAATCACAGCCACAGGGGATTGCTCGCCCTTGCGATAGCTTTGGACAAGCTCTACCGCACTTTTCATGACCTCTCTCCGAAGCGATAGCTTTCGTATTGCGTTCTGCAGGGGCAGCCACTTGCCACCTTCATCACGCCTTCGTCGAGGTCTGTGACGATGGAAAATACCGTTTCAAAAATGTTGCCGCGTTTGCCCACGGGCCGGGGGTCACTTTCCGCATGGCGGCAGATGGAATCCGGATAATTCTTATGGTCGCGCAGAATCTCGCTGATGGCGTCGGCGGTGATGGGACCGTCGTGATTCTCCAGCCGCTGGCGTGCCACGCCGAGGCGAATATAGGTATCTGGCGCTCTCTCGGGGAATTTATCCTTCACCTGGCCGACCAGCTTAGGGCTGATGAAATGATTGGCATGCGCAAGCACGCCTTCCTGATTGAACAGCACATCGTAACCATCGTTGGACAGCTCAATGCAGGCCGCAATGCCTTCCTTGGAAGCCACGTGCAGGTTCACGCCATTAGCCGACTTCTGCTGAATGGCAGCGCCAATAGCCTCGCCCAAGGACCGCGAGTTCAACGCCCCGCGCACGGCGCAATGCACGGGCAAGCCTCCAGGTGTTCCCTCGCAGCCCAGGGCGTTGAAACATACGCCCAGCCCGGCATCATTCATCCCGATCTTTCCAATCAGGCCAGCTTCGGTCACCATCAGAATGCGTGGCTTGTCCTGCTGTTCAATTTCCACCGTCAGCATGACATCGTGGTATCGAACGTAATGGTCCCAGTTCTGCGCCACATAGGTATGCCCATCCGAGCGCGAAGGCAGGACCGACAACGTCGTGCAGCCATCTAGGGCGGCGGCCGAAAAAATCACTTCTGACCGGGCATTCAGCGTGACAATATCGATCAAGGGGCGCTGCAGGCCATCGGCCATACCCTGCATTTCGGCCAGGATGTCCGGGTCATAGCTTTCGATGGCTTCCACATAAACCTGTGCGCGCTCCACCGCCTGTTCCCAAGTTACACCGACTGAAGCGAACAGTTCGGCATACAGATCAATACAGCGATTGATCTTTACTCCTGCCTGCTGGGCCAGTTGCATACCAATTTCATATGGCGAACCACCCACTTTGACATACTGAAATGCCATTTCCTACTCCTATGCACCATGACGAGGCTTGCTCGCCCGGGAGCGGCACATGATGTTCCAGCGCCGCTCCGGGTCAAGCCGATAAACTCAGGAAAAACGGTTGGGCACGTAACAACGCACCCACTGCTTCCTTAGTTGAAGGGGACGATCTTGCCTTCCTTGAAGGTGGCCAGCCGAACTTCACCACTGTTTTGCTGCTTCTCGTCAAAACTGATTTTGCCCATCAGAATCTCGTAGCCCTCGATCTGCTTCAGACCTTCCTGAATCTGCTTGGGAGTCGCGCCGCCGCCACGTTTAGCCGCTTCAAGCACCGTGAAAATTGCATCGTAGGTGCCGGCTTCGAAGGCGCCCGGTTCTGAACCGTATTTTTCCTTATAAGCCTTCTCGAAATTCTTGGATATTTCGTTATCCAGCCCCGGCAGCCAGGTGGTGGGGAAGACAGCTCCGTTAGCTGCATCACCTGCCAGTTCCGCAAACTTTGGCACACCCTGGCCCATGTTCACCACCAGCGTGACATCCAGGCCCAGCTCTTTCACTTGGCGAGCGATGATGGAGCCTTCCGTGTAGTAACCGTGAACAAACAGCACTTGCGGGTTGGTTTCCTTGATCTTGGAAAGCTGAGCCTTGAAGTCGGTTTCGCCACGGTTGTATTCCTCATAGGCCGTGACCGTGGCGCCCAACTCCTTGGCACGCTCACCCGCAGCCTGGGTAGGCGGTTTGCCGTAATCAGAGTTCTCTACCAGAAACGCAAAGCTTTTGATCTGCTTGTTTTCAATGAAGTACTCAACCGCCTTGGTGTCCAGCTGGGCGTCGGTCATGTTGATACGCCATGTGTACTTGTAGCCCTGCTCGGTAATGGTGGGCGAACCGGCCATCCCGTTAACCACCGGCACCTTGTAGCGCTCATTCTCGCGAGTGAACGCAATGGTTACCAGACTGGCCGACGAGCCGACGATGGCGTCGACTTTTTGCTGAGTCAGCAGCTTTTTGGCTGCGTTAATGCCTGCCGCCGGGTCGCTGCGGTCGTCTTCCGCTACAAATTCAATGGGTTTGCCATTGAAGCCACCTGCCTGGTTGATGAGATCCACCGCCAGTTGGGTTCCCATGCGATGGCTCTCACCATAGGCGGCAGCCGGGCCCGAAATGGATTCGATGATGCCGATCTTCAACGTATCTTTGGCATGGGCAGCGCCAGTGGCTGCCGCAAACCCGACAATCGCCAGGCACAACTTTGATTTATTAAACATGCTCCATCTCCTTTTTGTGGAACGGGTAATTAAAACGGCCAGAAAAAGACGTCAATCTTCGATGCCCAGATAAGCCTTTCTCACGGTATCGCTCTCCAGCAAGGCTTTAGTGGTGTCGGTCGCAATGATCTCCCCTGACTCCATCAGGTAGCCACGCTGAGCGATTTTCAGAGCCAGGGTGACGTTCTGCTCAACAAGCAAAATCGTGGTGCCTGCCGCATGAATTTCCTGCAGCTTCTCCATCAGTTCAGCAACCACAAGCGGCGCCAAGCCCAGCGAGGGCTCATCCAGCAGCAACAATTTGGGTCGCCCCATGAGGGCACGCCCAATCGCCACCATCTGCTGCTCGCCGCCACTCATCGTTCCTGCTTTCTGTTTCCAGCGCTCTTTCAAGCGCGGGAACTGCTGCAGGATTTTGTCGATGTCTTCTTTCATTTCCTGGCTGGTGGAACGGCGCGCACGGGCACCGATAGCCAGGTTCTCAGCCACGGTGAATTCTGGGAAAACGCGCCGCCCTTCGGGCACAATGCTGATGCCCCGTCTGATAATGGCGTCGGGCTTTTCGGCTTCGATGCGATCTCCAAAGAACTCGATACTGCCTTGGCTGACCGGCTGCAGGCCGATAATGGATTTCAGCAAGGTGCTTTTGCCTGCTCCGTTCGCTCCAATCAGCGTGACGAACTCACCCGACTCGACCTCCACGTTGATGTTTTTTATGGCATGAACGTGGCCATAAAATGTGTCGATATTCTGTATTTTCAGCATGTCATTCGCCCCCGCTACCCAGGTATGCCGCAATCACCTTGGGGTCGCTCTGAACCTGTTGTGGATCGCCTTCGGAAATTTTGTTGCCGTATTCCAGCACGACGATCCGACTGCAAAGGTCCATGACCAGCTTCACATCATGCTCAATCAGGACGATGGTGTAGCCCATCTCATTGAGCCGCTTGATCAAGGCCTTGAGCGCGACACGCTCCTGCAGGTTCAGGCCGGCAGCCGGCTCATCCAGCAGCAATACTTTCGGGTCGGTCGCCAGGGCACGAGCAATATCGAGCTGACGCTGCTCGCCATACGGCAGGTTTTTCGCCAGCTCATCCTTTTTGCCATCAAGCCCCACATAGGAAAGGAGTTCGACGCAACGTCGCTCAGCCTCTTTACGCTCTTCGCGTTCCCGAGACGTACGCAAGATAGAAGACAAGACCCCGGCCTTTGTGCGGCTCTGCCTGCCAATCATGACGTTCTCAACCAGTGTGAGGTCGGGGAACACCATGATGTTCTGAAACGTGCGCGCCACACCCAGGCGGTTGATCTGGTCCAGACGCATCTTGCTGATTTCGTGCTCTTTGTAGAGCACCTTGCCAGACGTTGGCGTATAGATTCCGCTAACCACGTTGAACAAAGAAGTCTTGCCTGCGCCGTTTGGCCCGATCAGCCCGGTTACCTTGCCTTCTTCTATATCGAATGACACCTGGGTCAGTGCGCTGACGCCGCCAAACCGCAGGGAAACGTTTTGTACCGACAAAGTCATTATCTGGCCCTCCAGCGTTGAATTGCATTGGGCAGATCAGACAAGCCTTTAGGCAGGAAAAGAATCACTGCGGCCAGCAATGCGCCATATACAAGCACGTTATAGCTTCCAAATCCTTGTGAATACTCTTCGAGAATCGTGATTGCAAATGCGCCGATAATCGAACCGTACAAGTTGCCGATGCCGCCGATGAACGCCATCACGAAAAAGAAGATTGAGATATGCAGCCCCAGCCTGTCCGGGTCGATAAAGCCGTCGTAATGGACGAACAGCGTGCCGGCAAAGGCTGCGAACATGGTGCTGATGGTGAAAGAAATCACCTTGTACTTGAAGACTGGAATTCCCAGGCTCTGAGCCGCCAGTTCGTTATTGGCAATAGATCGCAAAGCGTCACCGGTGCGTGAGTCCGTGATCCGACGCAAGATGATGAAGCCCACCACCATGCAGAACAGCACCATGTAGTAATACAAAATATCGCTATTGAGCGACCAGCCGAAAAAGCTGGGCTCGGGCACGGCCGTCAAGCCGGATGGGCCGCCGGTAATCGAGCTGTTCTTCACCAAGGTTTGGAGAATCACGCCCACCGCAATACTGGCCAGGGCCAGGTAGTGGCCACTCGTGCGCAAAACCAGCAACCCCACCAGGCAGCCAAGAAAGCCCACCACAATGGTGGCTACCGCAACCGACCCCAGGAAAGGGAAGCCCGACTTCATCAGAATGCCGGAAATGTACGCAGCCAAACCGAAGAATGCTGCATGGCCCAGGGAAATCTGCCCCGTATACCCAATGAACAGCGTCAGGCCCATCACCACAATGGCAGCCGTCGCTGCGCGAATGCCCATGTGGGTAACAAATGGGTCATTCAACAACAGAGGTACAAGCGCGAGAAGCGCGATGGCAATGAGATTGCCCGTTTTCTTATTGATCAACATTGCCAACTCCTAGACTTTCTGAATCTGCTTTTTGCCAAGCAAGCCATTGGGTTTGAGCAAGATGATCAGGAGCAGAATCGAGAACGACACCAAATCCTTGTAAGCCGACGACAACAGCAACGTGCCGTACTGCTCAATGACTCCCAACGAAAAGCCGCCCAGCACCGCCCCTGAAACCAATCCCAAACCGCCCAGCAACGCTGCGGTAAAGCCTTTCAGGATGATGAGTTGGCCCATATCAAACGTAAGCACCGCAATCGGCACATAGACGATTCCGGCTACCGCACCCAAAACTGAGCACAGACCAAAAGTCATGTTGTTGACCCGGGAAACATTGATCCCCATCATGCGTGCGGTCGTCTTGTCTTGAGCGACGGCGCGCAATTGCAGGCCCAGCGATGTCTTGGTGAATAAGACATAGAGCAGCGCCATGATGATGAAGGTGGTGCAAATGACGATGACATACTGAGCACTGATCTGGACGCCGCCAAACTTCAGAACCGTATCGGTCATGGCCGGGAAGCGGTAGGCCGAAGAGCCGAAAATCAGCTGCGCGACAGCCCGCATCATGATGAATAACGCAATTGTCATCACCAGCAGGGAGAACCCGTTGGAATTGTCCTCAAGCTTTCTAAGGAAAATCCGCTCAATCAACGAACCCAGGATGTAGGCGGAAATCATGCTCAGCGGCAATGCCAGCCACATGGAAAGTTCCAAGTCGACATGAAACACATAGCCAAGAAAGGCGCCCGCCATAAAAAATTCGCCCTGAGCGAAGTTAATGACGTCCATTCCCCTGAAAACCAGGGTGATCGCTAGTGCAATCAATGCGTAAGTGCTGCCTAACGACAGACCAAATAAAAGTTGCTGGAAGAAATTTTCCATCAAGCCCACTCCAGTACATTTAACGAGGCTCCGGCCCCCGCCTGCCACGCATAAGACAAATTACCCAAACGTTCGGGCATTCTAGAGAGGGCAGAGTGGCGCTACAAGATAGTAGAAACCCGAACGTTTGGGTAAATGGGCAAAAAAATTATCGGGGCTGTGAGCTCTCGCGCACAAAAAGCGTGGGTTCCAGGCGTTCGGATTCCGGCTGACCCCCTGCGATGATCTCCAACAGCAGCTCAATGCCGCGATAGCCCATTTTCTCCATGGGGGAGCCAATAGATGTGAGCGCAATGGGCAGTTCTGAAGCAATCGGCGTATCGTTGAACCCAACAACCGCAACATCGTGACCGACCTGCAGACCACAATCGCGTAAAGCCCCCATCAGGCCGATGGCGAGAAAATCGTTGACCGCAAAGACGGCGGTAGGCAGATCGCCACCCCCCGAAGCAAAGAGCCGTTCGCCCACGGCACGCCCGCTAAGCGTGTCGAAACCGCTGTTGATGATCCACTGCGGGGGAATATGGATATCCAATTCCTTGCATCTTTGCAGAAACCCGGCCGCTCTGTCTAAACCCGTTGTTGCATAGGGTTCGCCCGCCAAGAGGGCAATCCGAGTGTGCCCTAGCTGAACCAGATGATCAGCCGCCATACGCCCGCCCAAGACATCATCGCAAGTCACGGAGCAATGAGAAGGAGCATGACGGCTGACGAGAACCAAAGGGATGTTCCGGCGGGCCAGATCATCCAGATAGCCCACATGATCGACCCGTGCATCACCAATAATTAGCCCCTCGACACTTTGGTCGAGCGCCATCTCACAGAACTCGGTCTGGCTCTCTGGAACATCCAGCGTCGTACCCACGAAAGTCAGGTATTTGCTGTCTTTGGCCGCAGCATCAATGCCTTCATAAATGGTGGCAAGCACAAGGTCGGTCAGGCGTGGAACCACTACGCCAATCAACCGGCTCTGGCTGGTTTTAAGCCCAATGGCCTGACGGTTCGGCCGATAGTTCAGCTCTCTGGCCAAATTCTGAATGCGCTCGATTACTTCCTGCGAAGCGGCGCGGCGCGCCTCGTCCGGTGTACCGTTCAAAACCCTTGATACGGTTGAGACATGCACCCCCAATTGGGCTGCTAGGGAACGCAAGGTGGTCCGAGAGCGCACAGTTTTGATTCTTTTTTGTGGCATCTTCACTCTTTAATGCAGTGTCGCCGGACATTCTACTGCGGGATTCGGATTTTTTATCGTTAGCACCATAGCCATCAGGGATAACTATAACGATGGACGCTCCGCTCCTTCCTGCTTCGTGCAAGACTCTATGAACCATTGAACCGGACCTAAGGCAGGCCGGCTTTTGCCCGAGCGCGAGCCACAGCCGACTATCGGCTATCGGCTATCGGCTATCGGCTGGTATCAGCTTAGATGCTGATCAAACCACGCTAATGTGCGCTTCCAGCCGTCCTGAGCGGGTTCACTGCGATAGCTTGGCCGGTAGTCGGCGTGGAAGGCATGTGGGGCATCGGGGTAGACAACGATTTCCGACGCCTTGGCCGCGTCGCTGCCTTTAGCCAGTGCGGCCTGCATGGCTTTAACGTTATCAAGCGGAATACCGGTATCTTGTTCGCCGTACAGGCCCAGCACCGGTGCGTTGATATCTTTCACCACATCCACCGGCTGCTGAGGCTGTAATTCATTCTTATCGCCTGCCAAACGCCCGTACCAGGCCACACCGGCCTTAAGCCGCGGGTTGTGAGCGGCATATAACCACACCACGCGCCCACCCCAGCAAAAGCCGGTGATGCCCAGGCGGTTCACATTGCCGCCATTCTGCCCTGCCCAGGCAACGGTGGCGTCGAGGTCGGCCATTACTTGTTCGTCGGGCACCTTGCTCACCACCTCGCTGAATAAACGGGAGATCTCCGTGTAGCGGGCCGGATCGCCCTGACGCACGAACATCTCGGGCGCTATCGCCATATAGCCTTCACGGGCCAAGCGCCGACAGACATCCTGTATGTATTCGTGTACGCCAAAAATTTCCTGTATGACCAGGATCACAGGCGCACCGCCCTCGCCTTCCGGCATGGCACGGTAAGCAGGGATGGAGCCGCCTTCAACCGGAATGCGAACCTGGCCTGCCGTCAGCCCCGACGCCTCTGTCTTGATTGCCGTTTGCGCCGCCACCGGCCCAGCGGCCGCCGCAAACCCCGCCGCCAGCGAAGTCACGAGAAAACCTCGACGGTTCAGGTGCAACGGCGGCAATAAGCTGTCGTATTCGGCTTCAAGGTGGGCGGCAAACGGCTGCGAACGGGCGTCGATAGGGGATTCCGGCTCGGCGAACGGCGGCTGGCCAGCTTTATTGATGGTTCGTCCCATTGGCATTCCTTGCTTGGTGTGAAAAATTACTTCTTATCGCCCACATGTTCAGGCTTGCCTTTATGGGGTGTAGACGCGAGGTCGTCCAGCTCTTTCTCGCTCATGGATTTGTACATCGAACGGGAAGCCCCTTTCAATTCCTTCACCGGCGTTTCGCCCCGTTTGGCCGACAAAGCGGCGCCTGCCGCCTTCTGTTGCGCTTTAGATTTTGCTGGCATGTTGTTCTCCTATCGTGATTGATCAGACAGAAGTCTGTGGAACACCTTTGCCAGCAAATACCCGGCCATGTCGCGACAGAGCGCTATGCGCGTACTAAGTAAGAACCCATGGCCAGATAGCTTCCGGGCCTCGGTAAACGCTAAACGTTAGAACGGGATATCGTCGTCCATGTCGGCCAGGTTGGTGGGCTCTTGCGACACAGGGCGTTGCTGCGCGGGAGCCGGACGCTGCTGCGGGGCCCGGGCCGGTGGAGCTTGGTTGAAATCACCGCCACCACCGCCGCCGCCCATGTCGTCGCCACGGCCACCTAGCATTTGCATTTGCTCACCGACGATTTCCGTTGCGTAGCGGTCTTGCCCGGTGTCTTTGTCTTGCCACTTGCGGGTTTTGATGCGGCCTTCCACATAGATGGAGCGGCCTTTGCGCAGGTATTCACCCGCGATTTCGGCCAGACGGTTGTAGAACACCACACGGTGCCATTCGGTTTCTTCGCGGCGTTCGCCGGTGTTGCGATCTTTCCAAGCATTGGTGGTGGCCAGCGAAATATTGCAAATCGCTGCGCCATCGGGGCTGTAGCGGACTTCTGGATCTCGACCGAGGTTACCCACAAGGATGACTTTGTTAACGGAGGCCATGTTTACACCTGTAATTGAAGAAGGTTGTTGATGATTATCGTGCATAGCGATGCAAAAAAACACCGCTGCACGTAGATGTACGGAGTGCTAGGAAGGTCGCGGGCGCGCAACACACGCCGCGAGTGTGAGTCAGCCCGGCTGGCGCATGCCACGCGCTGCTAGCAGCCACAATACGGCCAGCCCGGCGGCTAGCCAGAAGACGTGAGAGCCGTCTCCGCGGGCTGTCAGCAAACCGCCCGCCACGCCGCCCAGGAAGATGCCCAGCGATTGCAGGGTGTTGTAAAAGCCCAATGCCAAACCTTTAAACGAGGGCGGCGCTACACGCGACACCAGCGAGGGCTGCAAGGCTTCCAGCACATTGAACGCTACGAAGAACAACACCAGCAGCACAAAAATGCCGCCAAACGAAGTTGAGAACACGGGCATGAGCGCCAGCACGACGGCCATGCCCAGCACGGCGACTTCCAACGAACGCTTATGCAGCCGCCGCGTTTCGGTATAGAACACGGCAGGCACCATGGCCACAAACGACAGCACGATTACGGGCAGGTAGACCTTCCAAAGGCTGCCTGAATCATAGCCGCCCAGCCGCGCCAGCCAACCGGGCATGACGATAAACATGGCCATCAGCACGAAATGCAGCACGAAAACGCCAAAGTTCAGACGCAGTAGATCCACATGCGACAGCACATCGCGCACACGGGCCTGAATAATGTCTTCTTCCTGGCGAGGCACCACGGGCACTGCGAAGGCGGCAATCAGCAAGCAGACAAAACCCAACAGACTGATTACCCAGAACAGGCCGGACAGCCCAAAGCTGCCAACAATGACAGGCGACAGCACCAGGGACACGGCAAAGGACAGACCAATGGACGCCCCCACCATCGCCATGGCACGCGTACGCACTTCCGGGCGGGTGGCGTCGGCCACCCAAGCCGTAATGGCCGCCGACACAGCACCCAACCCTTGAATCGTGCGGCCTACCGTGATCCAGTCAACATTTGTGGCGACCGCGCAAATCACGCCACCCACCACAAACAGCACCATGCCAAAGACGATAACGGCGCGCCGCCCAAAGCGATCGGACGCCATGCCCAGTGGAATTTGCATAATCGCCTGGGTCAAGCCATAGGCGCCCAGCGCCAGGCCGACGCGGGTGGCGTCGTTACCACCGGGAATCGCCTGTGCCGCCACCGCGAATACAGGGGTCAGCAGGAACAGGCCCAACATTCGCGACGCGAACAACAACGCCAGCATGATGCTGGCCCGACGTTCAGTACTGGTTAATTTAAGGCGTTGGGGTTTTTCAGCGCTTGCGGCTGCCTGGGTCATGAAAGCTTACTCTAGGGTTCTTGAAAATTCACTGCACGCTATAGTAGCAAGTTAGCCATTGGAAAACGGTAAAGGTAGGCCAAGCAACAACGATGGAAGCTATTCGCATTCGTGGCGCACGCACACATAACCTGAAAAACGTATCCATCGACCTGCCCCGGCATAAGCTGGTGGTGGTGACGGGTTTGTCCGGCTCAGGTAAGTCATCGCTGGCTTTTGACACCCTTTATGCGGAAGGGCAACGCCGCTATGTGGAAAGCCTTTCGGCTTATGCGCGGCAATTTCTGCAGCTCATGAGCAAGCCCGATGTGGACCTGATCGAGGGCCTGTCGCCGGCGATTTCGATTGAACAGAAGTCTGCCGGGCACAACCCGCGCTCCACAGTGGGCACCATTACCGAAATCCACGACTACCTGCGCCTGCTGTACGCCCGGGTTGGCACGCCGTACTGCCCGGAACACGGCCTGCCCTTGCAAGCCCAAAGTGTGGCTCAAATGGTGGATGCCGTGCTGGCCTGGGCGCCAGAAAGTCGCCTGGCCATTCTGGCACCGGTAGCACGCGCACGCAAGGGCAGCTTCGAGGACGAATTCGCCAATTTGCAGGCGCAAGGCTTTGTGCGCGTGCGCATCGACGGCGAAATGCTGGCGATTGAAGACGTGCCCTCTTTGAAAAAGACGGAAAAACGCGATGTCGATGTGGTCGTAGACCGCCTGCGCATCCGCCCGGACGCCAAGCAGCGCCTGAGCGAAAGCTTTGAAACCGCCCTGCGGTTAACCAACGGCAGAGCCATTGCCTTGGATATGGACACCGGCAAGGAACACCCTTTCTCCAGCCATTACGCCTGCCCGGTCTGCCACCACAGCCTCACTGAAATGGAACCCCGGCTGTTCAGCTTCAACAACCCTGTAGGCGCTTGCCCCTCGTGCGACGGGCTGGGCCATGTGGAAGTCTTTGACCCACGGCGCATTGTGGCGTTTCCCGAATTAAGCCTGGCCAGCGGCGCCATTGCGGGCTGGGACCGCCGTAATGCCTTTACCCACACCTTGCTGACCAGCTTGGCCGCGCATTACGAATTCGATCTTGATACGCCGTTTGAGTCGCTTCCGGAAACCATCCGCCAACGTGTGTTGTATGGCTCGGGCGAAGAGGAAATCGCTTTCCTCTACATTAACGAAAAGGGTCGCAGCACCGTCAAGAAACACCCTTTTGAAGGCGTGATTCCCAACCTGGAACGGCGCTGGCGCGAAACCGATTCCAGTGCTGTACGTGAAGAGCTGAGCAAGTTGCGCCAGACGCAGCGCTGCCCGGACTGCCAGGGTTCGCGACTGCGCGTCGAAGCACGCCATGTATTGATTGGCGACGAACCCGGCGAACACGAACGGCGTGGCCGCCCCATTTATGAAGTGGAGGCCCTGCCGCTGAATACCTGTCTGGAATGGTTTGAAAACCTCACCCTGCAGGGCGCACGCAAAGAAGTCGCAGAGCGCATCATCCGCGAAATCGTGGCACGGCTGCAGTTTCTGAACAATGTGGGCCTCAATTATCTTTCCCTGGATCGCAGCGCCGACACCATATCCGGCGGCGAAGCCCAGCGCATCCGCCTGGCCAGCCAGATCGGTTCGGGGCTGACTGGCGTCATGTATGTGCTGGATGAGCCCTCCATCGGCCTGCATCAACGCGACAACGACCGCCTGATCCAGACACTGCAGCACCTGCGCGACTTAGGCAACAGCGTGATTGTGGTCGAACATGACGAAGACATGATTCGCGCAGCGGATTACGTGCTCGACATGGGGCCGGGCGCGGGTGAGCACGGCGGCCAAGTGGTGGCCAGCGGTTCACCTGAAGAAATCGCCGCCAACTCAGCATCGCTGACAGGCCAATATCTAAGCGGCGCCCGCAGCATTGGCATCCCGCAACGCAGGCCCATTGCTGATGACCAGCCCTGGCTGACGCTTAAGGGGGCGAGCGGCAACAACCTGCAAGCGGTGGATCTCGCCATCCCCGCCGGGCGGTTTGTGTGCATTACAGGCGTGTCGGGCTCCGGTAAATCCACGCTGGTGAACGACACCCTAGCGGTGGCCGTATCGCGCGCTTTGCACCGCGCCCAGGCCGAACCGGCCCCTTACGACAGCCTGGAAGGGCTGTCGCACTTCGACAAAATCATCACGGTGGACCAAAGCCCCATTGGCCGCACACCGCGCAGCAACCCGGCCACCTACACCGGCATGTTCACGCCTATCCGTGAATTGTTCGCCGGTGTGCCGGAAGCCCGCACGCGCGGCTACGATGCCGGGCGTTTCTCCTTCAATGTAAAAGGGGGGCGCTGCGAAGCCTGCCAGGGCGATGGCGTGGTCAAGGTGGAAATGCATTTCCTGCCCGACATGTACGTGGATTGCGATACCTGCCAAGGCAAACGCTATAACCGCGAAACGCTGGAAATCCGCTATCGCGGCTTGAACATCAGCGAAGTGCTGGGCCTTACCGTAGAACAGGGGCTGGACTATTTCAGTTCGGTGCCCGCCGTCGCGCGCAAGCTGCAGACTCTGATGGATGTCGGCCTTTCCTATCTGCGCCTGGGTCAAAGCGCCACCACCTTGTCTGGTGGTGAGGCGCAACGCGTCAAACTATCGCTGGAATTGTCGCGCCGCAGCACGGGGCGCACGCTGTACATTCTGGACGAGCCCACGACCGGCCTGCATTTTCAGGATATCGCCCTGCTGCTTGAGGTGCTGGGCAAATTGGTGGATGCGGGTAATACGGTGGTTGTCATTGAACACAATTTGGATGTCATCAAGACCGCCGACTGGGTGGTCGACCTTGGCCCCGAAGGCGGCAGCGGCGGCGGCCGCATCGTTGCCCAAGGCACACCGGAAGACATCGCTGCCTGCTCCGACAGCCATACCGGCAAATACCTGGCGCCCTTGCTGAAGCGCTGAGCCTTACATCTGAAACAGGTTGCGGTGCTCGCCGATGGCGTAGCGGTCTGTCATGCCCGCAATGTAGTCTGAGATAGCGCGCGCTTGCTGGTTCGGGTCGTCGCGCTGCCAGTCGGTATCGAGCAGGCGCGGGTCTTCCAGAAAGGCAATGAACAGTTCGCGCACGATGCGGCGCGCCTTGCTGGTCATGCGCATGACGCGAGAATGACGGTACAGGTTGCGCATCAAAAAGCTTTTCAGTTCGTCGGCCTCGCGACGCACTTCTGGCGAGAACGCCGCCAGCGCCGGTGCAGCACGGACGTCGTCCGCCGACTGTGGCCGATGTTCGTGCAGCGCTGCCAGCGTGGTTTCCGTCAAATCCACAACCAGGGTGTTGATCATGCTGCGAATGATTTCACTCACCAAGCGGCGGCGTTCAAGCCCCGGATGGCGGCGTTCCACGGCTTCGTAGTGACGGGCGAAGATGCCGACCTCCAACAATTGCTCCACCGTGAGCAGGCCGGAACGGATGCCGTCGTCGATATCATGGTTGTTGTAGGCGATTTCATCCGCCAGATTAGCCAGCTGCGCTTCCAGCGACGGTTGTTGCCGCTCGATGAAGCGACGGCCGACATCGCCCAATTGCTTGGCATGACGCACCGAACAGTGCTTGAGTATGCCCTCGCGGGTTTCAAAACACAGGTTCAGGCCATTGAAGCGGGCGTAGCGTTCTTCGAGTTCATCTACCACCCGCAGGCTTTGCAGGTTGTGCTCAAAGCCACCGGCTTCCGGAGCGAATTCTCGCATGCAGGCGTTGAGTTCATCCTGGCCCGCATGGCCGAAAGGCGTGTGGCCAAGGTCATGGGCTAGCGAAATGGCTTCGATCAAGTCTTCGTGCAGCCCCAGATTGCGCGCCAGAGTACGGGCGATCTGCGCCACTTCAATGCTGTGGGTCAGGCGGGTGCGGAAGAGATCGCCTTCGTGGTTGATGAAGACCTGGGTTTTATATTCCAGCAGCCGGAAGGCATTGCAATGGACGATGCGGTCGCGGTCGCGCTGGAAGTGGTTGCGGCCTTGCGGCGCATCTTCAGGGTGGCGGCGGCCCCGCGTGCGGGCGGGGTCGCAGGCGTAGGCGGCGAGCGCTGTCATGGCTCAGCCCCGGCTGCCCGGCGCCACGGTACGCGCCAGCACCGACACCAACTCTTCAGGTGCGACATCCCGGCATTCGGCCTCGCCAATGCGGGACATCATCACAAAGCGCAGCGTGCCGCCCTCAGCTTTCTTGTCGTGGCCCATAAGCTCAACCCAGCGATCAAAGCCTAAGTCGGGCGCCATCACCGGGCAGCCGATGGCTTCGACCACACGGCGCACACGCTCGACATCGGCGCGTGGAAACCCTAGCAAGTCGGCGGAAAGTTCAGCTGCCTGCACCATGCCGCAGCCTACGGCTTCGCCGTGCAGCCACTGACCATAGCCTAGACCGGACTCAATTGCATGGCCAAAGGTGTGACCCAAATTCAGAATGGCGCGCAAGCCGCTTTCGCGTTCGTCTTGGGAAACCACGCGAGCCTTGAGTTCACAAGAACGTTGAATGGCGTAAGACACCGCTTCTGGCTCAAGCGCCCGCAGTGCTGCAGCATTGGCTTCGCACCAGGAGAAGAACTCTGCATCAATAATGAGGCCGTACTTCACCACTTCGGCCAACCCCGCAGAGATTTCGCGCGCCGGCAGCGTAGCCAGTACACCCGGGTCGATTTCTACCGCCAGCGGCTGGTAGAAGGCGCCAATCATGTTCTTGCCCAAGGGGTGATTGATGGCGGTTTTACCCCCCACGGAAGAATCCACCTGAGCTAACAGGGTGGTGGGAACCTGCATAAAACGGATGCCACGCATGTAGCAGGCGGCGGCAAAACCGCCCATGTCGCCAATCACCCCTCCCCCAAAAGCAACAAGCAAGGCTTTGCGATCCAGACCATTCTGTAATAAATGGTCAAAAATTATATTGAGAGATTGCCAGGTTTTGTATTCCTCACCGTCCGGTAGTACGACCTCGACCAATTTTTTCCCTGTGCGCGCCAAGGACGCACGCACGCGGTCGCCGTAGCGTTCCAGAATATTCGCGTTGCTGACCAGCGCGATGGCGGTCGCATTGGCAGGAACGGCTTCAGAAAGCCTGTCGAGCCGGCCGGCCTCAATATGAATGGGGTAGTCTCCGCCTGGAGTCGTCACACGCACAATGGTCATTCGTTCACCTCGAAATTCTGTAGCAAGGGCAACAATGCCCGGACAACCTGGGCAACCGGCATACTGCCGGTATCAAAGACAATATCCGCCACTTCTTCATACAAAGGCTCACGCATTGCCAGCAGTTCGCGGATGCGGGTTTGCGGGTCGGCAGTTTGGAGCAAGGGGCGGCTGCGGTCGCGGGCCACACGCGAATACAGCTCTTCAGGCGATGCCCGCAGGTAAATCACCACACCGTGCTCGCGCAAGCGCCGGCGGTTCTCTGCGGCCAGCACCGCGCCCCCGCCAGTGGCGAGCACCAGGTTGGGTTGGGTTGAGCACTGTTCCAACACAGCGCATTCACGCCGACGGAACCCTTCCTCGCCTTCGATGTCGAAGATGTGAGTGATCTTGACCCCGCAGCGGCTTTCTATCTCGTGGTCGAGATCAAGAAATTCACGCCCCAGCAGGCGAGCCAGGCCACGGCCTATCGTTGTCTTACCCGCGCCCATCATCCCAACCAGGAAAATGGGCCGCGCATAAGGCAAGGATGCGACACACTGGCGCTCTTCTGTGTCCGGTTTGTGGACGGTTGAAGGTAAAACTCCGTTCATTTGTGTATTATCACCTGCTTACGGGCACCGAATCCCTTTTTTACCGCATTATCCGGTTACATAAAGCCATCGCCCCCTTCCAAAACCGGATGGCACAAGGCTTAAAATCGCCCCTGATGAGCACCGACACCCAATCTTCCTCCGAAAAGCAGTCCAACTCACGCACGTGGCTGCGCCGTTTCTTGATCAAGACAACAGTGCTGTTCGCGGGCCTGGGGCTGTCCGGCGCGCTGCTGGGCACTCTCGCCCTGGCATTGGCTTGGCCCAACCTGCCCGACCTGAGCGCCATGATCGACTACCGGCCGCGTGTACCGCTGCGCATTTACACCGCCGACAATGTGCTGATCGGCGAGTTTGGCGAGGAACGGCGCAATGTGCTGCGTTTTGACGAAATTCCAGATGTCATGAAAGCGGCCATTCTAGCAGCGGAAGACGACAATTTTTACCAGCACCACGGGATTGACTGGAAGGGTGTGGCACGCGCGGCGCTGGCCAACCTGACCACTATGGCGCGCTCACAGGGCGCCAGCACGATTACCATGCAGGTGGCGCGTAACTTCTACCTTTCATCGGAAAAAACCTACACGCGGAAGTTCTACGAGCTCTTGCTGACCTTCAAGATCGAGGCCACGCTCACCAAGGACGAAATCCTCGATCTCTACATGAACCAGATCTATCTGGGTCATCGCGCCTATGGCTTTGCCGCGGCGTCGCGCACGTATTTCGGCAAGCAGTTGTGGGAAGTCACACCGGCTGAGGCCGCCATGCTGGCGGGTATCCCCAAAGCGCCTTCACGCTTTAACCCGATCGCCAACTTCGACCGCGCCCGCTCGCGTCAGCTGTACGTGCTGGGCCGCATGCAATCCCTGGGCTACTTAACCCAAGAGGAATACCAAGCAGCCGTTGATCAGGAAATCGTCCTGAAATCTGCACCCGGCACGCCTGCGGGGGGCTATGCCATCCACGGTGAATACGTGGCGGAACTGGCCCGCCATCTGCTCTACAACGTCTACCAAGACGATATCTACTCGCGTGGCTTCAATATCTACACCACGGTCAATTCCGAAGAGCAGGAACAGGCTTACCGGGCGGTACGCGAAGGCATACTCGATTACACCCGCCGGGCCCGCTACACCGGCCCGGAAGCAAACATCGACCTGCCCGCAGGCATAGAATCCGACTTGCCGCGCTTTGATGCCCTGCTCGACAGCCTGCAAGACCGGCACCCCGATAACGACAACCTGCTTACCGCTGTGGTGCTGTCGGCGGCGCCCGATAAAATCGTGGTGGCCCGCACGGCGCAGCAAATCATTGAAATTACCAACCCGAATGCGCTCAAAATCGTCGCCCGCGGTTTGGTGAAAAACGCCAAGGATGACGTTCGCATCCGGCGCGGCTCGGTCGTCTACATTTACGAAATCGACGACTACTGGGGCGTGATTAACAAACCTCAGGTACAGGCGGCGCTTGTGGCACTGCGCCCCCAAGACGGCGCCATTCAGGCCCTAGTGGGCGGCTTCCACTTCCAGGACGGTAACTTCAACCGAGCAACACAAGCGTGGCGGCAGCCCGGTTCTGCGTTCAAGCCTTTCATCTATGCCGCTTCGCTGGAAAAGGGCCTGACCCCCGCCACGCAGATCTCAGACGAACCCTTTGTTCTCACAGCGGAACAGACCGGCTCCAAGCCTTGGTCACCCAAGAACTACGGCAACGCCTACGAGCCCATGCTCACCATGCGCCAAGGGCTGTATAAGTCGCGCAATATGGTGTCCATTCGCATCATGCAGGCGGTCGGCCCCCAGTACGTTCAAGACTATCTGACTCGCTTTGGCTTCGATCGTGAGCGCCAACCCGCCGTGCTTCCCGTGGCCTTGGGCGCAGGCAGCGTTACGCCGTTGCAACTGGCTGGCGCTTATGCCGTCTTTGCCAATGGCGGCTATCGGGTGCCGCCCTACATCATTGATCGTGTCACCGACAGCACCGGCAAAGTCATCATGCAGTCTCAGCCCGTCGTCGCGGGCGATGCCGCCGCGCGCGTCATCGATGCTCGTACCGCCTATGTCATGAACGACATGCTGCGCGGGGTGGCCACCTACGGCACGGGTGCGCGGGTACACAGAGAGTTCAAACGCGGTGACATCGGCGGGAAAACCGGCACGACCAACGATTCGCACGACGCCTGGTTCAGCGGTTACACGCCCGAGAAAGTCGGTGTCGTCTGGATGGGCTTCGATCAGCCCCGCTCACTGGGTTCCGGCGAAACCGGCGGCGGCGCCGCCCTGCCGATCTGGATGAACTACATGCGCTTTGCCCTGAAGGACATCCCGGTGGCAGAAGTCCCCCCCATGCCGTCGGGCCTGAATCGCATTGAGGGCGACTTCTACTTCGCAGAGTACCCGCCCGGTCAGGCGGTGGCCCGAGTCGGCCTGCCTTCTCCCAGCGATGCTCTGCTAGGGCCCGGAGGCGGCTCGCTTGTGGACAATGTTTCTGATGGGATTGGTGAGCTACTGAACCAGCTCAGGAACAACAATACACCTCAGCCGGAATACATCCCCTTCTAACCGCAAGGCGGTTGCAAGGGGCCGGCGGTTTGATCCGTTTACGGTGCTTCGGTTGATTCGCTTTCGTTGGTGCGCTGATCGATCTGCTTCATGTTGTCGAGCATCTTGAGCAGGTAGTGCACCATGTGGGTCAGGTCACCCACCGAAAACTCGTGCAGCGCGTCTTCGTAATACGCCCGTATCTTGGGGCGGGCTTTTTCCTGCCACACCACACGCCCCGAAGGCGTCATTTTTATAAGCCGTGAACGACGGTCTCGCTCGTCATAAGCGCGGCGGATGTGGCCGTCACGTTCAAGCCGACCGATTACACCAGACAAGTTCTGGCGGCTGACCATCAGGTACCGGGCCAGATCATTGACGCTCATACCGGCGTCAACTTCAGGCCGTGAGAGTGCGCCGAGCACGGCCCACTGTTGCGTGGTGAGACCTTCGCTCTCCACCGCGCGAGAGCCTGTCTTGTGCAAAAGATTGGCGCATTGGTACAAGCGGAAAAATAAGCGATTAGCTAATTCCATGCGTATCTCATTACGCAGATCCGGATCCAGTTCAGTGTTCTCGGAACCTGCCAGGGTGCTACACATAAGACTCCTTCTCCCCATTAAAAGCTCCGACCATATGAACCGGAGCTTCTCTACTTCGAGACGGGGGCACCTATGGTGCAATATTCAAATTCAAGCGTCCGGAATGGACGCAGCGCAAACACCCTCATTTTGACAGAATTGCCGCCCATCCAATAAATGGGCGCAGAAAATGCGGGCTACAAGAGCCCGCATCTGTCATTACATCTTGCACAGAGGGGAGGGGGGCGGGGTAATGGAAGCGGGATAAGCCGTTTCAATCACAGGACGCAGCTTGCCGTCATCCATCTTCACACGGGCCATGTAATTGGGAATCAGCATCTGATTGTCTTCGGGACGAATCTTAACTGTTCCATACAGGCTTTCCACTTCAGCACCGCGCAATGCCTCCATAACAGCACCTGGCTCCACACTGCCTGCCTTTGTCACGCCCTGGAACAGCACCATGGCGCCGTTGTAGGCCTGCCCTTCGGTATCTGTGGGGTAACGACCGTGCTTGGCCTTGAACGCCTCTACAAACGCCTTGGTTTGTGCGGTTTCGATGTCAGGTGTGAAACCCACGTTGCCAGGCACGTTAGTCAAGGCATCACCCGTTGCATCGACCACAAAATTGGAAAGCAAAGCATGGCCAATCAAAGGGGTGGCAGGAATCAAGTTAAAGTCAGCGGCTTGCTTAACAAACGTGATAGCGCCCGATACATCGGCAAACCAGATTGCATCCACATCCGCTGCACGCAGCTGCTGGATATAGGGTGCGTAATCTTTGGTGCCCAGCGGCGCGAACAACTTGAGCGAAACTTTCTTGCCCTTGCCGGTGACGATTTTCTCGAACAGCTCAGCCGAGTCATGGCCCCAAACGTAATCGGCAGCCAGAATTGCAAAATTGTTGCCCTCGTCGATGTAATCCTGCAGCCAGGTTTCTATCATGGCCATATCCATGGCGTCTGAATGGTTGGTGCGAATGAAACGCGGGCTGCACGCATCGGTAGTCAGGCGGTCGGCCTTGCTGATGGTGCCGATGAAAGCGGCATCCCAGCGCGTCAGATTCTGGCTGATGGCAAGCGAAATGCCGGATGTGATCGGGCCAATAATGAATTTATTGCCTTCGCGCACCAGCCTTTCCGCCTCTCTGCGGCCCGCATCGGGTGTGCTTTCGTCATCGCCTTCTGCCACGATGATCTTGCGCCCGTCCACCCCGCCTTTGGCGTTAGCCTCTTCCACAGCGAAGCGTATACCACTTAAAACGTCGGCGCCCATGGTGGCGAATGGGCCGGATTTAGAAGAAATCAGAGCAAGGCGCAGCGGTTCTTTTTCTTGAGCCGTTGCGGGCATGGTGAAACTCGTAAGCATTGCCGCACTGAGTAAGAGCGGCGTCAGGGCCTTGAACTTCATTGAAAACCTCCTCAGGTGTATTAGGCCCCGGATTTATTCCGGGTGCCGGGTCAGATAACTACGTGGGACTGCAAATCTTCAAGGCTCTGCGGCGTATTAGACACTTCGCCTTGATTGACGACCGTGCCTTTGGCCATGGCCAGGTATCGATGTGCAACGCGTACTACCAAGTTCATGTTCTGCTCGATAAGCAGCAGGGCCGTGCCTTGCTCGGCAACATGATTAAAAATATCGGCCAGTTGGTCGACGATGACGGGAGCCAGGCCTTCAGTCGGCTCGTCAAGCAAGAGCAGCTCAGGGTTGGCCATCAGCGCACGCCCCACCGCCAGCATCTGCTGCTGCCCTCCAGACAACGCCGTACCGGGGGTATGCGCACGCTCTTGAAGGATGGGGAATAATTTATAGATTTCCGGCACTGTCCACGGGCCTTTGCGCCCGACCGCACCGCCAAGCAGTAAATTTTCCTCGACAGTCAGGTTAGCCACAATACGTCGCCCCTGGGGCACAACGGCAATCCCATGCTGGGCGGCATGGTAGGGCCGCGGGCGGGCCAGACGATCCGTTCCAAGCCATAATTCGCCGCCCTTCATTTGCGCGATACCCAGAACAGTGTTGACAACGGTTGTCTTGCCCACCCCGTTACGACCGATCAGCGCCACCCGCTCACCGGCATCCACTTGCAGGCTGAGATCGTGAAGAATATGCGCAGAACCGTAATACGCATGAACGTTTTGCAGAGAAAGTAATGAGCTCATGCCGCGCTCCCGAGATAAGCGGTTCTCACCCGGGGGTCGGCTCGAACCTCTGCCGGCAAACCATTGGCAATGACCCGGCCCAGCTCGAACACCACGACGGAGTTGCAAATCCCAAAGACCACATCCATATCGTGTTCGACCAGCAGCACTGACACCTCCCACATGGAGGTCAGCGCCTGCAGGTGCTGCGCAAGGTCGTGCGATTCCTTGGCGGAGAGACCGGCCATGGGCTCATCGAGCAACAGCACCTTGGGGCGACCGGTGAGCGCCAGCGCGAGATCCAGCCGGCGCTGTTCGCCATACCCCAGCTCCCCGGCTAGTACATCGTCAAGCTCGTCCAGATTCAGTTCCTGCATGATGGCGTCGGCGTCGGCCCTCCAGTCCTCCACCCCCATCTTCCAGGAAGCCAGCTCGATCTGGCGCCTGACTGTCATGCCTTCAAAAATACTGGTGCGCTGGAAGCTGCGTGAAAGGCCGCGTTTGCGGCGCTCGACGACATCAAGCGAGGTAATGTCTGCGCCATCGAGGATGATCTGGCCGCGCGCAATCGCGCTGCGGCCGGTGATGGCGTCGATCACCGTCGATTTACCGGCGCCATTGGGGCCGATAAGCCCGCAGATGCTGCCACGGTGCAATTCCAGATCAACACCGTTAAGCGCCCTGACGCCGCCATAGTAGAGCGCAACATCCTGCGCCTGAAGAACAGGGGAACTCATGCTGCCTTCCTTTTCAACTGTGCTTGCGCGGTCTGCGCATCCTTGGCTTTCCGCTTTTTCTTGAAATAACCCGCCACCGCGCCGGTAATGCCGTGGGGCGAATACACAATGACCGCAATCAGGGCGGCGCCGAACAAGGCCATGGAATAGGTGGCGTAATCACCCAGGATGTCGCGCACCATGAAGTACACGATTGCTCCCACAATAGGCCCCAGCAGGGTTTGAAAGCCCCCAACAATGACCATCAACAGGGTGATGGCGGAGACGCTCCAGTGCAGACTTTCCGGCGAAACAAAACCCGAACTGAGATTGGAAAGCAGCCCTGCGATGGCGGACACCACCGCCGATATCGCATAGACCAGCGCTTTGGGCGCCGTGGTGCGCATACCGATGAATCGCGCCCTTTCCTCGTTATCGCGTATCGCTTCCGTTACCGCCCCAAAGCGGGTCTTGAGCAACAGCTGCAGCAGCAAAGCCACCACCACCATGACAACCCAGGCGACCATAAACATCACCTCGGGCTTGTACAGCACGCTGTCAGGCACGCCATACAGCGTTCGCGGCCACGCCACGCCCATGCCGTCGGATCCGCCAGTCATACCGCGGGTGCGCGTTGCCAGCAGATAGAACATCTGACCAATGGCCAGTGTCAGCATGCCAAATGCAATGCCCGGTACACGCACGATGACCAGTCCCACGACGAAGGCAGCCAAGCCGATTCCCAACAAAATGACCGGAATGGCCCATTCGGCCGGTAACCAGCCCATACCCAGAACAACGCCCATGGCATAAGCGGCGCCGCCGAAGAACAAGGCATGGCCAAAACTCACCAGGCCATTTTGCTTAAGCAAAAAGCCCACCCCCAGAGCGAATACTGCGTGGATCACCGCCTGCGTGAACGTGCCAAGCAACGCTGAGGAAGTTGTCAAAGTCATGATCAGCCAGCCAGCGACCAGGGCGATCAGAGTATTCAATAGAGAACGCATGTGTTTCATAGAATCTGCCACCCAGGTTTATGTGCGGCTGCCCAAAAGCCCGGTCGGCTTCCAGATCAAAACGGCAATCATGAATATGAAGGGCAGAAGCACTGAAACCTGCGGAAGGTAAACGGCCCCCACAGCATGCATCAGCCCCAGCAACAACGCAGCGATAAAAGCCCCCGCCAGCGACCCCAACCCGCCGATCACAACCACCACAAAGGAATCAATCAGCACATCGGAACTCATGTGCGGCGACAACGATAAAAACGGCCCTGCCACGACACCGGCCAGGCCGGCCAGCGCACAGCCCAACCCGACAATGAGTGCGCTCAGGCGGTCGGAATTCACGCCCTGCATGGAAGTCGTGAGCGGGTCGGTACTGGCGGCACGCACGAACAAACCAATTCGTGAATAGCGCAGCCACAAGGTCAGCCCCAGCGCCACGGCCAGGCCAAGCACCAAAACGGCCAGCCGGTAAGCCGGCAGGTCGCTGCCAAACATGGGTATGCTGAAACGCAGAAGTTCGGGCGTGAAGAGGGAATAGTTACCCTTACCCCAAATAAAGACGACCAAGTCTTCGAGAATGAGCAGCAGGCCGAACGTGACCAGCATGACATTAAGGGGCTCGCGGTCTTGCAAAAGCCGGAATCCATAGCGGTCCAGCAATACGCCCACAAGCATCATGACGGCGGGTGCAATTAACAGCGCCAGCCAGAAATTGCTGTAGATCGCGATGGTATAGCCAATGTAGGCACCCAACATATAGAGTGCACCGTGGGCAAAATTGACCACACGCCGCAAACCATAAATAAGCGCCAGCCCCGAGCTCATGATAATGAGCAAGGCGCCATAAACCAAACCGTTCATAAGACTGACGGCAAGCATGGTTGTCTCCGAATACTATGATTTTTGTAATTTCTGTCATCGCAGCGCTCTTGCGTTACGCAAGGCAGCTGCGTGTTGAGCAGGTATTGCCATCCATGGCAGTGACAGCAATACCTGCTCTATTTTTTAGCAATGCTTGAAATCAGGTTCGCGTTTTTCAAGGAAGGCATGCATCCCTTCACGAGAGTCTTCACACGCAAAACGCTCGTATAAGGCGTGCCGCTCAAAAAGCAGCCCTTCGCTCAATGGAGCCTCGTAACTACGATTGACAGCGGTTTTTATTGCCATCAAAGCAGGAAGCGAGAACTCCGCAATCGTTGTTGCGAGCTTAAGACTTTGTTCAAGCAGCTCGTCATCCGGCACAACCCGCGACACCAGACCGTAAAGGTCTGCTTCCTGCGCCGTCAGCATACGCGCCGACAAACACATGTCCATCGCCTTGGCCTTGCCTATGGCGCGGGGCAGCCGTTGGGTGCCCCCCGCTCCCGGCAATAACGCCAGTTTGACTTCGGGCAGTGCAAAGCGGGCCGACTCCGCCGCCACAATGATGTCACACGCCAATGCCAGCTCGCAGCCGCCTCCCATTGCATACCCTGCAACAGCCGCAATAACCGGCTTGCGCACCTGGCGTATGGTTTCCCAATTGCGCGTGATGAAGTTACCGCAATAGACGTCGGCGAATGACCAATCGGCCATGACTGCGATATCCGCACCCGCCGCAAACGCACGCTGTGAGCCCGTGATAACAATGACGCCTGTTTGGTCGTCCTGCTCAAACGTCATCAAGGCGGCGCCGAGTTGGTCCATCAGCGCATCATTGAGCGCATTCATCTGCTTGGGCCGATCAAGCGTGATCAACCCAACACGGCCGCGCTTTTCAGTGCGGATGAAAACTTCGCTATCGGTACTGCCCGTCATGTGTTGGCCTCCTTGGGCTGCACCATTTCGCGCAACTTGAACTTCTGAATTTTGCCTGATGGCGTGGCCGGCATTTCATCCAGTATTTCAAGCCGTTCAGGCATGTATTGGATAGCTACCTTGTTCGATTTCAGCCAGGAAACCATTTCATCCATGTCGAATTCTTGGCCAGGCTTGAGCACAACCACGGCGCAGGCCCGCTCGCCCAAGCGCTCATCTGGATAGGCAACGATGGCTGCCAGTGCGATGGCCGGATGGCGATACAGCAGCGACTCAATTTCCACAACGGGGATGTTTTCCCCGCCGCGAATGATGACATCCTTGCTGCGGCCGGTGATGCGAACATAGCCTTGGTCGTCCAGCCGCGCCAGATCGCCCGTATCAAACCAATCGTCGGCATCAGTGCTGTTCCATTGCGGCCGCTTCAGATAGCCGACAAAGTTCGAGCATGCACGCAACAGCAGGCGCCCCGATTCGCCAACCGGCACAGGCTGGTCATTGTCATCGACCACTCGCAGCTCCACACCCGGCAGGGGCAGACCATCGGTATTAAACGAACGCTCATCATCGTCTTCAGGGCGGGTTGTGGTAACCGCACCGTTTTCCGTCATGCCCCACGCGGAAATAATCTTAATGCCAAGGGCGCTACGCGCCTGCTCCACCAGCGGCCCCGGAATCGGTGCACCCGCGCACAGAAAAGTGCGCAGGGAGGGCAAGCTTTTACCGGACTCCACCACACCTCGGGTGAGGTCGGTGAGGAAGGGGGTAGAAGCCATGGTGAACGAGCATTTCTCGGCCAATATGGTTTCAATGGCCTTCTCAGGCTGCCAGATATCCATCAGCACGGCGCGCGCCTTAAGCATGATGGGCATCATCAGCCCGTACATAAAGCCCGTTTGGTGCGCCATGGGAGAGGCCATCAGCACGACATCGTCAGAATTGAGCTTAAGACGCTGTGCGTAGGGAATGATGTTGGACATCAGGCTGTTGGCGGTGTGCATCACCCCCTTGGGCTCGCCCGTTGTGCCCGAGGTGTAAATCAACTGGGTGATGTCATCAGGCCCGGCCGGGTTACGTTGCAGCAACTCGGCTGCATCGGGCTCGTTTTCCCATTCCGGCCCGCTTAGCAAGGCCTCGAAGCTATTGGGGCCTTCGCCATCGATAATGACGGCATGTTGCAACTCGGGCAAGGATGCTTGCAGGCTTTTGTACATGGTTTCGTAATCAAAACCACGGAACTGCCTGGGCGCGACAACAACCTTGGCCTCACCGTGCTTAAGCATGAAACCGAGTTCGCGCTCACGGAAAATGTGCATCAGCGGATTCATGACTGCCCCGATATAGGAGCAAGCCAGGTAAAGCAGGGTGAACTCCCACCAGTTTGGCAACTGACACGCCACCACATCATTGCGCTTCACGCCAAGGCGCGACAACCCCACCGCAATGCGGCGGGCCATGGTGTCCATCTCCTTGTAGGTGAAGCGGGTGACCGCGCCACTTTCAACGCGAATCGCAGTCAACGCAACGGTTTCCGGGCGCTCCTGAATACACTGGGCCAGGTCTTGCAAAATGGTGCGCTCATGCCAGAGCCCCTGCTCTATCATGCGGGGGCGGCGTGCGGGTAATAGAACTGCGTCAAACTCCATTTCTGTCTCCTGATTTATTCATGCTTTTTCTGTATTTGCTTCTGAGTAGTGCCGCTTTGCGCTGTTTCAGGCCGGCACGTTACGGCGGCCTGCCCGCGCCCGAGCAATAATCGTATTCATGATCTGCGCTGTACCGTCTCCAATCTGGAACCCCAGGATATCGCGTAAGCGCTGCTCCATCACACCACGGTCGTAGCCCCCATGCCCGAAGCACAGCAGGCATTGGTGCACCACGTCGTAGGCCAATTTCGGCCCCCACCATTTGGCCATACCGGCTTCAGCAGTATGAGGCAAGCCTTGGTCTTTCAACCACAAGCCTTGCAAACACAGCAGGCGCGCGCCTTCCACCTCGGTATCAAAACGTGCCAGCGGGTGGGTAAGCCCCTGGAAGGCTGACAAAGGCTGGCCGAAAGCGCGGCGTTCGGTAAGGTATTCCCAGGTTTCTGTCAAGGCCGCCCTGGCAACCGCCAGACACTGCAGGCCGATCAGGGAGCGGGAAAAGTCAAAACCCTGCATCACCTGAACAAAGCCTTTGTTTTCCTCGCCCAGGCGATAGCGCTTGGGAATGCGAACGTTCTCGAAAAAGATGGAACCACGGCCAATGGCTCGCTGGCCGTGACAATCGAAACGGTTGCGGCTAATACCGGGGACATCCATCGGCACCAGCAGAGCCGTTACGCCGTGCGCACCCGAGTCGCTGGCGCCCGTGCGACCGAACACGACAGCGATATCAGCTTGGTCGGCGGCGGAAATGGAGGTTTTCTCGCCGTTAATGATGTAATCATCACCATCCGACTCAACCCGCAGCTGCAGGTTCGCCGCATCGGAACCACCGCGAGGCTCGGTCAGGGCAATCGCGCAGATGGCTTCGCCTTGCACCAGCTTTTTGAGCCAAGGATCCACAACAGCGCGGTCTCCATGGCTGGAAAGAATCTGGCCATTGAGCGACGCTAATAGATTCAAGTAAGAAAAACTCAGGTCGGCCTGGGCGATTTGTTCGTGAATCACACCGGCAGCCAGGCTGCCCATACCCAGCCCGCCAACGCTTTCAGGCAACTCGGGGCATATAAAGCCCAGTTGCGCCATTTCACGCAGCAGGCCGCGGTCCAGATCGCGGCTGACATCGCGTTCAAGGTAGCCGGGTTTGACACGCTCATCGGCGAAGCGGCGGGCAGCCTCGACCAAAGCTTGGAGGTCTTCGTCGATGTACGGGTTAGGGGTCATGCTTGGTCTCCAACAACTTGTATTGACTGCCGTTTTCTAAGCAGCGGACTCGAACGCCCGGGCCACCGGGTGGCCCCGGTGGCCGTCGGGAGTGTTTTATTTAGCGTATTTACGGAATTCCGGCTTACGTTTTTCCATCAGTGCACTCACACCTTCACGCGACTCATCGGTGTCGTAATACAGCTTGAGCGCATACATGCCCATGCCTGCGATGCCGCTTTGATGTGCGGTATCCATATTGAAGCTGCGCTTGGCAATGGCGATTGCAGTGGGGCTGCGCTCGCAGATCGTCTCAGCCCATTCCTGCACCGTGGCATCCAGTTCATCGTGCGGGACGCAGATGTTTGCCAGGCCCATGGCCACGGCTTCTTCGCCGGAATAACGCTTGTTGAGATACCAGATTTCGCGGGCTTTCTTTTCGCCTACGACGCGGGCCAGAAATGCCGTGCCGTAACCTGGGTCAACCGACCCCATCTTGGGCCCGACCTGACCAAAGATCGCCTTGTCGGAACAAATCGTCAGGTCGCAAATAGTGCACAGCACATTGCCGCCGCCAATGGCATACCCCTGCACGCGTGCAATAACCGGTTTGGGTACATCGCGGATCGCCGTATGCAGCTCTTCCATGGGCAAGCCAATCGTGCCACGGCCGTCGTAGTTGCCATCGTGGGCGGATTGGTCACCGCCGGTGCAAAACGCACGGTCTCCCGCCCCCGCCAGGACAATACACCCTACTTCGCGATCATACCCCGCCTTGTTCAAAGCCTTGATGAGCTCATCGCAGGTCGTGCCACGGAAAGCATTCATCTTTTCAGGGCGGTTGATGGTGATCCACGCCACGCCGTTGCGTACTTCGTAAAGAATGTCTTCGAATTTCATGATAAGTGTTCTGATATAGAGAAAAAGACGCGCCTTAACCGTGCATGGTCAGGCCACCAGACACAGAAATGACCTGGCCGGTGATGAAGTCAGCATCGTCACTAGTAAAGAATGCAATCGCGCCCGCGAGATCGTCAGGCTGGCCGATCCGCCCCAGAGGGATAGCACTACGAAACGCCTCAACCAGCTTGGCCGGGTCGCGCGCGCCTTCGGCCACACTTGCCAGCAAAGCGGTATCTGTAGGGCCGGGGCACACCACATTAACGGTAATGCCATGGCGCGCATGTTCGCGGGCCAGGGTCTTAGCCAACGCCACCAAGCCGCCCTTGCAGGCTGAATAAACGGCTTCGCCTGACGAGCCGCCCCGCGCTGCATCGGAGGCCACATTGACAATACGGCCCTGCTTGCGCTCCACCATGCCCGGCAGAACGGCGTGCAACATGTGCAGTGCGCCAACCAGATTAATGTTGATCAGTTTTTCCCACTCTTCGGGAACGGTTTTGAGAAAAGGCTTGAAAACGTCCCACCCGGCATTGTTCACTAATGCATGTACCGGCCCGAGGTCAGCTTCCACCTTGGCCACAGCGGCATCGACCTGCGAACGGTCGGTAATATCACACTGAAACGCTTGAGCACTGGCGCCGCTAGCACGGATTTTCTCGGCAACCCCTTCTGCTGCAGCCAGGTTCATGTCAAAAACGGCAACTTTTGCACCTTCTTCGGCCAGACGGGTGCAGGTTGCGCTGCCGATGCCGCCTCCGCCGCCAGTCACGATGACGCATTTATCTTTCAAACCACGCAATTGAGTCTCCTTTTACGATCGGACAAACTGCTGAGTGAGGCAATCTATTTGCATATAAGCTTAGTAAGCCATGACCTTAAGCGAACAGATCAACCAATCAATAGTATTGATAATTAAGAACTTTATTCTGATTTGAGGAATAAATTCTACATCAAAACAAAATATATACGTAAAGGTATTTACCCATATTGACGAAAGCAAGAGATTTCGACATACTGCCCGGTTACTGTCTCTCGCACTTTTTTTTCATCGCACGCGTTCGTCGTGCGTGACGCGCTTTTAAGCCGCCCTGAAGGCTTGCCCATAAAAAAGTCCATGCCGCGACCCGCTCCTTGAGTGGTTGCGGCTTTTTTTCGGATACCATCTCATTTATCCCCGCACCAAGGACACCCCATGCAAACGCCTTTTCAACTGCCGGTTATTGCCCGCCGCAGCATGCGCCTGATCGCTTGCGGCCTGATGCTGAGCGGCTTACTGGCGTGTGGCTATAAGGGCCCACTCTATATGCCGCCGCCGGAAGACCCGCCAACCACACTGACCACACCCCCTGGGCACGATGCGCCCCCCGGCCCCTCCACTCGTTAATTTCAGGAAATCATGACTGTCGCACCTCGCTTCCAGCTCAAGAACGGCACTTTGCACGCAGAAGACGCTTCACTCGTCAAACTCGCAAAGGAATTCGGCACCCCGCTCTATGTGTATTCACGGGCCGCATTGCAAGACGCTTGGGATAGCTATGCCCGGGCATTGGAAGGCCGCAAGGCACTGGTGTGCTTCGGCATGAAGGCCAACTCCAATCTGGCCGTCCTGAATGAGTTTGCCCGCCTGGGAGCAGGCTTTGATATTGTTTCCGGCGGTGAATTGGCTCGTGTACAGGCTGCTGGCGGCGACCCCAAAAAAGTGGTGTTTTCCGGGGTAGGCAAACAAGTATGGGAAATGCAGGCCGCACTGGAAGCCGGTGTAAAGTGCTTCAATGTGGAATCCGAAGCCGAACTCGAACGCTTATCCCAGGTTGCATCGACTAGCGGGCGCGTGGCCCCTGTCTCCCTGCGCGTCAACCCCGATGTTGACGCCCGAACCCACCCTTACATCTCCACAGGCCTGAAAGAGAATAAGTTTGGCATCGCCATTGAAGACGCGCCGGACGTTTATCGCCGCGCCCAGACTCTCCCCGGCCTGAATATCGTGGGGGTCGACTGCCATATTGGTTCGCAAATCACCGAGGCCGCGCCTTACCTCGACGCTCTGGACAAACTAATCGCTCTTATTCTGAACCTGCGAGGCGAAGGTATCGAATTGAGCCACCTCGACCTGGGTGGCGGCATTGGCATTCGCTACACCAACGAGCAAGTGCTGGAACCCACGACACTGTTTTCCCAAGTCTTCAGTAAGCTGGATCAGGCGGGGTTGGGCCACCTGGAACTGGTGCTTGAACCCGGCCGTTCTTTAGTGGGCAATGCAGGCGTGCTGCTGACCGAAGTTCAATACCTCAAGCACTCGGAGGCTAAGAATTTCGCCATCGTCGATGCGGCGATGAACGACTTGTTGCGGCCCACGCTATACGATGCCTGGCACGATGTCGAACCCATCAAGCCCCGCCCTGTCACTTCCGCAACCCCCACCTATGACATTGTCGGCCCGATCTGCGAAAGCGGCGACTGGCTGGCCCGCGATCGCAGGCTTGAACTCCATCAGGGAGACATTCTCGCTATTATGTCGGCAGGCGCGTACGCTTTTACCATGTCCAGCCAGTACAACTCGCGGCCCAGAGCGGCTGAAATCATGGTGGACGGGGCACGCAGCCATGTCGTGCGGCAGCGCGAATCAATTGCCAGCCTGTTTGAAAATGAATACATTCTTCCCGTAACCGACTGACTCACATGACCCAAATTAAAGATTTCTTAAACTAAGCCGTAGTAAGTTAGCGGTACGCTCCCTGAAACATGGGCTACTATTTCTGTTGATGGGGCGCCCACGCGAATCAACAAGACGCAAGCTCTGAGTCGTTGTTGGCCATCAATAAGGTCATACACCCCTAGAGCTTATTAAGAGATTGCATGGCATGCGAAAAGGCAGTATTAATCGCTTATTACTCTGGGTGCTGCCTCTTGTCATCGCACTATTTACCGCCGTCGCAGTTATAGGGCTCAACCCCCTCTACCCGGCGACCTCCAGCCAGGCAGCGTTATATTTTCGCAGTATTCCCCTAGCTATTGGGCATTCCTCGCCGCAGCAAGCGATGGAAGCGCTGCGCACCGTCCCCCAACAGCAGCGGCTCGAGCTTAACGACAGTATCTGGTTTTCCATCGATCTGCCTGAGTCGCCAGCGGGGCGCAAAACCGTGGTCGACTTTCCCGCGCGGGGCGCACAAGCGGCGGCTTGCTGGCGCAGCGACACTCTGGAAATCCTGGGCAGTGCATCGGGCCGCGCCACCACGGGGGCCATGCAAAACAGCCGGCTGGGCTACGCCCTTATGGTTGGCGGCAACGAAAACACGGCTTCCCCATCGTTTTCCAGCTTCTTCTGCCAGATCAGTTATATAGAGCCAACTATATTCACCGCAGAACTTTGGGAACCCAGCGACCTGCTCGCCGCCTCCCAGCGCCTGGATCGCGCTATTGCTTTGCTGGACGGCGGCCTCGCCACCCTTGCCGTGTTTCTTACCATCATCGCCATACGCAACCGAGAATGGGCTTTCCTGCTCGTTGCCATCTGGCTGGTCGGCAACCTGCGCTTGGGCGCCTACGCTCTGGGCTGGGACACCCAATGGTTGGGCTACGTTCTGCCTACTGATTGGTTAGCCACCCTACGCAAAATCACATTGGCCGCGTATTACCTTGTCACCTACGCGCTGTTCAGCCAATCATTCCGCCAGCGCAAGAATACGCACCCAATTCTGCAAGCCGTATTGCTATGGCTAGGCGTGGGTCAATTCGTCGCCGCTTTTCTGTTGCCGTGGCCCGTTTTCCAGCTCTTAAGCTGGGGCATCTGGGCGGTCGCTGTGGTCATCGGCCTTTACCTTCTGGGTATCAGTATTGCAGAGCAGCCCAAACGCCTGTTCTCGTGGCGCTTTATTTCGCTGACACTGGCGCTGGCTATTATTCTCAGTTCCCTGACGCTGGCCCTGACCGGCCAAGGCCAACCAGAAGACCCGCTGGCCAGCGTTATCATCCTGCTGCTGTCCAACATTATGGTCGCCCTGGCAGTTAGCGGCATGATCCGCGCCGGCAAAAAGGAACGCATCCGGGCCCAGACTGAACTCGTCACCAGCTATGCCGTAGCCCCGCTGGGTCTTTTCACCCTGGACGCCAACGGTCAGTTCCTGCGGATCAACCCCATGTTGCGCAACATACTGGGGCTCAAAGAAGGTGGCGGCGCCCCCTTGTACTGGGATCACTTCTTCACGCCGCAGGACTGGCAGGCCGTCGCCGCAGCCACCCTAAAAGGTACTGAAACCGAAATCCATCTTGCAGACGCCAAGGGCGAGCAGCATTTCGCCCTACGCGCCGTATTGGTGGACGACCATGTGGAAGGCTCGCTGCAGGACATCACCGCACGCACCCAGGCCATGGCCGAGCTACGTGACATGGCCGACAGCGATCCACTCACACACGCTCTGAATCGCCGAGGCATAGAAAAACGCCTGGATCAAGCCATCGAAGATCTCAAGAACAAAGGCGAGCCATGCTCTCTGGGCTATATGGATCTCGACCATTTCAAGCGCATCAATGGTCTGTTCGGCCATACTTCGGGAGACGATATCCTTAAGCAGATCACCCAAAGATTGCGCAAGGTGCTCAGCAAACAGCAAAGCCTGGGCCGGATAGGCAGCGATGAATTCATCATTCTGTTCCCCAATATGGATGCCCCCGCTGCTCGTCGGACCGCAGAGCAGATCATCATCGCACTGAACGGCAGCTCCTATCAGGTGGGGCACCGCAGCTTTAACGTCCGGTCTGCAATTGGTGTGGTGGAACTCCACCACGACATGGACAAGGCCACGGCTATCTCCGCGGCCACACGAGCCTGCCGAGACGCTCGCAAGCAGCACAAGGACATCGTTGTTTATGAAATCGACTCCAGTGAGCTGGAAGCTCACTCCGAAGAGCTGCGCTTGTTTGACCAACTGGAAGGCGGCGATTCCCCGAAAGGGCTGTACCTCGAAATGCAGCCCATCATGGCGCTTAACAACCCTGAAGAATCCTTTAACTTTGAGATTCTCCTGCGCGTACGAGACTCTCACGGCAGGCTGATTCCCACCCACAAGATTGTCTCGGGCGCCGAAGAAAGCGGCACCATCACCATTATCGACAAATGGGTGTTCTCCGCTACGCTGGAATGGCTTTCCAAGCATGAAGACCGCCTGCGCAAGACTCAGTTAGTCAATATCAACCTGAGCGGTGTTTCGCTGAACAACGATCAGTTCATCGACAACTTATTTCAGGTGCTGTCACGCTACCCGCAACTGGCACATCGCCTGTGCGTGGAAATCACTGAAGGCGTCGCTCTGCAAAACGTCGACCGCACCCACAAGTTCATTGCCCGACTCAAAAGCATGGGCGTGGCGATTGCGCTGGACGACTTTGGGGCCGGTTACACCTCATTTAATTATCTCAAACAGCTAGACGCCGACGCAGTCAAGATTGACGGCGTGTTCGTACGCGATATGCTGGCCAGCGACACCAACCTTGCAATCGTGCGTACCATCGTCGAGCTGGCCCAGAACATGGGCATGGTATGTATTGCGGAATGGGTGGAAGACCCGAGGGCGCTGGATCTGTTGAAAGAAATGGGGGTGGACTACGTACAAGGCTACGCGGTCAGCGCCGCCCTGACCCCAATGGAAATTCTTGACGCGGAAACCGTATCGGACGTGATCGGCAACCCCGACACCCTGGCGTATATCAGACGCAATTCCTGATCAAACGCACTGTTGATCAATCGCCACTGCCGATCACCCCCCTACTGATCAAGCACTCTAGCTGGCCCCTGCTTGCTCAGAGATGCTCGGTATCGCTCAGAGATGCTCTCGCTATAGCCCAGAGACTCGGTATAAGAGTTTAGGCCGGGCCACAGGCGCTAACAGTGACTCAGGAGTACAAAACAAAAATGCTCGCAATAGCGGTAGCTATCGCGAGCATTTTTAATACAGTGCAGCGGCCGAATGTGCAGACCAATGCGGCTCGCTGACTTGCTCAGAGTTCGCCGTAGGAGTGCAGCCCTGACAGGAACATATTCACGCCCAGGAAGGCAAAGCTGGTAATCAACAAGCCTGCCAGCGCCCAATAGGCGGCCATCGTACCGCGCAGGCCTTTCATCAAACGCATGTGCAGCCAGGCCGCATAGTTCAGCCAGACAATCAGCGCCCAGGTTTCCTTAGGGTCCCACTGCCAGTATGTGCCCCAGGCGTCAGCCGCCCACAAAGCACCTAGAATGGTGGCCACGGTAAAGAAGGCGAAACCCACGGCGATGGCGCGGTACATGATGTCATCCAGCACTTCCAGAGAAGGCAGGCGACGACCGATAGGCCCACGGAACGCCAGAATGGCGCCTACGATTAGCGCACCAATGCCGAAGTACAGCATCCAGGTGACCGACAATTCACGCGAACCGAACATGAAGGGTTCGGAGCACATGATGGCCCCCAGCAGAAATAGCGGGATCAACTTGCGACGCGACGTCGTTTCGCTATGTTCTTTCACCAGGTAGGCAAAACCCACCATGGCCGCCAACGCAAAGGTGCCATAGCCGATGAAGTTGGCGGGTACGTGCAGCTTCATCCACCAGCTTTTGAGGGCAGGCACTAAAGGTTGAATCTGGTGGGCGTCGCGGGTCACGGAATACCAAAGCAGGAACACCACGACGGATGTCACCACCAACAACACAAACCCACCCAGCGCGCGCGTGGCGTAACGCCTTTCATAGTAGAGGTAGAACAGCGCGGTAATGACGGCGAACAGTACGAACACTTCGTACAGATTACTGACCGGAATATGGCCGATATCCGGGCCCAGCAGATGGCCTTCGCGCCAGCGCACCAACAGGCCGATTGTGCCTGCATAAACCGCAGCCCACGTCATGCCCGACGCCATCCAGGCGGCAGTAGGGCTGACATAACCTACCCAGTAGGCCACCGTTGCCAACGCAAACAGGGCGCACATCCAAAGAATGGCCGACTGCGAAGAAAGCAGGTATTGGAGCAGAAACACCGACTCGGAGCGGGTGATGTCACCCTGGTGCAGCCCGTCTCCGCCGCTGTACAGCCAGACGGCAAACAAGGCAATCAGGCCCGCTCCCACACACAAGGTACGCAGGGGCCGCCACAGCCAGCCCATCCAGACCAGCACCGGCACCGAACAGGCCAGAATGACCTTTTCGTAGCCGTCCATGGCATGAGGATAGTTATTGAGCGCGTACACCACGCCCAAGCTCAGCAATACAAAATAGACGATATCCGTCCAGTCGACCTTGCCGCGCTGCCCACGGGCATCGCCGCTGGCCGACATGGAGTCATCCCACATCGCGTTATCGGATGAAGTCAGGGTGTCGGACATAATGGCACCTTTTTAAGTAGTCAGACGCTTGAAGGCATCCTTGAAGCGATCAAACTCTCGGTTGAAATCCAGATTGCGACGCTGCGACGTCATAGCGGCCAGTAATTCGGTGCCGCCATTTTCGCTTGCCTTGGCCCAAACCCAGATGCGGCGATCGCGCACATAGAACATGGCGAACACGCCGATCACCAGGAACAGGCTGCCAAGGTAAACCGTATTCTTGCCCGGGCTTCGCGTCACCTGGAAAACGCTAGCCTCCTGTTGCTCAAAGCTACTGAGCGTCATGAAAACAGGTGCGGGGTAATCGGGCAGATTGGCTAAAGCCAGCAGCGCCATCTGCACCCAGCGCTGGCCTTCCTGCCACTCCTCACCGCTGCGGGCAATGGGTTCCCGACCTTCGCGCACCCGCACGAGGTCGCGCAGCTCGGTCAACGATAGTTGAATCATGGGTACCGCAAAACTGAGCACTTTTTCGTGCTCGGATTCAGGCACATTGCCTAGTATCCCATTGAACCCATCACGCTGGAAGCTTTCCAGCGCGCCGACTGCGGCTTTTTGCAGCATGTCGGCGCCTATCGTGGCATTTGCATTCTTTTCCGCAAACCGTTGCGCAGCAATATTGACCATGCCGGGTTCCAACAGCGCCGCCCGCAGGCTCATGAACTCTTCAACCGTATCGTTGGCATCGACAGGGATACGTATGTAACGGAATGGCACGGCTTGCGATTCGCGGATACCGGCAAGAATGACGCGGCTGCCATCGAGTTCGATGGGCAACATGTAGTTGGTGTATTCGAAAGCTTGGCCATCGGCGCCGATGATGCGGTATTGCACACTAGGCCCGACATTACGCATATGTTCATTATTGGCCGAGGCGGCGCTGCCGCTTACCGCCGCCACATGCTCAACGACAGCCTTGGGCTGAGGCATTTCACCACTCCCCAGGTCTTCGACGTTGATCACCCGCAGCCCCGTAAATTCCACGGCAAGCGGCGTCTGGCGCCCGCCCTGATTAATTGCGATCTCACTGCGGCTGCCTACCACGCCACTGATTTCAAATGGCCGGCTGGCCGCGCCGGTAAGGGGGTAGCCTGTGAGCTTGAGCGTACTGCCGCCATCTTCGAAGCTGGACTGGTAAACCGTTACACCGCGATACCGCAGGGGCTCGTTAACTTCAATATCCTGCTCAAACCGTTCGCCAGTTTCGTGATCAATGACTTCCACTACGCTGCGGAAGCTGCTGGGCATGCCGGTGGAATAGTAGTCGACCGTAAATTCCTTAAGGTGCAGGCTGAAAGGCAGGGGCTGCACGATAAGGCCGTTGCCAACAGCAATGAGGCCGTTGGACGCAGTCGCCCCTTCAGGCACCATCATATTGGCGCGGAAGCTGGGGTTGTTCAGCGACAGGCGGCCCGATTCAGGCACCTGGGAAATCAGCATGTTTTCGGTGACCGGCTCTTTATCGAACAGCCACACTTGCAACCGCACAGGCAGTTCGCTGTCGAGCAGCCCGCCCACGCAGATCACCACAATGGCAACGTGAGCAAAGATATACCCCAGGCGATTGGCGCTGCCTTTTTTGGCCGCCAGCATAATGCTTTCACCGTCTTTGCGTTCTTTCCAGGCGTAGCCGTTCTTGCGCAACCAGGGCTGCAAGCGCGCCAGCGCCCCCGCCGGCGCTTCAGGCACAGAGCCTTCGACCCGATGCGGAAAGGCGCGCAAGCTGCTGCCACGCACGTGCTCACGAAAAGAGCGGGCGTCTTTGATGAAACGTGGCGTATTACGAATGACGCACAGCGTGGTGGACACCACCAAGAACGCCATGATGATAAGAAACCACCAACTGTTATAGACGTGCCAGATGGCGAATTTATCGAAAACGGCGTACCAGAACGGGCCGAACTGGTCGAAGTAGTCGGTGGACAGCTGGTTCTGCATGAGCACCGTGCCGATCACGCTGGCCACGCAGATAAACATCAGCAGGCTGACAGCGAACCGCATAGAGCCGAGCAGTTCTATCACGTCGGCGTTGAGTCGGCGCGGGGAAGACTTAGATGTCACAGATCGCACTTGAAAAAAAAGGGGCCGCCCGGATGGCGTGCCCCCTATTCTAGCTGTTGGAGTGGCCGAAACGGCCACTTCTTTCTTGTTCAGGTTTGTTTAAGCTCAAACCTTTTACGTTTCGTTGAAAGATATCAACGCAGGCCGGCGGCGTAATCGGCCACGGCGGCGATATCGCGATCGGACATGCGATCAGCAATTTCAAACATTTCAGCGCTATTGTTGCGGTCGCCGCTACGGAACAGACGCAGCTGATCGGCAATGTAGCCGGGGAACTGACCAGCGATACGTGGGTATTTACCCGGCACCCCGGCACCGTCAGGCCCGTGACAGCCCGCACAGGCGGGTACGCCGCGCGCAGCGATACCAGCGCGCCAGATGGACATGCCACGTTCCATGGTTTCTTCGTTGGTGGCCGTGGGCGCGATTTCCGTATTCAGCTTCTGCATCGACAGATACAGCGATACGTTACGGATGTCTTCGTCGGTAAGGGGAGCGGCCATGGGCGCCATCAGCGAAGGCGCGCCATCGAACCCGTTACGCAGAGGCGGCTTGTCTCCCTGAGCCTTGAAGTCGAGCATTTGCTTGACCAGGTATTCGTAGGGTTGCCCTGCCGTATTGGGGTTGATGGGGATGACGCTGTTACCCGCGTCACCATGACAGCTTACACAGGCAATGACGCCGCGCGACATATCACCGTTAATGTACAGTGCTTCGCCTGCGGCCGCATCGGGCTTGGCGTTGACTTCAGCCGCTTGGCTGACGGAAATTGCGCAGGTGCCCAGCAACACACCACTGGCGACAAGCATTCTGGAAAGCGTACGCTTCATGAAGACCTCGATGATCGCGAATTCGACCCGGCACCAGCGGCGCCACGATTTGCTCATACCTGACTGAACCCGCATAAAGTTGTGGGAACGCCATTCATGAGTTTTCAAACCTGCGATTATACAATAGCTTCAAATACACCATCACAGGATTCCCCGTGTCCATTCTGCATCGCGCCCGCTTTACCATTTCCGCTGCGCGTCTTGAGCAGCTTCCGCCGCCCACCGGGCCGGAGGTTTGCTTCGTCGGCCGCTCGAACGCCGGCAAGTCGTCCGCCATCAACGTACTGACCAATCAGCGCAAGCTGGCACACTCTAGTAAAACCCCCGGTCGCACTCGCCTGATCAATATGTTCGGCATTCCCGACCCCCTCGATCCAAACCAGGAAGCCGTCCTAGGCTATCTGGTCGACCTTCCCGGCTATGGTTATGCCTCGGTCGCCCAGACCGCGCGCGAGGAATGGGCCGATGTTCTGGGGCGCTACCTGAGTGAACGCTCTTCCTTAGCAGGCGTCGTGCTGCTGGTGGATATCCGTCGTGGCGTTACGGCGCTAGACCGCCAACTGACCGACTGGCTGGCGCCGCGCGGCATGCCCGTCCTCGCCCTGCTGACTAAGGCAGATAAACTGCCTTATGGCCAGCGTGTGCGCGCCGTTGCCGCACTCAAAAAAGAACTTGCCGATCTCGGCACGCTGAGCGCCGTCGCCTTTTCCGCCACCCACCGCATTGGGCTGGAAGAGGCTACTACGCTGATCGAAAACTGGATCTCGCCCAAGGTCGTTCCCTGAACCTTGGTTTACCGGAGCTGCAATGACTTCATTTCTTCCTCAGGCCGACTTTCCCGCCGCACGGCCCCGGCGCAACCGCCGCGACGACTTCACCCGTCGTCTGGTGCGCGAGCACACCCTGACGGTTGACGACCTGATCTACCCCGTTTTTATTACTGAAGGCCAGGGCGTCAGGCAGGCTGTGCCTTCCATGCCAGGTGTCGAGCGTTATTCCATCGATACCCTACTGCCCGTGGCGGAACAATGTCTGGAACTGGGCATCCCCGTTCTGTCGCTCTTCCCAGCCATTGACCCTAGCCTGAAAACCCCCGATGGCATTGAGGCCGCCAACCCCGATGGCCTGGTGCCACGGGCCGTACGCGAACTCAAATCCCGTTTCCCCGAACTGGGCGTGCTGTGCGATGTCGCGCTTGATCCCTACACCAGCCATGGCCAGGACGGCATCATTGATGAAAACGGCTATGTATTGAACGAACCGACTGTGGAGGTACTGGTGCGCCAAGCGTTGGCCCAGGCAGAAGCCGGCGTGGATATTGTCGCCCCCAGCGATATGATGGACGGCCGCGTCGGCGCGCTACGCCAGGCTCTGGAAGCCAACCAGCACATCTACACCCGCATCATGGCGTACTCGGCCAAATATGCCAGCGCCTTCTACGGCCCATTCCGCGACGCGGTGGGTTCGGCTGCCAACCTCGGCAGGTCTAACAAAATGGCCTACCAGATGGACCCAGCCAACCGTGCGGAAGCGCTGCGTGAAGTGGCCGCAGATATCCGTGAAGGTGCGGACATGGTTATGGTCAAGCCCGGCATGCCGTATCTGGACGTGCTGCGCGACGTCAAGCAGGCGTTCGGCATGCCCACCTACGCCTATCAAGTCAGCGGCGAATACGCCATGCTGAAGGCCGCCAGCGCCAACGGCTGGCTGGACCACGACAAGGTCATGATGGAATCACTGCTGGGCTTCAAGCGCGCGGGCGGTGACGGTATTCTGACCTACTTTGCCATTGAGGCTGCGAAGCTGCTGCGACAGCAGGGCTGAAGCGCCTGCCAAGGCCGTAGCGCCGCCCTCTGATGGGGGCGTGAGCGCTGCGGCCTGTTTGGCTTCTTGCTCAGCGCCCTGGCCAGGCGCTGCCTGCTGTAGAACCTCATCCAGCGCCTTGCCAAAACGTTCGGCATTCTGGAAACCCACCACCCGCACATCAAGTTCTCGCCCCTGGGTATCGAAGAAAATAATGCCCGGCGGGCCAAACAGGCGGAAACGCTTGAGAAGTTCGCGGTGCTCAGGATGGTTGGCTGTGACATCCGCTTGCAGCAATACAAAGCCATCGAGTTTGCGAGCCACATTGATATCACTGAAGGTGTAGCGCTCCATCTCAATGCAGGACACACACCAATCAGCGTAGAAATCCAACATCACGGGGCGGTCGGCCTGAGCGAGAGCTTGGTCGAGTTCGGCCACTGAACCCACTTGTACAAAACGGCGTTTGACGGCCTCGCCCACATCGGCAGCAGCCATAGACGCACCATCACCCACTACCGAACCGGTATACGGCGCCAGCGGGCGAAACGGGTCACGCCCACCACCGGCCAAGCCCACCAGCATCAGTAGTGCCCAGGCCGCCAGCATCACACCAACCGCCTTCCACAGTTGCTGCCCCGCCCCCGTACCGGCGGGCAATGCACTAAAGGCGCCCATCAGTACGGCAGACCACAGCGCCAGCAACACCCAACCCAGTATCAGCAGCCAATCGGGCAACAACGACGACACCATCCACCACGCGGTGGCGAACAGCAGAATGCCGAATCCCCACTTTACGCCTTCCATCCAAGCGCCCGCCTTGGGCAGCAACACGCCGGAAGACGCGCCCAGCAGCAGCAACGGAATACCCGACCCCCACGCCAGCGCGAACAGGGCGGAACCGCCCAGCACCACATCACCCGTTTGCGAAATAAACAACAGCACTCCAGCCAGGGGAGCCGCCACACAGGGGCCGACAATGAGGGCCGACAGCATGCCCATGACAAACACGCCGCTGAACCGCCCGCCCGGAAGACGATTCATGCGTTCATTCAGCGCGGTCTGCATAGCGGCGGGCGCCTGCAAAGTGAATACATCGAACATCGCCAGCGCCAGTATGGCCAACAACACGGCGAACGTAACCAGCACCCAGGGCGTTTGCAGCCAGATCATCAGACCCGATCCCAACAAGCCGGCAAACACCCCGAGCACGGTGTAAACAATCGACATCCCAAGCACGAATACGGCGGCCAGCGACAAGCCGCGCGCTCGCGACAACTTACCCCCCTGGCTGCCGGCATCACCGGCAATGACTGCCATCATGATGGGCACCATCGGCAATACACAGGGCGTGAAGGCCAGTAGCAGGCCCAGCAACAAACACAAACCCACCACCTGAACCCAGCCCGCCCCTTCCAGCCAGGTAGCCAGGCCAGTATCGCCAAAATCAAAGGGGTTCAAGCTGGTGGAAGAACCGGCAGCAGGCGCCAGCGTGCTGCCATCCAAGGGCTTGCCATCGTTGCCCAGCACAACGGTAAGCGGTGCAGGCACCGGGCCCGCCACAGCGCCTGCACCGGACACCTTCCAGGCGCCGTCTCCAGTCACAGCAAGCTGCAGCTCGCGTGATTCAGGCGGGTAACACAAACCAGCATCTGCACAGCCCTGACTGGTAATGGCCAGCGTCAGCGGCTGACCCACTGGCGGAGCTGCCGGAGAATTGGTGTCGGCCAGTTGTACGCGCACTGTTACCTGCCCGTAGTAGACCTCCATATCCTTTTCGAATGTGGGGTCGTAAACCACCAGGCCGGGGGGGTAGTGCGTTTGCACCACCACGCCCTCAGGCGCTTCGATCTCGAAGCGTTCCCGATACATATAGTATTCAGGCGCAACGATGTAGTGCAGGTCGAGTGTGGCCGGCGCCGATACCGAGGCGGAAAAACGGAAAGCGTCTTCAGGATCGAGAAATTCGTAATCGGCCTTTGCGGGGCTGGCCAGCATGACGAAGGACGCCAGCAGCAACAACAGCAATGGAAAAAACCGAAGGCCTGAGCGCGGCCCTTTAATCGTTGATGTAAGCGTCATTGTTGCTGCCGCGCCTGCGCGCGCACCCACTCCATATAGCTTTGCAACCCGCCGAGCACGGGCAACACAAGAAACTCGGGGACTTCGTAGGGATGCAGCTGTTTCAAACGCTCAGCCAAGGCAGGCAATTGCCCGCGCGTGGTCTTGATCGTAAGCGGAACCTCTTCAGCCCCTTCCAGCTCGCCTTCCCACATATACATGGACAGATATGGTGCACCAAGGTTCACACAAGCGGCTAGATATTCCTCAACCAACATGTGGGCAATACGTTTGGCCAACAACATATCGGGCGCGTTGCTGAGCACCACGACGACGTCATCGGGAGCACTAGAATCATTAGAGATATATGTAAGTTCTGCCATGGACTTTGGATCTAAAAATCGTTTCTCTTAAGCGTCGCACTCAGCACCAACACCAAGAAAATGAAATGATAGACTCAAACATTATCCTCGCCACCCATGTATAGAGCAAAAAAACCCGCGCGGCTTATACTCCGGGCGGGTTTCTGGCGTGGCCGACCAAGTTGTGTGCCGGCCCCTACTGTAAAGCGGAAAGCTTACTCTTCAGCTTCTTCCACTTCTGGACGATCAACCAGTTCCATGAATGCCATGGGGGCGTTGTCGCCCTGACGAAAGCCCATTTTCAGAACACGGGTGTAACCACCGTTGCGCTCTTTGTAGCGGGGGCCGATTTCGTTGAACAGCTTGGTCACAGCGTCGCGGTCGCGCAGGCGAGCGAAAGCCAGACGGCGGTTGGCCACGGTGGGCTCTTTACCCAGAGTGATGAGGGGCTCAATCACGCGGCGCAGTTCTTTTGCCTTGGGCAGCGTGGTCTTGATGGCTTCGTGAGTGATCAGCGATACAGCCATGTTGCGGAACATGGCCAGACGATGGCTGCTGGTACGGTTGAGTTTGCGAAGTCCGCTACGGTGACGCATAGTAATTTCCTTTGAATCTTATGACGGTTTCCCGCCGTTACCTGGCTCTTCTATCAGCATAATGCTGCGGGCCGTGAGGTTGAAAAAAAACGGTCAATTCTAACACAGAGCTGACCCACTAAACCGGGACAGACCCCAATTAAAAAATGGGGTCTGTCCCGGTTTTTTTGTTTAAGGACGCTCGAGGCCCAGGGGCGGCCAGTTTTCCAGCTTCATGCCCAGGGTCAGGCCGCGTGCGGCCAGAACTTCCTTGATTTCGTTGAGCGACTTGCGACCCAGGTTGGGGGTCTTGAGCAGCTCGTTTTCGGTGCGCTGAATAAGATCACCGATGTAGTAGATGTTTTCGGCCTTGAGGCAGTTGGCCGAACGCACGGTGAGTTCGAGATCGTCCACGGGGCGCAGCAGAACGGGGTCGATCTGCGGCTTGGCACCTGCGGGCGCTTCATAAGTTTCGTCGGCGCCTTCCAGAGCAGCAAAGACGGAGAGCTGATCCATGAGGATACGAGCAGCCTGACGCACCGCTTCTTCGGGCGACAGAACACCGTTGGTGGCGATATCGAGAACCAGTTTGTCGAGGTCAGTACGCTGTTCCACACGAGCGCTTTCTACGGAATAGCTCACGCGACGTACGGGGCTGTATGAGGCATCCAGCAGGATACGGCCAATGGTGTGAGCGCGATCATCAGACAGCGCACGCACGTTGCCAGGCACGTAGCCACGGCCTTGCTCGACCTTGATCTGCATTTCCAACTTACCGGCTTCGGTCAGGTTGGCGATAACGTGATCAGGGTTGACGATTTCCACATCGTGAGGCAGGTCGATATCTGCTGCGGTCACCACGCCCGTGCCTTGACGGCGCAGGGTCAGCGTGACTTCTTCGCGATTGTGCAGCTTGAAGACAACGCCCTTGAGGTTCAGCATGATGTCGACAACGTCTTCACCCACACCGGGAAGAGTCGAGTACTCGTGCACCACACCGGTGATTTGCACTTCGGTGGGCGCGTAGCCGGTCATGGAAGACAGCAGGATGCGGCGCAGCGCATTACCCAGCGTATGGCCATAGCCGCGTTCAAACGGCTCCATAATGACCTTGGCGTGGTTCTTACCTACCGGTTCGACTTCAATGGAGCGTGGTTTCAGAAAACCCTGAGACATGATGATTCCTTTATCAATACCCTCGGCTCGTTACACCGATAAGGCTGATGTGGGGGGAAAGCCCACCTGCGCCGCCGGCGACAGATGGGCCCATAGAGAAAGGTGCGGGCCCTGCGAATGAGGCCCACAACCCCTCGAACTTAGCGCGAGTAAAGTTCGACGATCATGGACTCGTCAACGTCGCGAGCAACGTCGGCGCGGTCCGGAACCTGCTTGAAGGTGCCTTCGAGCTTGTTGGTGTCGACTTCAACCCACTGCGGCAGGCCTTGACCCGTCGCCAGCTCAAGGGATTCCTTGATGCGCAGCTGACCTTTGGCCTTCTCGCGGATGGAAACGACATCGCCGGCGTTGACCAGCATGGAAGCGATATCGGCGGTACGGCCGTTCACTTCGATGGAGCGGTGGTTAACCAACTGACGCGCTTCTGCGCGTGTGGAACCAAAGCCCATGCGGTACACGACGTTGTCCAGACGCTGTTCGAGCAACTGGATGAGGATCTCACCTGTGTTGCCACGACGGCGCTCGGCTTCGACGAAGTACTTACGGAACTGCTTTTCCAGCACGCCGTACATACGCTTCAGTTTTTGCTTTTCACGCAGCTGCAGACCGAAGTCGGAAGTGCGCGAACCAGACGTGCGGCCGTGCTGACCCGGCTTGGATTCAAATTTGCACTTGGAATCCAGCGAACGACGGGCGCTCTTCAGAAAGAGATCGGTACCCTCGCGACGCGAGAGTTTGCATTTGGGACCAATATAACGTGCCAAGATTCTTCCCCTTAAATGCGACGACGCTTGGGCGGACGGCAGCCGTTATGCGGCACAGGCGTCACGTCGGAAATACTGGTGATCTTGATGCCCAGTGCGTTCAGCGAGCGAATGGAAGATTCGCGGCCGGGGCCGGGGCCCTTGACACGGACGTCGAGCGTCTTGATACCGTATTCCATAGCCTGGCGACCGGCCTGTTCTGCAGCAACCTGCGCCGCGAACGGCGTGGATTTCCGCGAGCCCTTGAAGCCAGCGCCACCAGCAGTCGCCCACGACAGGGTGTTGCCCTGACGGTCGGTGATGGTGATGATAGTGTTGTTGAAAGAAGCGTGGACGTTGGCGATGCCGTCCGACACGTTCTTTTTGACTTTTTTGCGTACGCGCGAGGCGCCGCCAGTAGCTTTTGCCATCGTGATAGTCCTTGATTATTTCTTCAGGGATGCGGCAGCGCGGCGCGGACCCTTGCGAGTACGAGCGTTGGTGCGAGTGCGCTGACCGTGAACCGGCAGACCGCGACGGTGGCGCATGCCACGGTAGGTTCCCAGATCGACCAGACGCTTGATCGACAGTTGCACTTCACGTCGCAGGTCGCCCTCGACCATGAATGTGCCAATTTGATCGCGAATGCGCTCAAGCTCACCGTCGGTCAGGTCCTTGACCTTTTTGGAATATTCGACACCTGCAGCGTCGCAGATTTTGCGCGCACGGGTACGACCAATACCAAAGATCGCGGTAAGTCCGATTTCGGCGTGTTGATGCGGCGGAATGTTAATGCCAGCAATACGGGCCATGACTTTTCCTTGTTAAATCCGTTGCGTTGCGGTGATTAGCCTTGACGCTGCTTGTGACGCGGGTCGGTGCAGATAACACGCACCACGCCGTGACGTTTGATGATCTTGCAGTTGCGGCAAACCCGCTTTACCGATGCCATTACCTTCATGGTTGACTCCTAGTTTCCTGTAACCGGACCGCCTACTTCGAGCGGAAAACAATTCTTGCGCGGGAAAGATCATAGGGCGTGAGCTCTACTGTGACCTTGTCGCCCGGCAGAATCCGGATGTAATGCATGCGCATCTTGCCGGAGATATGGCCCAATACAATGTGACCATTTTCAAGCTTGACGCGGAAAGTTGCGTTTGGGAGGTTTTCAAGCACCTCACCCTGCATCTGAATGACGTCGTCTTTTGCCATTTTCTTCTACCGCATAGGCAGGCCCGCGCCCTTGAAGTTAGCCTTCTTGAGCAACGAGTCGTATTGGTGAGACATCATGTAGGCCTGAGCCTGGGACATGAAGTCGATTGTGACCACCACGATGATCAGCAGCGAAGTGCCACCAAAGTAAAACGGCACGTTCCAGCGCATCTGCATGAACTCGGGCAACAAACACACGAGCGTAATGTAGATAGAACCGGCCAGGGTCAGACGCATCAGAATCTTGTCGATATAGCGTGCGGTCTGCTCACCCGGACGAATACCCGGAACGAAGGCTCCACTTTTCTTCAGGTTATCTGCCGTCTCGCGGCTGTTGAACACCAAAGCCGTGTAGAAGAAACAGAAGAAAATGATAAGAGCCGAAAACAGCGTGACGTACAGCGGTTGGTGCGGCGCAAGCGCAGCAGCCAGGTCGCTCATCCAACGCATGCTGGGGTTGGCGGAAAACCAGCTCGTCACGGTTGCGGGCAACAGAATGATCGAGGAGGCGAAGATCGGCGGGATCACGCCGGCCATATTCACCTTCAACGGCAGGTGGGACGATTGCCCGCCGTAGATCTTGTTGCCTACCTGACGCTTGGCGTAGTTCACCGTAATACGGCGCTGGCCACGCTCGACGAACACCACGAGATACGTGACGCCCACCACGAGAACCAGAACGAACAACGCCGACAGCACGGACATGGAATCGGTGCGAACCAGATCCAACATGCCTCCCAACGCACTGGGCAAGCCAGCCACGATCCCCGCGAAGATGAGAATGGAAATCCCATTACCCATACCTCGTTCGGTGATCTGCTCACCCAGCCACATGAGGAACATCGTGCCGGTTACCAGCGAGACGATAGTGGTAAAGCGAAACAGCAGACCCGGGTCGATCACCAGCCCCGGTTGGGACTCAAGCGCCACCGAAATGCCTACGGCCTGTACGAGCGCCAGCACCACGGTGAAATAACGCGTGTACTGCGTGATCTTGCGGCGACCGGATTCGCCTTCCTTCTTGATTGCCTCAAGGGTGGGCACCACCACAGCCATCAACTGCATGATGATGGATGCTGAGATGTAGGGCATGATGCCCAACGCCAGCACGGAAAACCGCTCCAGTGCGCCACCTGAGAACATGTTGAACATGCCCAGGATACCGCCCGAATTCTGTTGGAACAGATCGGACAACGCATCGGGGTTGATTCCCGGCACCGGAATGTGGGTGCCCATGCGATAGACCACCAGGGCGAGAATCAGGAACACGATACGGCGCTTGAGATCGCCGTATCGGGGCCCGGATTTGCTCATTGCCTGTGCTTTAGCCACCGTCGCCCCTCAATTTAAGCCAGCGAGCCGCCGGCTGCTTCGATTGCAGCGCGCGCGCCAGCTGTCGCGGTGACACCCTTGAGGGTGACTTTGCGAGAGAGTTCGCCGGATTTGATGACCTTGGCATAGCGAACTGCCTGGCCGACCACGCCAGCCTGCTTGAGAACCTGGACGTCGATTTCGTCGACGGGCAGGCGCTCAAGATCGGACAAGCGCACTTCTGCGTAGAGATGTTGACCGAGCGGCGTGAAGCCACGTTTGGGCAAGCGGCGCTGCAAAGGCATCTGACCGCCTTCAAAGCCCACTTTATGGAAGCCGCCGGAGCGGGACTTCTGACCCTTGTGACCACGGCCACCGGTCTTACCCAGACCGGAGCCAATACCGCGACCAAGACGGCGGCGGGCGCGTTTGCTGCCCTCTGCCGGCTTCAGCGTATTGAGTTGAGTTTCAGACATGCTGATTCCTTTAGGCTTCCGAAACAGTAACGAGGTAATCCACCTTGCGGATCATGCCTCGTACTTCGGGCGTGTCGACCAATACACGGCTGCTGTTCAGACGACCCAAGCCCAGACCACGCACGGTAGCGCGATGCTCTTTCTTGGTGCCGATAACTGAACGCACGAGCGTAACCTTGATTTGCTTCTGTGCCATGACTTACCCCAGGATGTCTTCCACCGACTTGCCACGCTTGGCGGCGACTTCGGCGGGAGTAGAGCAGGCGCGCAGACCGTTAAGCGTTGCGCGGACCATGTTGTAGGGATTGCGGGAGCCCAGACTCTTGGCGACGACGTTGCGAACGCCCATCACTTCAAAGATGGCGCGCATCGGGCCGCCGGCGATTACGCCAGTACCTTCAGCAGCGGGCGAGATCAGCACTGTCGAAGCGCCGTGCTTGCCAACCACTGCGTGATGCAGAGTGCCATTCTTAAGAGGGACTTTAACCAGGCCGCGGCGCGCTTGTTCCATGGCTTTTTGAACAGCCACAGGCACTTCACGAGCCTTGCCCTTGCCCATGCCGATGCGGCCATCGCCATCACCGACTACGGACAGCGCAGCAAAGGACATGGTGCGACCACCCTTGACCACCTTGCTGACGCGGTTAACGCCAATCATCTTTTCGCGCAGGCCGTCGTCTTCCTTCTCGGCGGCGTGCCTACCTTGTGCTTTAGCCATTTGACGATTCCTTGCTTAGAATTTCAGACCGGCTTCACGCGCGGCCTCGGCCAGCGCCTTGACACGGCCATGGTAACGGAAACCCGAACGGTCGAATGCGACCTGCTCGATGCCGGCAGCCTTGGCCTTCTCGGCCACGCGCTTGCCAACCAAACCAGCGGCGGCAACATTGGCCCCGCTGACATTCTGGCTTGCCAGCTCTTTGCGCACTTCGGGCTCCAGCGTGGAAGCGCTGAGGAGCACACGATCGCCTTCCGGCGAAATGATGCTTGCGTAAATGTGCGTGTTCGACCGGTGAACCGACAGGCGATGTACGCGCAGTTCGGAAATCTTCCGGCGAGTGGCAACCGCACGACGCAAACGGGATGTTTTCTTGTCCATAATTCGTCCTTGCCTGCGCGCTTACTTCTTCTTGGTTTCTTTGATGATGACGCGTTCGTCGGCATAACGCACACCTTTGCCCTTGTAGGGCTCGGGCTTGCGGTAAGCGCGAATCTTAGCAGCCACCTCGCCAACAACCTGCTTGTCGGAACCCTTGATGACGATTTCCGTCTGGCTGGGGCATTCCGCCTTCACGCCAGCGGGCAGCTTGTGCACGATGTCGTGGGAGAAACCGAGTTGCAGTTTGATGGCATCGCCCTGAACCTGTGCGCGGAAACCCACGCCAACCAGGTTAAGACGACGTTCAAAACCAGTGCTGACGCCGGTGACCATATTGTTCACCAGTGCGCGCATCGTGCCCGACATGGCTTTAGCCTGGCGGGAATCGTTGGCAACAGCAAATGTAAGCTGGTTATCTTCCTGACGGACGAGTACGTCGCCGGTCAGTTCTTGTGTGAGGCTACCCAGGGGACCTTTCACCACGATCTGGCCAGCGCTGATCGTAGCTTCGACGCCTTTGGGCAGCTCGACGGGATACTTGGCTATGCGAGACATTTTAATAATCTCCTTAGGCCACGTAGCACAGTACTTCGCCGCCTACGCCAGTGGCGCGGGCCTTGCGATCGGTCATGACGCCACGCGGGGTGGACACAATGGCCACACCGAGGCCGTTCATGACTTGAGGAATGGCCTTGGCGCCCTTGTAGACGCGCAGACCGGGACGCGAGACGCGGTCGATGCGCTCGATCACGGGTTGACCAGCGTAGTACTTCAGAGTGATTTCGAGTTCAGGCTTGGCCTGTTCGCTGTTGACCTTGAAGTCTTCAATGTAGCCTTCGTCCTTCAGCACAGCAGCAATTGCTGCTTTTAGCTTGGAGGAGGGCATGGTGACCGACGTTTTGTTGACTTGCTGCGCGTTGCGCACGCGGGTCAACATGTCGGCGATGGGATCGCTCATGCTCATTATGTATCTCCTACCAGCTGGCCTTGGTCATGCCGGGAACCTCGCCACGCAGCGCCATTTCGCGCAGCTTGTGACGGGTCAAACCGAACTTGCTGTAAACACCGCGCGGACGGCCGGTAACCAGGCAGCGGTTACGCTGACGGGTCGGGCTGGAATTGCGCGGCAGGGCTTGCAGTGCAAGACGAGCCTCGTAGCGTTCTTCGTCAGACTTGGACTGATCGTCGATAATCGCCTTCAGGGCCGCACGCTTGGCAGCGTACTTTTCGGCCAGCTTGGCGCGCTTGATATCGCGATTGATGAGGGAAAGTTTTGCCACGTCATCGCCCCTTAGTTGCGGAACGGGAAGTTGAAGGCGGACAGCAGTGCCTTGGCTTCCTCGTCGGTCTTGGCGCTGGTGGTAATGCTGATATTCATACCACGGACAGCGTCGATCTTGTCGTATTCGATTTCGGGAAAGATGATCTGTTCCTTCACACCGATGTTGTAGTTGCCACGGCCATCGAAAGCACGGCCGGACACACCACGGAAGTCGCGCACACGCGGCAGAGCCACGGCGACCAGACGATCAAGAAACTCGTACATGCGACGGCCGCGCAGGGTAACCATGCAACCGATCGGGTAGTTATCGCGAATCTTGAAGCCTGCAATGGACTTCTTGGTCTTGGTGATGACCGGCTTCTGGCCGGCGATTTTGGTCATGTCGCCAACGGCGTGCTCAATGACCTTTTTATCGGCCACCGCCTCAGACACACCCATGTTCAGGGTGATCTTGGTAATGCGGGGCACTTCCATCACGCTTTTGTAGCCAAACTTGGCTTGCAGGTCGGCAACGACCTTGCTGCGGTACAACTCTTGTAAACGAGCCATGTTTTATCGCCCCTTACGCCTTCGCGCCAACGACAGCGCCGTTGGAGCGGAATATACGGACTTTCTTGCCATCGACAACCTGCACGCCGACGCGGTCGCCCTTGCCCGTTTCCGGGTTGAATAGCGCCACATTGGAAATGTGGATAGGCATGGTTTTGTCGATGATGCCGCCGGGAGTGCCAGCCATGGGGTTACCCTTGACGTGCTTCTTGACGACATTGATGCCTTCGACCAGAACGTGGTCGGCATCAACGCGGCGCAGCACCGTGCCACGGCGCTTTTTGTCGCGGCCAGTCAGTACGATGACTTCGTCGCCTTTACGGATTTTTTCCATTTTGCGCTCCTTACAGCACTTCGGGAGCCAAGGACACGATCTTCATGAACTTCTCGGTACGCAATTCGCGCGTAACCGGTCCGAAGATACGAGTGCCAATAGGTTCCAGCTTGGCGTTGAGCAACACGGCGGCATTGCCACCGAACTTAATCAGCGAACCGTCTTTACGGCGAACGCCTTTAGCGGTACGAACCACTACTGCGTTGTAGATTTCGCCTTTTTTGACGCGCCCGCGAGGTGCCGCTTCTTTAACTGTGACTTTGATGATGTCACCGATGGCGGCATAACGGCGCTTCGAGCCGCCCAGCACCTTGATGCACATGATAGAGCGTGCACCTGTGTTGTCGGCCACGTCGAGCGTGGTCTGCATTTGGATCATGATTTTTCCTGTTCCAACTTAGTCGCGATGCGCCACCACCATTGATGACGCCACGCAGCCAGTCTTGGTCCCGTCAGCTTGACCTGCCCGGGCCCAAGAGCCCGGCCCGGCAAAGCCTGGGTTGAAATTATTGCCCGCGCACCATAAAAAGTACGCACCTAAAGGCAAGACGCTAATAATAGCTCGATTTATGCCGGATAGCAATAGTTTTGCAACGATAACCGAATACTGACGTTGCGGCCCCGCAACCGGAACAGCTTCGGTTGCGTACCGCTCATTTAGTTATCAACAAAACCGCCTTCATCGGTGTGGTCATCCGGCAAGAAAACATCCTTGCTGGACATCAGCACGCCATACTCCTGAAGCATTTTTGCAGTCGGCGCGTCTGGCACGCCATCGGCATACAGCTTGATACCCTGACCAATCGCTGCTTCAGTGATCGCTGTAAACAACTGGAAAGCGCCCGGGCTTTCCAGCAAGCTTGTAATCAACCCGCCGTCCAGCTTCAGATAACGAACATCCACCTTGTGAAGATTCAACAATGCCCCGGGCTGCTCAGCCAGGCGGCGTACGCCTATGCGACATCCCGCTGCAGTCACCATATGGCTGAAGGCCTGCACTTCATCAGGATGCGCCACAAAACCATGGGCATCAATTTCAATACAAAGGCGCTGCAACTGCTCGGGAAGCAGGCCGGACTGCATCACGATGAACTCAACGCCTTCCAAAAATTCCATTTGCAAAAGCGAAGGCAGCGACACACGTACGGCCAGGTGGCCGGGGTGATCGCGCACCCACTGTGCCGCCAGGCCGACCACCCGCAAGTCGCACGCACCCGACAAGCCCAGGCGCACGGCCGGCGGCATAAACATATAGCCGGAAATCAGGGAAGCTCCACCGCCCGCTTCGCGCAGGGCCACAAAACCCTCGTGGCGCTGATCGACATCGTCATCACGGTAAGTCGCCGGTTTCACCACAAGTTCCAGCCGGTTGTCAGCCAACGCATCGAGAATCAACTGCTTCCAAGCGGTTTCCCCGGCCCCGACTTGCGGCACCGTACTGCGGAACTCGCTGACGCTCAGGTATTCCACATCGGTCGTGCCCGCGCTTTCAGCACGCATCAGACCGTGATCCAGGCGCACCAGCACCTGGCCGACGTCGCAACTCGGCTCGTAATCGGTCAGCGCATAACACCAGCGGCACAGGCGGTCGTTGGCAATACGCATACGCAGGCCATCCAATGCTTTGCGGACAGCCTGTATGAGCTCAACGGTGTCAGGGCCAGCGTAACCCGACATCAGGATCACAAAATCGGAACCATTCAAACGCGCCAGTTGCGGCACCGGTCGCCCTTCCACTTGATGCACCTGCAGAACTGCTTTCACGGCTTCCCCCACACTACGCAACCAGGCATCGGCCTGGCGGCGGTCGTGCAGCGCATTAATGGCAGCAAGATCACGTTGACGGAAAATCAGCACATGGCCGTGGTCCGGCATCTTGCTACCATCAGGAAGCTCTGCCGCTTCAAGGCTGCGGCGCAATTCATTAATGAAATAGCGACGGTTGGCCACACCCGTGACGTCATCGGAATTCAGCTCCAACTGCAGGTGCTCAATCTGCCGGTTTTGTTCTTCCGCCGTAACGCGCACACGTTCACGCACCGACTCAATCACCTGGCGCACCTGCGCCAATTCCTTAATGCCAGAACCACGCACTTCCGTGCGCCCTTGATCGCCCTCGGCAATCGCGCGCACCTGTTCAGAAATTTCCGTTTGCAGCGCTCGCTTTAGCCAGCGGATAAGAAGAATGGCAAAAACCGCCCACAGCAGGCCGGCGCCCAACACCAGCAACACCACCTGATAGGCCATCCCCCATAGAGACTGGCGCGCCAGCCCATCCTCGGGCGTGACGGCGATTTCCCCGGTTTGCACCCAACCATTGCTCACCGTCTGCTTGATGGTCGGCGCATACAAAGGCAGCCAACTATTGAACCAGCTTGGCACATTCCCCTGGGCACTTTCTGCCGCCCTGTCCAGAGAGAAAACCATTTCGCCATCGGGTTTAGTCAGGGCAATAGAACGATATTGGCCGCTATCGAATAGTGCCGTGATCAGCAGTTCTTGCGTAATGGGATCTTGGTTGGAAGGCTGCGACAAAGACAGCGCCAGCGAAGAAGCGGTATTTTGCGCATCCACCTGCAGGCGCTCGTTCAAATACTCTCGAGCACTATCCAGGCTGAACCAGAGCGTGCCCACCAGAATGAGGACCATCGCCACGGTGACACTAATCAGAAGCTGCTTGAGCAAGGACATAATCGTCTACCAGAGAGCCGAAACGTAACAGGAGATTAACACCATAATGCCCGGACACCCTATGGCCGGAACCCTTCTTGCTGCATACGGGAAAGCAAGCCCTGCCAGCGCGTAATACGCTCAACCGAGCCCGATGCCCTGCTGCCCACATACACCCCATGCGCATTAAAACTGAACACCGGCTGCAAATCGCGACGCTGCCCAGCAGGAACGATAGAGCCCACAAGATTATCCAGAATCAAAGGCTCGGAAGTGGGAGTTTCGTAATAACCCAGCACCATGTGAGCAATACTCTGCGAACTGCCCATACCGCCAATGCGGGCGCGCACATAGACCATGCGCAGCTTGTTTGGGTCTACCCCCGCATGCACCAGCGAAAAATATTTGCCAATGACGTAGTCTTCGCAATCGGCCCAGCCCTTGCCCAGCGTTTCGAGCGGCGTAGCCCAGTAGTCTTCCTGCCCCCAGATCTGCCGGTCTTCACCACCCCGGGCATTGGTGTTCCAGAAATCGTTAACCTGCCGTAACTGAGTGCTGACCGGCTGCCCCGCCAACGAGCCCAGCATATTCACCCACTGAGCAACCGCCTGCCCGCCTTGCTGCCCATAACGCGACACCGCCTGCTGCTCGATGCGCGCCGGGTCGAACTGCAGAGCATCCGCCACGGGCGCCGCCGCCGCAACGAGCAAAAGCCCCGCAGCAACAGCCAGCAACCCCTGTCGCAAACTGCGAGTAGCGGAAACAACAGACATAACAAAATATGACCGGGTGGATTTAGGCAACTATAACAAGGTGTTGCAGAAAGCGCAGCCCGGATGTGGAAGGCACACAGCCTCGCCGGCGAGGAAGACCGGCGAGGCTGTGTGGGTAGCGCTTAGCGCCTGGGTCAAACTTAGATGTCGGACTTCACAGCTGTACCGTCATTCTTGAGTTGATTGATGATCTGCTGGGCTTGCTGTTCATCGTAAGCAAGGTTGTCCAGAATGATCTTCTGGTCGATGCCTGCAGCGCCACCTCCCTGAGTGCTGATATTGATGACAGTCTTGCCGTTTTCATTGCCCACACTGAGGTAGTTGTCGATGCTGTCACCTTCGCCATAAGCGTCGGGCAACAGCGCGCTGATATCCAGCGTGTCGGTACCGCCCACTCCGAAGTCCTTGACAATATCGATAGCTGGCTTGTCAACCGTACCTGCATCGCCCGCTTCCCACAGGAAGATGTCGTCGCCTTCACCGCCGTACAGGATGTCGTCGCCTTCGCCCCCGATCAGAGTGTCGTTACCTCCGCCTCCGAACAGAATATCATTGCCGCTGCCTCCATCCAATATGTCGCGGTTGTCAAGTTCCGAAGACTGGTTGAATTCCTCGTGCTCCTTCGTGATGTAGTCATGGATATCCTCATTGGTCACAGCGTTGGTGGCCTTGCCCGTCTGACCTCCTACATACGCTTTCAGGGCATTAGCTCCCGCAATGCCGGACTCCTGACCTGGGAGGATGAGCGAATCTCCGAACAGGATGTCATTGCCATCACCACCCGTGACCTTATCCTCGCCCATTTGAACCAGTTCAAGCGTACCCAGAATAGCTTTTGCAAGCTCGTGAGCTTCAATGCCTGTCTGGACAACTCCATCGCTGTCATAAGGTTGCAAATTACTTTGGTTAATACCAGAGCCGATTCCGATAGCCTCGACATTGGAAACGTCATTTAAAAGAGCAAAAGCATTTTGAGACTGTGTTCTTTCTGTGCTGTTTGTACTGCTACCATTTCCTCCCCGTACAGACCATTCATGGCCACCCTTGCCGTCAGCCATGACGGTATAACCGTTAAGAGAATAACCAATTGAATAATCATTAGCGTTGTGTTTCTCAGACCACCACCCCCAACCTGTGGTAATAGTTGTAGTTTCATCTTTCTGATAGTAGGTCGGCAAGCCATCAGTAATGAAATAGGTAATATTTTCACCCTCATTATTAGTGACCATATCAGAATGGAACCAATTAGCGACATCTTTAAACGCCGCTTCATAATTTGTTCCTCCACCACTACTCATGGAGTTCAAAAAGCTAGTCAACTTAGACTCAAGAGAAGGATCATTCAAATTAAATTCCACAGACCCCTGCACTGAAGTATCGAAGTCAGAAATATAAATATTGACTGTCCCTCCATGCCCACTATCATCTTCTGCAGCGCTATCTTTCAATGCCTGGATTACGTCACGTATCGATTGCTTGGCCTGATTGACGCTGGCTGTCCCCATACTGCCTGAACTATCAACAACAAACGCAATGTTGTAGTTCTGCCCAGCCACGGTAATAGGATCAGTCGGCAAGTCCCCCACAATAATGGAATTGTGATCTGGGCTACCGTTTACAGTGTCATCACCGGAGCTGCCAAATTTAAGCTCGTAATCCAATATCGCATTGGCCACGTTGATCGTCAAAGTAGCCGTCTGCTCATCGCCGTCACCATCACGAACCGTATAGGTAAACTCATCGACCGAGTCTTTGGAGATAGCATCTCGAGTAGCCACATACGTGTACCCGCCGTCCTTGTTCAGCGTCAGCGTGCCATACTTGCCTTCGATCACAAAGGCATTATCGATCTCAGTGCCCACCTCATCACTACTGTTACTTACACCGACCACACCGCCGGCCAAGGCCCAACCGTCTGCTCCAGAGTGGTCATTTGCCAACACCCCCTGCTCTGCTAGTACGGTCAGCGTTGCTCCTTCAATTACCTCACCCGTGTCAACTTGAACAGTGGGAACATCGTCAACGATGTTCACCTTCATCTCAACTTCAAAGGTGTTGTCTGCTCCGTCCTTCACCAACAGCACAACCGTATCAGCACCCGACGCCGTATCAGCCTCGTTCGCAACTTCGTGATCAAAGGTCTTCGTCAACTGATACGTCAACTTGCCATCAATCATCTTCACCGTGCCGTACTGACCGTCCGTCACAACGTCCACGAACTCAAAGCCTGTCGGAATCGTCACCAGCGCAAACTCACCGCCTGTGTTCGGGTTGCCATCGACCAAGCCCGACTCATTGACTTCCACTGCCTGGATCACACCACCCTCAGGACCTTGGGCCTTAGTGATCGTCACCGTCAACGTATCCGTCGCCGTATCACCATCAGCGTCCGTGATTACGAACACAAACTCTTCCGTGCCGCTCACATTGGGCTTG
>NZ_JAZDRJ010000002.1:311150-353139 GCF_047501535.1 Achromobacter sp. F4_2707
TCACCGTACGTACCCTGGGTCACCACGCCAGCAAACTCAAAGCCCGTCGGAATCGTCACCAGCGCAAACTCACCACCTGCCTTCGGATCGCCATCGACCAGGCCCGACTCATTGACCGTCACAGCCTGGATCACACCACCCTCAGGACCTTGGGCCTTAGTGATCGTCACCGTCAACGTATCCGTCGCCGTATCACCATCAGCGTCCGTGATTACGAACACAAACTCTTCCGTGCCGCTCACATTGGGCTTGGCCTCATACGTGTAGCTGCCATCCACATTGATCGTCAGCGTGCCACGATCCGTGCTAATTACTGCCGGGGCTCCCTCAGTCGGTGCCGTGAAGGCTGCGCCATTCAGCGTGAAGCTCTTAGCACCACCGTCCGCATCCGCACCAAAGTCAAACGTAAAGCTGCCCGCCGCCGTCGCATCCGTGCTGTTGCCAGCCACCACCTCCAGCGCCTCGCCCACCGTCACCGTCGGGATATCGTCAACAATAGTGATTTCAATCGTACCGCTTGCAGTAGTGCCACCCACACCCGTGACTGTCACGGCAATCGGATCCTCATCCAAAGTATTCCGCTCTGCACCATCAGGGTGAGTCTGGGCTCCATTTAGCGTGTAACTATAAGTGAGTGTCGCAGTCGAGCTGTCACTACCGGGCGTGACAGCAGTAATCGTCAACGTGCCACGGCCTGTATCAACGCTTTTGCCTTGCCACTCAGACAGCGTAAACGTTTCATCATTAATCGTTATTGTCGCGATGCCGTCGGTCGAGGAGAGCGTTATGGTACCGCCAGTCGTCTCACTATGATCGCTATCGTCGCCCAAACCTTTTTCGTCGACAACACCCGTCTGGCCACCTGTATCTTGGCCAGGGATGACATCCACTTTGCTTGCATCTTCCGCACCCTGGATGCTAAAGCGCAGTGTCGCAGTCGCCTCGTCACCATCTGAGTCCGTTATCACATAATCAAACGCGAAGTCCAGCGTGTCAGCCTCCGTCAGGGCTTGCACCGCAGACAGACTGTTGTCCAGCTTGAACTCCCAGGTGCCGTCTGCCCTCAGCGCCAACGTGCCGTACTGCTCTGCCCGGGCAACCTCGGCAGCGTTGTCACCCCACGCCACCAGCGTAACCGGACCGTCAATCGCCGTATCGTTAGCCAGCACATTCCCAAACAGCCGCTCAACAGCCGCATCCTCAACCACCGTGCCGCCATCTTCATCATTGGCCACCGGATCCGTATCCGTGATCAACACACCCAGCTCGCCATCACTGGTTTGTTCCAGGGTGTCGACTGCGATGATTTCGAAGCGGTCAACGACGGATTCGTCGCCGGCCTGGTGATCTTGTGCGCCGGCGACGGTGTATTCGTAGCCGATGGCGCCGGTGTCAGGGTTGTAGCTGACCAGTTTCAGAGAGCCCTTGTCGGTACCAATGGTGACTGGGGTGGTGCCGAGGTTTTCCAGAGCCGACAGTGTGACGTCCTGACCTGCGATGACCAGTTTTTCCAAACCTGCAGGGGCGTCAACGATGAAGGTGCCGCCCACGGCGTCGGTGGCGTCTTCGGCAATAGAAACATTGCCGGGAACCACATCAGGGCCGTCATTTGTGTCGGGGATTTCGATGGAAGGCTTATCGAAGATGGACGCATCGCCCGTGGCTTCGCCATTAGAGGTCACACCGTTATTGTCGATCGCCTTCAACTGGAAGGTCTCTTCGCCTTCGTGCGTGTCATCGGCCACCGTAGGAACGCTGACGCGGATTTCGGTCACGCCGGCAGGCAGTGTCACCTTGCCATCTACGATGGTCAGGGTCTCGGTGTTGCCGCCCGCGTCAACGTAGGTGACAACGGGCTCGCCAACGTCGGCAGCGTCGGCGCTGTTGGTACCGCCGGTGAGCACGTCGAGTTGCAGCTCAACCTCTTGTGGGTCTTTGACCTCTCCAACCAGTTTGACAACAAACTCGGCGGGTTCTCCTTCGCGCACACGACCACCGCCTTCCACCACGATTTCGGGGCGGTCGTCGTCGGGCGTGTCTCCGGGGCCGCTACCATCGTCGACGATGGTGCCCGTGCCTTCACCGCGGATACCGCCTGGCAGTTCTGTGCCGTTAGCAGTCTCGCCTTCTTGGGTGACGATCAGCTTGAAGTCTTCTTCGCCTTCGAAGGTTTCGTCGTCGCCGCTCTGAACGGTGACAGTCACGCCATCAATGGTGTTGGGCGGCAGTTCGAAGCTGAAGGTGCCGTCGCCGTTATCGGTGACAGCTACCGGTACACCGCCAATTTCCACAACAGGAGGAACGCGGGAATCGACATCGTTGTCGTCGGTGTTGCCGTGTTCGATTTTGAGGGTCACCGTGGTGGCGTTGTCTACCGGTTTGTCGAAGGTAACTTCGAATGTGCCGGTGTCGCCTTCGTTGATGGTGACATCGCTGACAATGATTTTAGGTACGTCGTTATCAAGAACGGTAGTCGTAACGGAACCGCCATGCGTGGGGTTCTCGTAATTGCCGCCCTCGCTGGATTGAATGCCGATTTCTCTGGGGTCGTTGCCCTGCACCAGGTCGTCGTCGCCACGCGACTCAAACGTAACGGAACCTTCGGTTTCACCAACTGCAATGGTGATTTGCTCGCCATTGGTCAGAGTAATGACCAGTGGGGTGTCCTGAGGCGGCTGTTCAACACGCGCCGTGATGGTGATGGGCTCACCTTCAACAACAGTTTCAGGGCCTTCCAGCGTAATCTGAACAGGGTCATCGTCATCCATCACCACCGTCGTGGTCGTGCTGGATGTATCCAGGCTCTCGTAGTTACCGCCGGTCGTGTCTGCCACACCGACGGTTTCCGGAATATCGCCCTGGAGATACACATCGTCCGGGCGTGTGTCGACCACGACCGTACCGGTGGTTCCGCCAACGGGAATCGTAATGATCGCGCCGTTCGTCAGGGTGACTACCAGCGGCGACCCGGCCACGGGGTTGCTGACAACAGCGGTATACGTAATGGTGTTGCCTTCAACGACATTGGAAGCCGCGCTGATCACCAGGGTGCTGGGTGCAGTCAGACCATCAACCGGCGCTGCGGCGCCTTCACCACCCACACCACCGCCACCCAGGCGAACGTCTTCGATACCCGGCTGACTGGGGCGCGGGTATTCAAGACCCAGCGGCGTGGTGGTTTCGATAATGGCCGCAAGACGCGTGAACGAGCTGCCGCCGTCATCACCGCCACCACCGGTTGTTACCGCAGCAGTAGCATCAAGGACTTCGAAAGGATCTTCACCGGCTTGCAAGGCGGCCAACACGCGTGCGGCATCGCCATCGGGCAGCGCACCGGCTGCTGCAGCGGAAGGATCAACAGGCGCCTGCGCCATATCAGCACCCAACTGGACTTGGCGGTTTTCGCCAATGCTCACAGCCGGCATACCTTCGGGCTGCAGCTGTACGCTGGCACCGTCGGCGGTGACAATCTGTGCGTCTGCAGGCACGCTCATGCCTTCGCGCAAAGGCGTCAGAGAACCATCAGTACCACGAACCCATGCTTGACCAGTAACTTGCGTGATGAGAGAAACGGATGCCATGTTGAGCCTGCTCCAGGAAATTATCGACACACCAGCGGAATGCTGCGTGCTGTAAACGCGCAACGAAACTAATAGTCACCGATGTTACGAAAGGATGAGGGGCATCGCTATTGGCGTTGGCGACAGTATTTAGCAAGGAACTGTCAAATTTTGACAAATAACAAGAAAGGCGATGAAACAGGGCGTAGCTCTGACACCACATGGCGCCGGAACCAACCTGAAACCCAAAAGGCAAGCCCACGGCCCTGAATGGAGCCGTGGGCTTGTTGATGCCTGATTTCGACTACAGCTTACTGGTCAACGTTGATCTTGCCTTGATCGATGAGCTTGGTGATGATGTCGCTCTGGTCGCTCAGATTCGCTCCTTCAGCAAAGTCAGACAAAGCAACCCCTTTAAGGACAATCTGTTGATCACTGTTTGCCGCAACGCCGGCAAGCCCGCCCTGGGTATTGATGTTGATGATGGTGTCGCCACCCGCTTCGGACAGATGCAGGAAATTGGTGAGGTCCTGCCCTGCTTCCCCTACCAGAAGGTCAGCCAGGTCAAGCGTATCGCCATCGGTCGGGTCAGCACTACCCATCTCGAAGTCCATGACGGTATCAACCGCCCGGCCGTCTCCTACCGAGCCTTGGTCTCCGGCCACCCATTTGAAGGTGTCGTCGCCGTCACCGCCATACAGCGTGTCGTTGCCTTTACCACCGATCAAAGTGTCATTACCGCCGCCTCCAAAGAGGATGTCATTCCCGGCGCCGCCATCCAGTTCGTCACGATTATCAAGATCAGTAGAGCGATTGAAGTGTTCGTGATTGATCGTAATATAAGTCTGGACATCTTCATCCGTTACATCAGCCGCTTCCTTGGTTATCTGGGTTCCAACATATGCTTTAAGATCATTGATCGTGAAGATACCGGTATCTTGTCCAGGCAGAATAAGTGAATCCCCGAACAGAATGTCGTCTTGGTCGTCTCCGCGGATTATGTCTTGACCCATTTGAACAAGATCGATCCTGCCTAAAATAGCCTCGGCCAATTCACTCGTATCGATGCCTGTTTGTGGATTCCCATCAGAATCGTAAGGACTCAAATTAGAAAAAGTAATACCTGATCCGATTCCTATGGCTTCCACTGTAGAAACATCATCAAGAAACTCAAAAGCAGCTATCGATTGTGTTCTCTCTGTATTCCCGGTACTGCTTCCATTCCCGCCTCTTCTGGACCACTCATGCCCACCCTCTCCATTGGGTAGAACAGTATAAGTGTTACCACCAAAAACACGAGTTGTACCAATGGAATAATCATTGGCATTCCCTTGCCCTGGAAGAGTCTCCCTTTCATCATGTTGATAGTATGTGGGCATACCATCAGTAACAAAGTAAGTGAGATTTTCTCCTGTATTTGCCGCCACATCGGGAGAAAGAAACCAGTTAGCCGCGTCTTTGAAAGCTGCTTCGTAGTTGGTTCCCCCACCACTCGAAACAGTATTCATGAAGGCGTCCAGCTTACTGTCAAGCGAAGGGTCATCCAAGCTGAAAACCACTGTATTTCGTAAAGACGCGTCGAAATCAGAAATATAAATTTTTACAGTACCTGTTTCTTCCGAGGGATCGTTTTCCGCGCTAGCACGCAACGCCTGGATCACAGTGCGGATAGCTTGCTTGGCTTGGGTAACTCTGGTGGCTCCCATACTGCCAGAACTATCTACGATAAAGGCGATGTTGTAGTTTTTCCCGGGTTCAGTAACCGGGTCGGCCGGTATGTCTCCGACAATGATGGAATTGTGACCCACGCTACTGTTTATTGTGTCGCCACCAGCGGTCCCAATCTTGATTTCATAATCCTTCACCACATCAGCAACGTTAATGGTAAGTGTTGTGGAAACCAGATCTCCATCGGCATCCTTAACGGTGTACACGAAGGTATCGACTTGATCTGTGCTGATTGCATTCGCTTTCGCGACATAGGTGTAACTGCCATCCGCATTCAGCGTCAGCTTTCCATATAGCCCGTCGATCTGGGTACCGACTGTATTCGCATCATCCGTATGTACCGTTGTATTGGCTCCGGCAACCACACCCACGACACCACCATCCCCCCCATTCCAGCCATCCGCGCCAGCGTGGTCGTTGAACAATACGCCATCTTCAACAAGCACGGTCAATGTACCGCCCTCGGCTACATCCCCCGTATCTGCCGCCACCCTCGGTGCATCATCAACAATATTCACCGACAACTGCGAAGTGGCCGTCTCGCCTAAACGATTTTCAACGACCACCGCAAATGTTTCCAGGTAACCCGTACCTGTCGCATCCGGCTGGCTGTCGTTGTCCACATGCCCTGTCAGCGTGTACCGATAACTAATCGTGCCGCCATACTGGTCGCCGGTAAAGCCCATCAATGCCAACGTGCCGAACGCAGTATTAATAACCTGTGCTCCATTCAGATTAGCCAGTTGCGCCGCTGTGAACTCCAAGTCACCAATCTTTACCGTACCCGTATCGCCTAGACCATCCGGCGAAGTAAAACCGAACGACCCTATCTTCACCAGCGCACCCGGATTAGATGCGGTACCTTCTTCCAAGTTGGCCTCCAGCACCTGTTTATCGCCGCCGGTTGCACCAATATCACCCGACAGTTCTACGCCATCGTTGGTACCCGTGATCGTGATTGTCAGTGTGGACTCCGCACTGTCGCCATCCGCGTCCTGGAAACTGTACTTCAGCACAAATGGCACGCTATCGGTTGCCGCCAATTGCGCAAGCGCCAAGCTTTCAGGATTCAGCGTAAATACCCAATCACCATTGTCTTGTGGGGTGAATGTGCCGTAATCGCCTAGCGCTTCAAGCACAGCAGCATTGTCAGCATGGCTCCAGTCCACCACGCCTTCACGGCCGTCCTCGCCTTCGTCATCGTTAGCCAGTACGTTACCGTCGATAAAGCCAGCCTCATCTCCAGCGGTAATATCATCAGAATCCGCAACAGCAGTCGGCTCACTATCCGTAATATTCGCCACAAAGTCCGCAGACACGCTGCGACCTTGGTTATCCTGAACGGTAATGGTGACGGTATCAAATACCGACTCGCCATCATCGCCGTGGCGATGATCCTGGCGACCATCGGAAACATAGCGATAGCTGACTTCACCTGTTGCCGGGTCGTAGCCAGTCAGCAGCAGCAAACCACGATCCGTATCGATTTCAATGGGAGTCGCATCGGTCGCGGCTTGCAACTGAGCGAGCGTAACAACCAGCGAGGTTTCCACCGGGGCATCGCTGCCGCCGTCTGTACCCGATTCTTGGGAAAACTGGAAGGTCAGGGATTGCAGCCCACCCGGGGCCGTGAAATTGAAGGTGCCCGTGACGCCAGTTTCGGTGTCTCCTTCGAAAATCGACAAGGTCCCAGGGACGCTTTGGGGAGGTTGGCCATCGCCTCCAGGAATATCGTTACCGTCAGGGATATTGATGGTCGGGCCATCGGGAACGACCGCAGGCGGGACAACCGCCGAAACCGGGTCGCCGGCCCCGCCACTGATCCCGCCCAAACGAATATCTTCAATCCCCGGCACAACTGGACGCGGGTATTCCAGGCCCAGCGGTGTGGTGGTTTCCACAATCGCGGCAATACGCGTGAAGCTGCTGCCACCGTCGTCGCCACCTGTACCTGCCAGAACCGCAGCCGTGGGGTCGAGCGCGGCGAAGGGGTCTTCACCCGCCTGCAGGGCCGCCAGTACGCGCGCGGCTTCGGGGTCGGCGGGGACGCCGGCTACTGAAGAGGAAGGATCTGCTACCGGAGCAGCCACCGAGCTCAACTGAACATCGCGATTGCCGCCGATTGTCAGTGGCTGCATGCCGTCAGGCTGAAGCTGCACGCTGGCGCCTTCGGCGGTAACAATTGCGGCATCGGAGGGAACGCTCATGCCTTCGCGCAAAGGCGTAAGGGAACCATCTGCGCCACGGACCCATGCTTGTCCGGTGACTTGCGTGATAAGAGAACTGGTAGCCATGTTGCACCCCTTTACAGGTAGCGGGTTGGCACCTTACAGGCGGATACGTTTGCAAGGTGCAGACATACTTCCAAAAGCCTAAGGAAAGCTTACGCACCGATACAGGCGGAAACTATTGGCGTCGCCGCCAATCTTTGGAACCAGTTGTTTCAAGATTTAAATAGGGGACATCCCGTCTTGCTGGACAAATTTGTCCAATTTCCTGTTCTGACGGTATGACCTAGAGTGCTCTGATCACGGCAGATCAGACAAGCACCCACTGTCCTCTTCGCAATCCATATCCATATCAAACTATTATTAATATATCTTTTTTGATAAAATTTATATGCACGGTAAAGACGTCATCAAGAAACTCCACGCTCATGGACGTACTATGGATATTCGTTACCCGGCTTTAATCACCGAGGAGCCGGAAGGCGGTTTCTGCCTTCAATTCGTCGACCTCGACGAAGCGTTCACCGAGGGTGACACCCTGGAAGAAATATTTTTCAACGCCACCGAGGTGTTAACACTGACTCTGGAAGGCCGTCTTTCCGAAGGGTTGGCGATACCTGAGCCCAGCCAGGGGGTTAAAAAGGCGCATTACATCGCCCCGGACGCCAAAACACAGGGTGTTTTGTTATTGCGCGCAGCGCGCGGTGACCGTAGCTTGGCGGACTTGGCGCGAGCGCTGGAAACAAGCTGGCCACAGGCCAAGCGTCTGGAAGATCCGCATCATTGGCCCAGTCTGAGAACCCTCGACAAAGCCGCTCGCGTGTTAGGCAAGCGGCTAATACTCAGCATTGAGTAATGCCTTGAGGCCGGCTTACCTCGCCGTCAGCTGACGCCGTGTACCTTCAAGGCCAGCAGCAAGCGGTCGTTGACACCGAGCTTCTGGAACACCGCGGAAAGGTGGGCGCGCACGGTGCGTTCGGTAATATTCAATGCTTCGGCAATGGTCTGGTTGCTGTGACCAATCGCAGCGCGTTCGGCGACTTCGCGTTCGCGCTGGGTCAGGCCGTCGGCCCAATCGCCCTGCCGGGGCATGTTTTGATCAATCTGGCGCAGCAGGCGTGCCAGCAGGGTCGGGCCCATCCAGATACCGCCGGCATTCACTGTCTGCAGCACTGTGCCCAGGGCTTCGACGGGTGAATAGGCATGTACATAACCGCTGGCGCCGGCGGTAAGCACGCGCTTGCCTTCTTCATCGCTGGGCTGCATGGTGGCCACCACGACTTTCATGCCCTGGAACTGCGCCGCCCATGCAGGGTCGCCCCAGTCGGGCAGATGCGGCATGCCTGCGTCGAGCATGACCAGGCTGCGGCCTTGTTCGCGCCAACGGCTCAGGTCTTGCAGGCTCTTGCCGCGTGCGGGCATCCAGTCGGGCTGGGCCAGCTGGCGCCAGTGTTGCCACAGGAAGTCGTCGTGAGTAATCAACAAAACAGAAACGGCTTGCATAGCTGCTTTCTCTCTTATCAACGCTCGGTAAAGGCGTTGGATCTTGCCCGCAGAACCGGCTTGAGCAGGTACTGCATTACTGTGCGCTTGCCCGTCAGCACATGGACTTCAGCCATCATGCCGGGAAGAATGGGTAGCGCTTCGTCGCCTACGTGGGCACGTTCGGTACGTACTTTCACCACGTAGAAAGAATTGCCTTTTTCATCGGTAATGGTGTCGGCGCCAATCTGTTCAACTTCACCCGACAAGCCGCCGTATACCGCAAAGTCATACGCAGTGAATTTCACTTCGGCCTTCTGGCCGGGGTGAAGAAAGCCGATATCACGCGGGTTGATGCGCACTTCCAGCAGCAGCGTGTCGTCGGTAGGCACGATTTCCAGAATATCCTTGCCCGGTTGCACCACACCTCCAATGGTATTGGCCGACAAGGTATTGACGGTGCCGCGCACGGGGGAACGCACCTCGGCAAGTTTCACGCGGTCAACCAGCGCTGTCTGCCCTTCACGCAGCGTGGCAAGGCGGCCCCGGGTTTCAGAAAGATCGGCGCGGGCCTGATTGCGTGCGGTGAGTTCTGTTTCCTTGATTTTGATGGTGGCTTCATCAATCGACGCACGGATACGGTCGATCTGTGCCGTTGCCGCCTTCTGTTCACCACAGAATCGGGCAACATCGCGCTGCAGCCGTAACAAGTCGACTTCAGACACGGCTCCACTCTTGAGCAAAGGCCGTGTCACAGCAAGTTCGCGCGAGGTCAGGCTGCAACTGGATGCGGCCTGATCCCGATTCGCTTCGGTTTCGCGCAGCTCCTGTTGCCGCTGTTTAAGCTGCTCTTCCGCCTGCCTGACAGTGGTTTCAATTTCCAGTATGCGGTTTTCCCAGACTCGCCGCTCCATATCGATAATATGTGGAGCTTCCGCAGCAACTTCTTCTGGAGCAATAAACGGTTCGCCCGTGGCGATAGCTTCGAGCCGTGCCGCCTTGGCCAACAGAGAAAACATTTCAGCGCGATTTTCTCCCAGCGAAGAGGAGAAACGAGTCGGGTCGATGCGCAGTAAGACATCGCCCTGTTCGACCAACTGTCCGGGCCGTACCAGAATTTCCTCGACAACCCCGCCATCCAGACTTTGAATGACCTGAATCTGGCGCGACGGAACGACTTTACCGTCACCTCGCACGACTTCATCGATATACGCCAGGCTGGCCCAGACGATTAGGGAAACGATGACTAGCAGGCTTACCCAGATCAGCAAGCGAGAACCTCGTACCTCTTGCTGTTTGAGCGCCTTGATGGCGTCCTCATGGACGGCTTGAGCCTGGCTTGATGTTTCTGACTCGATAAAAGACAGTGGGCGGATGCCCGGCAAAAAGAAAATACGCGGAATCATGCGGGCCTCCGCGAACTGCCGATGCGCCCTTGCTTCAGCGCTTCGATCACTTGTTCTTTAGAGCCATCGGCCATGACGCGACCACCGTCGATAACAATCAGACGATCGACCAGATCCAGCAAGGAGGTGCGGTGGGTAATGAGTACCATCGTCTTGCTTTGGCTGGCTGCTTTCAGGCGCCGTTTGAGGGCCGCTTCGCTCTGGTTATCCATATTGCTGCTGGGTTCATCAAGCAGCAAAATTGGCGGGTTGTTAATGAGCGCACGCGCCACGGAAATAGATTGTCGCTGCCCACCAGACAGCGAGTCGCCGCGCTCGCTGATCATCATGTCGTAACCATCAGGGTGTTGGGCGACGAATTCATCAATGCCGGCAATCCGGGCGACTTCCAGCATTTGCTCATCTTCTGCAAACGGAGCGCCCATAGTGAGGTTGTATTTGAGGCTGCCGTAAAACAGCACCGGGTCTTGCGGCACATAGCCGACGGAACGGCGCAGATCAGCGGGGTCAATCTGTTTGATGTCAATGCCATCGATCAGCACCGAACCTTCGGTCGGAGCGTATAAGCCGAGAATGAGTTTTTCCAAGGTGCTCTTACCCGAGCCGATACGGCCGATGACACCCACCCGCTCGCCGGGTTGAATCTTGATGTTGATGTTGTTGAGCGCCGCTTGCCGGCTGCCGGGATAGGCAAACGAGACATTCCGAAACTCAATGCCGCCTTCCAAGCGGGGGCGCGGCACAAAGCTTTTTTGCTCAGGGCGTTCCACCGGCATCTTCATGTAAGTGTCGATAGAGCCCAAAGAACTGCGTGCGTTCTGCCATTGCATCATCAACCCGGCCACCTGTCCCAGTGGCGCCACGCAGCGCCCGGCGACCATGGAGGAGGCAATGATGCCCCCCAGGGAAAGTTCAGCCTGTTGAATCAGGAAGGTACCGATCACGATGACCGCTATCGTTACCAATTGCTGACACATCTGCACAAAAGCAATAGTCGTAGAAGAAATAAATTTGATGCGTGTGCCGAGGGTAGCCAGGAACTCGGTGGAGGCTTCCCATTTACGCTGCGCGGTACTTTGCGCATTCAACGTTTTCAGCGTTTCCAGGCCCGATAGAGATTCCACCAAGCCTGCATTACGCTGCGCACTGGCCTGAAAGGATTCCTGTACCAGACGCCCCATACGGGCCTGAGAGACAAAGGACACGGCCAAAATCAGAATAATCGCCACGAGCGGCGGTATCACCATATAGGGCGAGATCCACGCCATCACCCCCAAAAACAGCAGGACGAAGGGAAGATCAACCAGCGTTGTGAGGCTGGCCGATGCGATAAAATCGCGCACCGATTCAAAGGAACGCAAGTTGGCCGCAAACGAACCCACAGATTCAGGCCGGGCATCCATGCGCAAGTCGAGCACGCGCTCCATGATGCGGGCAGACAAGCGCATATCGACCCGCTTACTGGCCTGATCCACCACATACGCTCGTATGCTGGTGAGCACCATGTTGAACACTATGACCAGGCCAATGCCTAGTGTCATCACCCACAATGTTTCGATCGCATTATTGGGCACAACACGGTCGTACACGTTCAGGGTGTACAACGGCATGACGAGTGCAAAGATGTTGATCAGCACGGCCGCCACCAAGGCGTCCCTGTACAAGCGCCAGTTATTGAAAACGGCACTCCAGAACCAATGGCCGGCTCGATCTTTTTTGTCTTCACGAGCACGGCCTTCGAATCGGAACAGGGGCTTAATGAAATAAGCCAGGCCGGAATATTGCTGAAGCAGTTCCTTACGATCGACCTCTACAGCGCTGCTGCCGGTTTCCGGAAACAGCACTTGAAAGCCAGACTTGCTTTTGCCTAGCAACACGCAAGCACGACCATCCTTCATGATGAGAATGGCGGGCAGCACCGCAGCAGGCAAATCGTCTAATTTGCGACGCAGCAAACGCGCAGAGCAATGCGCCCGCGCTGCCGCTCGGGGCAGCAACGAAAGCGTCAGTTTGTCATCGACCAGAGGTAGGCCACTCGTGAGCGCTTGGGCAGAAACCGGGTTGCCATGCAGCTTGGAAATTTCCACCAGACAAGCCACAAGCGGGTCATCATGTGTCAGGTGGGGTGGCACATGGTCGGGGCTGTTCAACAAACCATCCATTAGAAAAGATTGTCCTCATCTTGAATCAGATCGAGTGAATCGCGTAAGCGGCGGCGAGCGCCCTTACGTCGATTCAGCTTAGCCAAGGCTTCAGGCGGAAGATCGGTCAAGCGCAAAGTGCCATTGGCAACCAAAGCGTCGATCAAGTCTTCCAGCACTCGTATGAACTCGGCGTCAAGCGCGGTAAGTTCTGACTTTTGAAGATCATCCTTTTCCAAAACTACTCCTTACGCATTGCGCTAACTGCTTACCAGCCGCTGGCCTGACCCGTTCCGGGTGTCTGTATGACTGGGGGTTGCATGCCATCGCGATATTCCATACGAACCGGCTGCAAATTGCTGGTATCGGGAGCGGGAGTCATGCAAGCGATCAGGCTTTCTTCGGGAAATTCGAGATCGGAGGCCTCATTGGGGGCTTCGTTATATGGCTGGCTAACCGTAACGGCGGGCAGAATCCGATTGGAAAGCGCCAACCACTGATATTCGGCCTTTTTGAGGTCGTAGATACCGTTGACCAAAGCGCGACGCGAATCGAAAAGCTCGTTTTCGGTGTCGAGCAAATCGAGCAGAGAACGCTCACCGATCTGGAACTGCTGCATGTAGGCGACCCTTACTCGAGAAGTTGCCATTTCGTGTTCGCGCAAGAACGGCAGTTGTTCGCGTAGCTTGACGATGTTGTTCCAGGCTACAGAGAGGTCTTGCTGCACATTGCGGCAGGTGTAGTCTCGCACATCGCGTGCGGCGTACGATTGAGCCTTGGTTTGGCGTACGCGCGCTGCATCTGAGCCGCCACGGAACAGGTTGTACGACAGCATCAGCTGCACGCTGGAATTTTGTGCATCGCGGTACGGTGTGCCGGGTTGGTCTTTGTCCTTACCTGTTTGGGCACGGAACTCAAGCGTGGGCGCGAATGCCCCTTTTGCAGAAGATACGCCGGCTTCGGCTGCCTGAACCAGGGCCTGCTTGGACAAAATAGCCGGGCTGCTGCGTAACGACGGCACAAAGTCTTCCGGGTTGGCAGGCAGGTAGGAGGCGGGATCCGGCACATCCAATAATGTGGCGGGGGGAGCCTCACCAACGATGCGGCGATAGCGCTGCGACACATCGTTAAGGTTGTTGGTTTCCGTCATGAGGTTGGCCTGGGCCAGAGCCAGACGACCATTCGCCTGCTCAAGGTCAACACCGCGCCCTACACCTGAGTTTGAGCGTTCACGAATGCGTTCCAATGTGCCTTCGTGCAAACGGTAGTTTTCCTGTGCAAGCCTTTCCATTTCACGGTAGCGCTGCACGTCCAGATAAGCATTGACGGCTTCCATCGCCAAGCTATCGACGGTCGCCAACAGCTCGTAGTAACCAGACAGTTTTTCAAACCCTAGTTGCTTAACGTTGTTAATGGTGGAAAAACCATCAAACAACAACTGCCGCAATTGCAGGCTATAGCCGTTGCGATTCCAGTTGGCAGAGCGGTAATCGCCGTCGCTGCCGCGCCACTCGCGACCGGTCCATCCTTGCAAATTGACTTCTGGCAACAGGCCCCCACGCGCCACATTCTGCCCTTCCAGAGTAGATTGAAAGTCCTGGAATCGCGCGCGGATCTCGGGGTTGGACAACACGGTTTTCTCGACTGCTTGCTCAAGCGTAGTGGCGGCCTGGGCCCACGTTGCAACAGGTACGCACGCTGCAATGACAGCGCTCGCGATTATGCTGCGATTACTTTTTGTTGTGACTTTCATCTTGATCTCCTTGAAACGTATGCACCCTCGGACCCTGAGGGCCGCAAGCTGGAGGGCTTGCTGATCGCAATCAACGGATACCGGGAAACAGGTTGAAAAGGGACAGCTGTACAGAGCAGTAGGCTGCGCACAAATAAGGCGCCACCGCCCAACGCACGCGTTAGGTGGAAAAAACTGAACTTCGGTGTAGACGGTTTGGGAATAGCCCGACCAAACAGGCCTCTGCGAGAAGCAAAGTCGACCGTCTGTTCAAAAAAACACCCCATGGCAGGAGTATCCACAATAGGCAAGGCGGAGCTATGGGTTTCTGGCCCATATTCTTGGGGCATAACCTTGCGTCGAAATCGAGCCAATATTTTTCTTAGTAAGGCTCATGAGTGAAATGTATCAAATAATTCGTTTTACATCGAGACTTTTCAGGTATCCCTTCAGTATTCTTCAACTTTATCTTGCCTGACCACTCGTTCGAAAGCCTACTTTACTTATACGCATCGTGATATAAGCAGTGGAGTACCACTCCATCAACCCGCTTCAACTTAAAACAACATGTACGAGACACCCACCCTGTATATAGATGGTGAATTTCTAAGCGGCGAAGGCCGTAAGACCGAAGAAATTATCAACCCGGCCACTCACGAAGTACTGGGCCATCTTCCCCACGCCACCCAAGCCGACCTGGATCGCGCCCTGAACGCCGCCGCCCGCGCCTTTGAAACCTGGCGCGATAGCTCTCCCATGCTGCGGTCGGAAATTCTGCGCAAGGTGGCTCAGCTGAGTCGCGATCGCGCGCAAGACATTGGCCGTTGCATGACGCTCGACCAAGGTAAGCCGCTGGCTGAAGCCGTAGGGGAAATCGTTAGCTGTGCCGACCATGCCGACTGGCACGCTGAAGAGTGCCGCCGCATTTACGGGCGCGTGATTACCCCCCGCGACCCTGCTGTTCACCAATATGTCGTGCGTGAGCCGGTAGGCGTCTGCGCCGCCTTCACTCCCTGGAATTTCCCTTACAACCAGGCAATCCGCAAAATTTGCGCAGCGATTGGCGCAGGCTGCACCATCATTCTGAAAGGCCCTGAAGACGCCCCCAGCGCCGTCATGGCTATTGCCCGCATGTTCCACGACGCGGGGCTGCCTCCAGGGGTTCTCAATATTGTGTGGGGGGTGCCGGCCGAAGTCTCTGACTACCTGATCCGCTCGCCCATCGTACGCAAGGTATCGTTCACCGGTTCGGTGCCGGTCGGCAAGCAACTGGCTGCATTGGCAGGCGCCCACATGAAACGCATCACCATGGAACTGGGCGGCCATTCGCCGGTTCTGGTGTTTGAAGATGCCGATGTTCAGAAAGCCGCCAAGCAATTGGCCAAGTTCAAGATCCGCAACGCAGGCCAGGTGTGTGTGTCGCCCACTCGCTTCTACGTACACAACAAGGTCTACGATTCCTTCCTCGAAACCTTTGTTGAAAGCCTGCGCGCCGTCAAGGTAGGCGATGGCTTGGAGGCGGACACAGAAATGGGGCCGTTGGCACACCAGCGCCGTGTTCCGGCCATGAGCCGTTTCGTGGAGGACTCCATAGCGCGTGGCGGTAAGGTGCTGCTGGGCGGCGAGCCACTCGACCGCAAGGGCAACTTCTTCCCTCCCACCGTGATCACCGAAATCCCCGAAGACGCCATGATTATGACCGAAGAGCCCTTCGGCCCGCTGGCTCCTGTCGTACCGTTCAGTGACACAGAAGAAGTGATCCGCCAAGCCAACGCCCTGCCCTTCGGCCTGTCTTCCTACGTGTTTACGACCTCTTTGCAAACCGCCAACCGCGTTTCTCGTGGGCTGGAAGCAGGCATGGTCAACATCAACCATTTCGGCAGCGCACTTCCCGAAACGCCTTTCGGCGGTGTGAAAGACAGTGGTATTGGCAGCGAAGGCGGCAGCGAGACCTTCGACGGCTATTTGGTTACGAAGTTCGTAACGTCCATCTAACGCACCTCATCCGCAATACAGGGCTATGACACAAGTCGTATGCCCTGTATCCTAGGCGGTGCATACCGCGCGCACCAATCTCTTCCGTTTCGTCCGGTCTAGATTCGCCTGGTTTAAGGCGTGGCTTGCTGCCACCCGTGCGCTGTTATGCTGCAGAAAGCTTGAGTCCGGAAAAGCTTGAAGGTGGGAACCATGGTTTTCAACCCGATTTACATTGTCGACGGCGCTAGAACACCTTTTCTGAAAGCGCGCAACACACCGGGGCCGTTTTCAGCTTCCGACCTGGCGGTACAGGCCGGGCGCGAACTCTTATTACGCCAACCTTTTCCGCCCGACGCCCTGGACGAAATGATCTTGGGATGCGTATCCCCCGCGTCTGACGAAACGAATATCGGCAGACTCGTAAGCTTGCGGCTGGGCTGCGGCCATTCCGTCCCGGGCTGGACAGTCTCGCGTAACTGCGCTTCCGGCATGCAGGCGTTGGATTCCGCCCTGCTGACGCTGCAAAGCGGTCGGGCCGACCTCGTTTTGGCAGGCGGCGTGGACGCCCTTTCACGCGCCCCGGTTCTCGTCAATGAAGAAATGGTCAGATGGCTAGGCGGGTGGGGTTCAGCTAAAAGCCTGAAGGCACGACTAGCACAGTTGGGCAAACTGCGGCCCGGCCATCTTGCGCCCGTTATTGGCCTGCTGCGCGGCCTCACCGACACTGTAGCGGGTTTGTCCATGGGGCAAACCGCCGAAAACCTCGCCCACCAGTTTGGCATCAGCCGCCGACAGATGGACGAATACGCCGCCCGCAGCCACGCCCGCACAGTGAGAGCGCAAGAAGACGGCTCTCTGGCGGAAATCATCCCGTTGGTAGACGGGCACGGCAAGCTCTACCCGCACGATGATGGGGTGCGCAACGACACTACACCTGAAAAGCTTGCGGCACTGAAACCCGTGTTTGATCGCCCGTGGGGCAACATCACAGCAGGCAATAGCTCGCAAGTCACGGATGGCGCCGCTGTGTTGCTTTTAGCCTCTGAAAAAGCGGTCGAGCGCTGGGATCTGCGGCCTTTAGGCCGGATTCTTGATGTGCAATGGGCCGGTCTTGATCCCGCATGCATGGGCCTGGGCCCGGTTCATGCCGCCACCCCCATCCTGGAACGTCACGGCATGGGTCTGAACACGCCCGATCTCTGGGAAATCAACGAAGCTTTTGCGGCTCAAGTATTGGCCTGCCTGGCCGCTTGGCAGGATGAGCACTGGTGTCGCACGCATCTGGGTCGCCCCGCCTTGGGCGTGCTGGACGAAGATCGCCTGAATGTAGACGGCGGCGCTATTGCGATCGGCCACCCTGTGGGCGCATCGGGCGCGCGTATTGTCTTGCACCTGCTGCATGCGCTGCGCACCCGCGGCTTGCAGCGCGGCATGGCCGCCATCTGCATTGGTGGCGGCCAGGGCGGCGCTATGCTGATTGAAACAACCCACGTGGCAGGAGGCACAGAATCATGAACTCGGTTCTCCAGCTCAATTTGCGCAACTTCAAAGCGGATCTCGGCGCTGATGGTCTGGTATGGCTGGGCATGGATTGCCCCGACGCTTCAGTGAACCGCCTCTCCAGCGAAGTTTTGGCTGAACTGATGACGGTGCTTGACCACTTCGAGCGCCAACCGCCTGCTGCGCTGATTATCCATTCGTTGAAACCATCGGGTTTTATCGCGGGGGCCGACATTGGGGAGTTCAAGGGGCTCGAGCATGCCGACACCATTGATAAACTGATTTCACTGGGCTGGAACACGTTTCAACGCTTGGCCGCCGCACGTTACCCCACGCTGGCGCTAGTTCGCGGCCATTGCCTGGGGGGTGGATTGGAACTGGCGCTAGCCTGCCGCTACAGGCTGGCCGTCGATCACCCTGATACCTCTTTCGCCCTGCCTGAAGTCATGCTGGGCATCTTTCCCGCCTGGGGCGGCATGAAACGCCTTCCTGCCTTGATCGGTGCCCCGGCGGCGCTCGACATGATGCTGTCCGGCCGGGCCATTGACGCACGCAAGGCACAAAGGCTGGGTCTGATAGATGCCCGGGTGCCGCTGCGCCTCGAAAAGCAGGCCGCCGCCCAGCACGTACGTTCCGGCAAACCCGCCGCGCGCGCGCGCGGTGTGGGTCGCCTGCTGAATCTCCAGCCACTGCGGCCCCTGGTCATGCGCCAGACAGCAAAGAAACTGAACGAGCGCGATCCTTACCAGCACTACTTGGCACCCCGCGCCATTCTGGAGATCTGGGGCCGCCATCAAGGCAACGCCATGGCCGCACCGGGCTGGGTGAAGGAAATTTCTCAGTCAGATACCGCCCGCAACCTGATACGCGTTTTCCATTTGCAGGAACAACTCAAGGCTTTTGGCAAACCGTCTGAAGCGGCGGCAGAAATCCGCCAAGTTCATGTTGTGGGTGCTGGCGCCATGGGCGGAGATATCGCTGCCTGGTGTGCGCTCAAGGGCTTCAAGGTCACCTTACAAGACCAGGATCGTGAACGCATAGCCGACGCTCAGGGCCGCGCACAGGCGTTGTATGCCAGGCGCTTCAAAGAAGCGCGGCTGCGCGTGGCGGCTCAGGACAGATTAATACCCGACCCTCTTGGCCATGGCGTCAGCCACGCAGATCTCGTCATAGAGGCCATCACGGAAAACCTTGAAGCCAAGCAAGCGCTTTATGCACGGATCGAACCTCGCATGAAAGCTGATGCCGTGCTCGCCACCAATACCTCCAGCCTGTCGCTGGCCTCTCTTGGCGCGCATCTACGCGACCCCAGTCGCCTGGTTGGCATCCATTTTTTCAACCCGGTTGCCAAAATGCCTTTGGTGGAAGTCGTGCGCACGGAACAACTCACCCCCACCGCACTCGCTACAGCTCTGGCGTTTGTTGGCAAGCTGGGCAAATTGCCACTACCGGTCAAAGACGCCCCCGGTTTCCTTGTTAATGCCGTACTGGCTCCCTACATGCTGGAGGCCATGCGCTGTGTCGACGAAGGCTTGTCGCCCGAAACCATTGACGAAGCCATGAAAGTGTTCGGCATGCCAATGGGGCCTTTGGAACTGGCCGATACCGTGGGGCTGGATATCGCCCACGCCGCCGGCCGGCAGCTCGCAGGTGAACAAGCGATTCCCCACTGCCTGGAAGACCACCTGTCCCGTAAGCAGCTCGGGCGTAAGACTGGCCGCGGCTTTTACGCTTGGAAGGAGGGCAAACCGGTTAAGCAGCAGCCCGGCACGCCGCCTGCCGACTTGGCGTTGCGGTTAATTTCCCCGCTGGTGAAGAGAACCCATGAACAAGTGGCGCATGGCATCGTCGCGAGCGCAGACCTAGCTGACGCCGGTGTGATTTTCGGAGCAGGCTTTGCGCCATTCTCGGGCGGGCCTTTGCACTGGGATCAGCACAAAGCACCAGAGGTGGTTCCTATTTGAATATCCCCCTGCCACCCATGACGCTTTTAACGCGGAATGCTGAAGCGGTGATACCATCAAAAAACGAATGAATAGGATGAGGGGGAGATATGGAACCCATCTGGCACCAGTACTACCCGCCGGGCGTCCCGACCGACATCAGCGACGAAGCCAAAAACTATCCGTCGCTTGTATCTCTCTTCGAGGAAAGTTGCGCCCGTTTTGTGCGCCACGACGCCTACATCAGTATGGGGGTCAAACTCAGCTATGGCGAACTTGATGAAGCGTCACGCTGTTTTGCCGCCTGGCTGCAATCCATCGGCGTAAAAAAGGGTGACCGCATCGCCCTCATGATGCCGAATCTCCTTCAGTACCCGGTATGCCTGTTCGGGGCCTGGCGCGCAGGCGCCGTGGTAGTGAATACCAACCCCCTGTATACGGCAGCCGAACTTGAACATCAGTTGGCAGATTCCGGCGCCGAAGTCATTGTCATTGCAGAGAACTTCGCCCATACGCTCGAAGATGCGTTGCCAAAAACCAAGATTGAGCACATTGTCATCACCGGGGTTGGCGACATGCTAGGCACACTGAAGGGCGCCCTGACCAACTTCGTCGCTGACAAAGTCAAAAAACTGGTCCCGCCTTATTCCTTGCCGAACGCCCGCCAATTCAACGATATTCTTGTCAGTGGCCGCCAATGCGGCTACCTGCGCCCGGCCTTGCATCCCGAAGACCTCGCCTGTCTGCAATACACTGGGGGCACGACCGGTGTGGCCAAAGGCGCCATGCTTACCCACGGCAACCTCGTGGCCAACGTCTGCCAAGCGCACGCCTGGATAAAGTCTCATGTGGTAGATGGCGAAGAATGCATCGTAACGGCTTTGCCGCTCTATCATATCTTCGCACTGATGGCGAACTGCCTCACCTTCCTGAAGCTGGGCGCCACCAACCTGCTGATTCTTAACCCTCGCGATATCCCGGCCTTTGTTAAAAACTTGGCGTCCGTAAAGTTCACCACCATCACCGGCGTCAACACCCTTTTCAACGGTCTGCTGAACAACGCGGATTTCGCCAACCTGGATTTTTCCCACCTCAAGCTCGCCCTGGGGGGCGGCATGGCGGTGCAGGAAGCTGTGGCCACGCGCTGGCTGGCAACCACGGGCACCCCGCTCACCCAGGCTTACGGCCTGACCGAAACCTCACCCGCCGTTACCATCAACCCATTGGATCGCCGTGATTTCACCGGCTCCATCGGCCTGCCAGTACCCTCGACTGAAATCGCCATTCGGGATCACACCGAAAATGATCTTGGCATTGGTGAAATTGGCGAAATCTGCGTACGCGGGCCGCAAGTCACCCCGGGCTACTGGAACCGCCCAGACGAAACCGCAAAGGTCTTTGATTCCGACGGGTTCCTACGTACAGGCGATATTGGCTTGGTCGACGACCAAGGCTACATTTTCATTAAAGACCGCAAGAAAGACATGATTGTGGTGTCGGGCTTCAATGTGTACCCCAACGAAGTCGAGGCCGTGATCGCCGAGCACCCAGACATCATCGAAACTGCTGCCATCGGCGTGCCGGATGAACATTCCGGGGAAAGCGTGAAGTTATTTGTTATTTCCCGCAATCCCGCGCTCACGGAGAACGAAGTCATCGAGTATTGCCGCAGTAAGCTGACCCGCTATAAATGCCCCAGGCATGTTGAGTTTCGTGATGACCTTCCACGTAGCAATGTCGGCAAAATTTTGCGGCGTAAGTTACGGGATGAGGCGAGGTAAACGGCTAGAGCTTGCTTGAAGTACGGCGCTTTTTAGAAGGTCCGCTATTTCCCGCGCTTGATTGTGAGGTATGCGCGCGCGCGGGGCAACGAAGCCTAGCGCCGCTTCGCCGTTGGTACCAAACCGGAAATACACTCCCACCCCTCGTATACCTTTAGCATAAATGTGGGCGAACCCCTGCATTTGTGTTTCTCTAACCCACTTATTCAGGCGCTGCAGCGTCATTCGGTTAGCTTGGTATTCAGCCTGATGGCGTAGATAGTGCTCAGTGACGGCATCCGAGTCAAAATTTGCCAGTAGCGCAAAACTAGGGATCCCCAGCCCAAGTAAACGGAGCGTGCCAACTGTTTCACCAAAATCCCGCACAGGCCGAGAGCCGATCTCCAAATGCAGGCAATGGCTGTAATCGGCCGAGCGAACCACTAGAAACAATGGCTGATCCAGCTTCCTGACCAGAGACTTCATCAGCGGCTGGTACTCCTGTACCAACGGGGGCCGCAGCAAAGAAGTCTGCCCTAATGAGAATGCTTCCGTTCCCAGACGGTAGCCTTTTGTGTTCTGTTCTCGATGAACAAGCCCCTTGTTCTCCAGAGCCTTAATCATTCTGTGCACGGTGGTGCGGTCCAGGCCTGTATTTTCAGCAAGCGCGGCGACGCTGATGCCCTCAACATGGTGAAGTGAAACCAAGGAGAGCAAATCAAGGGCTCGATCAATACTTTGTGTGCCTCGTGATTTCTGGCCGCGCAAGCGACTGTCGGCTGTTGTATTGCTCAATGACCTGGAAGACACTATGGAAAACCCTTGGTTGTGCACATTGTGAACAAAACAGAATATTCTGTTTGTACCATCTGGGCGCATCTTCTTCAATTGCAATCACTTTCCGAGTAATAGATTGCGAATGAATCATGATGCCGTTCCAGAGCCGTATTGAACCTACAAGTAAAGAGTTTCATCAGCAACGCGAGAGCATGCTGACGCTGGTTGAAGAGCTGCGGTGCCTTGAAAAACGAGCGACTGATGCTTCAGCGCAACGGGCGGCATATTTTGAAAAACGCGGTGCTTTGCTACCCCGAGAACGCCTGAACCGGCTGCTGGACCCGATGCGGCCCTTTCTTCCCATCTGCAATCTTGCTGGTTATGGAATGGGCCCAGAGCCACTCGAGGACACCATTCCAGGCGGCTCCCAATTAGCCGGAATCGGATTTATCAGTGGCGTGCGATGCATGATCGTGGTCAATGATTCCGGCATCAATGCAGGGGCTCTCACTGAAGCAGGCAACCAAAAAATCATGCGTTGCCAGGAAATAGCCCTGGAAAACCGTCTGCCTTTTGTGCAGTTGGTAGAGTCCGCCGGCTCAAACCTCCGTGAGTACCGTGTTGAGAAATTCATTCGCGGTGGAGGCATGTTCTACAACCTGGCTCGACTATCGGCAGCAGGTCTGCCCGTCATTACGGTCGTGCATGGCTCGTCTACCGCAGGCGGCGCATATATGCCTGGGCTGTCCGACTACGTTGTCATGGTGCGTAACCAAGCACAGGCTTTCCTTGCCGGCCCTCCCTTGCTGAAGGCGGCTACCGGAGAAATCGCCACAGCCGAAGAATTGGGTGGCACAAACATGCATGCAGCCGTCAGCGGGTTAGCCGAGTATGTCGCCGAAGACGATGCCCATGCGATTGCCATAGCCCGCGATATTGTTTCCACGTTGGGTTGGGTCAGCCCTCCCCATCAAGATATCGACCCTGCCCCGCCACGCTTATCGCCGGAGGAGCTGGCAGGCGTAATGGTGATGGAGCACAAAAAGCCCATCGATATGCGCGAGGTGATCGCCCGTCTGGTAGACGACTCGCGCTGGATGGATTTTAAACCCGACTACGGCCCGGCAACTGTTTGCGGCCACGGGCGCATAGCGGGCAATACGGTCGGCTTTATCAGCAACAACGGGCCGCTGGACCCAAACGGCGCTACCAAGGCCGCCCAATTCATACAGCTTTGCAACCAAAGCGCCGCACCCATTATTTTTTTACAGAACACCACGGGCTTTCTCGTGGGGCGGCAGACAGAAGAAGCAGGGATGATCAAGCACGGGGCGAAACTGATTCAAGCTCTTTCCAATTCGACCGTACCGAGAATCACTATTTATTGCGGTGCATCATTCGGCGCGGGTAACTACGGCATGTGCGGCCGCGCGTTCAAACCGCAGTTCTGCTTTTCCTGGCCCAATGCCCGTACTTCGGTAATGGGCGGAGAACAGGCCGCGGCAACCCTGGAAATTGTGGAACGCGCTAAAGCCCAGCGGCAGAACCGCCCGGTAGACGAGGCCGCCATTGCTCATCAAAAAGCTGAACTGGTGGCGCACTTCGAGAAACAGGCCAGTGCTTTTTACACCAGCGGGCACCTACTGGACGATGGAGTGATTGACCCACGCGCCACGCGCGATGTGCTGCGGTTTCTCCTAGCCACCGTGCAAGAAGCACAAAGCAGACGTCTACATCCCATCCAATTCGGCACCGCCCGTTTTTAACCCTTTCACACATCGCCTAGCAAGGAAAGCACAATGCTTTACACACCTGAGCATTTGGAACTGATCTCCAGCATACGTCGCTTTGTGACCAATGAGATAGACCCTTTCGTTGATGAATGGGAAGCCGCGGAGATATTCCCCGCCCATGAGCTATTCAAGAAAATGGGGCAACTCGGTTTTCTTGGAATTTCCAAGCCGGAAGCCTTTGGTGGACTGGGTCTGGATTTTTCCTACGCTCTGGCGGCTGCGGAAGCCATTGGGTATGCGCGGGCTCAAGGCGTCAGCATGGCGATCGGGGTTCAAACCAACATGGCAACGCCCGCCCTCGCGGCATTTGGTTCCGATGAGCTTCGTCGTGAATTTCTGGCACCCGCTATTTCTGGCGATATGGTGTGCTCCATCGGCGTCTCGGAACAGGGCGCAGGCTCTGATGTGTCGTCCATCAAAACAACGGCACGCAGAGATGGCGATGACTACGTGATCAACGGCTCGAAGATGTGGATTACCAATGGCACTCAGGCCGACTGGATTTGCCTGCTGGCAAACACATCGGACGGCACACCGCACAAGAACAAATCACTCATCATTGTTCCCCTCAAGCACGAAGGCAAGCGGGTCAAAGGGGTCGAGATACAGAAAATCAAGAAATTCGGTATGTGGTCTTCAGATACCGCACAGATATTCTTCGATGACGTCCGCGTACCCATACGCCACCGTATTGGTGAAGAAGGTATGGGTTTCATTTACCAGATGAAGCAGTTTCAGGAAGAACGACTGGACGGCGCCGCCCGCCGCCTGGCCTGCGGCGAACTGATCGAAGACACGGCCGATTACCTTCGCCAGCGTATCGCTTTCAACCGGCCGCTGTTGGACAACCAGTACATCCAATACAAGCTGGCTGAACTAAAAACCGAGCTTGAGTCACTACGCTCATTAATCTATCGGGCTGCTCAGGCTTACATCCAGGGCGAGGATGTCATAGAGCTTGCCTCAATGGCAAAACTCAAAGCCGGACGCCTTGGTCGTGAGATCGCCGACTGGTGCATGCAGTTCCAGGGAGGTATGGGATACACGTGGGAAAACCGCAGTTCCCGCGCCTATCGAGATTATCGCCTTGGTTCAATCGGCGGCGGAGCCGATGAAGTCATGCTGATGGTGATTGCCCGAAAAATGGGCTTGATGGATTTTAAATCTTGAATACAGGCCGTTTTCTGTATTGTTAGAACGAGACAACCCAATGCACAGCTACAACTTCCGGCATATTGTGGTCCGCGAGCACAACAATGTGCTATTCATCACTTTGCATATTCCTGAAACCCGTAACGCACTGGCGCCAGAAGTCGTCGCCGAGCTGACTCATGTCACAGCATTCGCTCACAACAATACGCATATTCGTGCGCTGGTGATCCGCGGCAGCCAAGGGTTTTTCTGTGCAGGCGGCAATATTGGTAGTTTCCAATCACGTCTGAATCAGCCTGCACCTCAGCAACACGTCAACCCCACAGAAGACCCAGTAGCCCGGCACAACAGACGATTCGGATATTTTCTCGAATCATTTTCCACACTGCCGATACCGGTTATTGCCGTTGTAGAAGGCGCAGCAATGGGAGGTGGCCTGGGTTTGGCCTGCTGCGCCGATGTGGTGTTGGCGACTAAGAATGCAAAGTTCGGGCTTGTCGAAACTACCCTGGGGATTATCCCGGCTCAGATCGCTCCCTTTGTACACGCTCGAATTGGCCGTCGAAATACGCTGCGCTTGGGGTTGTTTGGCGAGCGTGTCTCCGGCACACAAGCACAGGAGCTGGGCATAGTTGATGAACTGGCTGGGGACAGCGCCGGGCTGGACGCACTGTTAGCACAATGGCTGACCAGAATGAGTCGGTGCGCCCCAAATGCCAACCGGGCCTTGAAGAAACTGATCTCTACGAATAACGCTTGTCATCCAGATCACCTGAGCGCGCAACTGGATCACGCCGCCCACCTATTTTCCCACTGCATGAGCGACGAAGGCCCGGAAGGTATTTCAGCATTTCGCGAGAAACGTTCGTCATGCTGGAGCACCGCGTTCACCGCCGAACACGTCCAGGCACTGCAAGCGCCAGCACCTGCCGCCGCCTCAACTCAAAATAAAACACCATGAATGTGAACAAACAGATTCGTCCCTTTCACAGCGTGCTGATAGCCAATCGTGGAGAGATCGCTATGCGAATCATTCACACGGCACGAAAACAGGGCTATCGCACCGTCGCCATTTACTCGGAGGCCGACCGGGATAGTCTGCACGTGCAGGCTGCGGACACGGCCGTGTGGGTAGGCGGGCCTTTCCCCCAGGAAAGCTACCTCAACATTGAAGCCATTCTGCGCGCTGCACGACTTTCAGGTGCAGATGCGATTCACCCTGGCTATGGCTTCCTGGCAGAGAACGCCGATTTCGCTAACGCCGTTGACGCAGCCGGCCTCGTCTTCATCGGGCCATCCGGTGCCGCCATCGAGGCAATGGGAAATAAAGGACGAGCCAAACAGCTCATGCTTGAAGCCGGCATGCCATGCATACCCGGCTATCAGGCGCCCGATCAAACAGACCGTACTCTCACTCAAGTAGCAGAAAAGATCGGCTACCCGATCATGGTGAAAGCATCGGCGGGCGGAGGCGGGCGCGGCATGCGTCTGGTACACACACAGGAAGAGCTGCCTGCCGCACTCGCTTCGGCACGTTCCGAAGCGCAACAAGCCTTTGGCAGTGGTGAGCTGATTTTAGAAAAGGCCATCAGGAGACCTCGCCATATAGAGATACAGATTCTGGCGGACGCACATGGAAATTGTGTACACCTGGGTGAACGTGACTGCTCCATACAGCGGCGGCACCAGAAAATCATAGAAGAAGCCCCCTCTCCCGTCGTGACACCGGAGCTGCGTGAACGCATGGGGGCTGCGGCGATACGCGCCGCCCGTTCCATACAGTACATCGGCGCCGGCACCATGGAATTCCTGATCGACGAGCAGGAGCAGTTTTATTTCATGGAAATGAACACGCGACTGCAGGTGGAGCACGCCGTTACCGAAGCGATCACCGGCCTTGATCTCGTTGAATGGCAGCTACAAATCGCCGCCGGGAATCCCTTGCCGAGAAAGCAAGACGAAATAGATTTTCAAGGCCATGCCATTGAAGCCCGACTGACAGCAGAAGACACGGCAGCGGGTTTCTTGCCCCAAACCGGGACTATCGACTACTGGAGAGCCCCCGACAACCACCAAGAAACGAACGCCGGCGGCTCATTCTCGTCCTTGGGAGTCCGGGTGGATCACGCATTGTGTAGCGGGCAGCACATCAGCCCTTATTACGATTCGCTGCTTGCCAAAGTTGTCGCTCATGGAACCACTCGGGAAGAGGCACGCCGAAAACTGATCCTGGCGCTGGAGCGCTGCGTAGCGCTAGGCATATCGACCAACCAACATTTTCTGACGGAATGCCTCAAACACCCGGAATTCGTTGAAGGCCGAAATGTCCACACCGGATTCTTGCAAGATTATATGAACACCGTTTCTCAAGAATCCCTGAAGCCTTCAAAGCGGACGATTGCTCTGGCTGCTTTCAGCTTGCTGCGCCAGACTGCGACGTGTGACGCCGAACGAGTACCAAGCAGCCGCATACAGCAGGGGGTATCCGTAATCGAGCTTTCATACGATTCACAACACTGGTCCGTGCGCGTATGGCCGCAAGACGGTAGCTGGAATGTCACCGTTCAGGAAATGCCCGAACCCACTGAGAACACGAGCCCGTCCCACTTCCAGCTACGTGACTTTCGCAGGCAGAGCAAGGCCGACATGGCGTTCACGGTGGAGTGCAATGGAATGATGGAGACGATTTTCACCGCCCATCACGACCGCAATATTCACGTGTTTCACGATGGGCAGAGCTGGTCATTTGAAATCGCCAGCAGCCATAAATCCGGGCAAGCGCCACAAGGCGGAGGCCTGATCAGCGCGCCCCTCACCGGCCGGGTCGTAGATGTCGCCGTCAAAGAAGGAGATGTCGTCTCCTATAACCAGCCTTTGGTCGTTCTGGAATCTATGAAGATGGAACACACGCTGCATGCTGAGTTATCGGGCCGTGTGCTGGCCGTGCATGTTGCACCAGGTACTCAGGCCGCTAAAGGAGCGCTCTTGCTGCAAATTGAGGAGCAACTCTGATGTCAAAGGCGATCGATCCATTAAAAGAGAATTGCACTGTACGAATTGGCGGCGCCAGTGGTTTCTGGGGAGACTCCAGCATCGCCACCCCCCAGCTCCTGAAAGTGCCGGGCCTGCAATATCTGGTGTACGACTATCTGGCCGAAACCACGATGGCGATTCTGGCGCGCGCACGTACAAAGAACCCCGGCCTGGGTTATGCCACAGACTTTGTCACCAGCGCAATGGCGCCTCATCTAGCCGTCATTCAAGCTAAAGGCGTGCGGGTCGTATCCAATGCCGGCGGGCTGAACCCCCAGGCCTGCGCCGAGGCTCTGATGCAAGAAGCTGACGAGCAAGGGTTGGAGATAAAAGTTGCAGTCGTGACCGGAGACGATGTCAGCGACCTCTTCCCTGAGCTACGAGAAGCGGGTCTGAAAGACATGTACAGCGGCGATACACCGCCGGCGACGCTGAGCTCTGCCAACGCTTACACCGGCGCTCAAGGAATCGCTCGCGCTTTGGATATGGGCGCAGACATCGTCATCACGGGCCGTTGTGTAGACAGTGCCGTGGTTTTGGGTGTCCTGGCTCACGAGTTCCAGTGGTCATGGAACGACTGGGATCGTCTCGCCGCGGGAACGCTGGCCGGTCATGTCATAGAGTGCGGCGCTCAAGCCACCGGTGGTCTGTTTACTGATTGGCACCTTGTACCTGACTGGGCCAACATGGGGTATCCGGTCATCGACTGTGAAGCATCAGGGGCTTTTACCCTGAGCAAGCCGGAACATACCGGGGGGTTGATCCACCCCGGTGCAGTCGCGGAACAGATTCTCTATGAGGTAGGTGACCCGAGCCGTTATCTGATGCCGGATGTTTGTTGCGATTTTCGTTACATCACCGTCGAACGTGTCGGTGCAGAGAAAGTTCGCGTCAGTGGTGCCCGTGGGACACCTCCCTCCGATAGCTACAAAGCTAATGGAACCTATATTGAAGGCTTCCAGATCCAAACCATGATGGCTATACGCGGTATTAACGCAAAAGCCAAGGCGCAGAAAACCGCCGAGGCCCTGTTAGCGCGGACGAGAACACAGCTGCGAGAAAACGGCTTTGCAGATTACTCAGAAGTCTGTATCGAACTGCTTGGCACTGAATCACTGTATGGCCCCAACGCTCAGGAGCTTCCCACCCGCGAAGTCATTCTGCGAATTGCGGCAAGGCACCCTCACGCCAAAGGTTTGTCATTTCTTAGGCGAGAATGCGCATCGGCAGGCACCTCCATGGGGCCGGGGACGCGCACATCGTTTACCGGGCGCGCCGATATTCAACCGGTATTCAGAGTGTTTTCATTCCTGGTCCCTAAAAACAGAGTGACTCTCCGTATTTCTCTGAATGAAGAGAATCTGGAGATTGCGCCGGCTGCTGTCATTCCAAATATTGAGTGTCCGCCCCCTAGCGAAGAGATTGAAGCAGCAGCTCTTCTTCCAAGCACAACATCAAAAAACACTGTCACGGTTCCTTTAATCAGACTGGCATGGGCGCGTAGCGGGGATAAAGGAGACAACGAGAATATTGGTGTGATAGCCCGTCGGCCGGAGTTTTACCCCGTCATTCTCAAACAACTGACTGCACAGCGGGTCCACAAGTACTTCTCACACCTCGTTCTGGGCGACGTATACCGCTACGAAGTACCCGGCCTCAATGCCGTCAACTTCCTCCTGCTTAATGCGCTGGATGGAGGAGGGGTCTGCAGTCTACGTTCCGACCCATTAGGGAAGTCGTTTGCACAAATGCTGCTTGATCTTCAAATCGAAGTACCTCCAGAAACACTGGAGCTCTGATTCCTTAGCCACCAACTGAGTATTTCAAACCAAGGAGACAATCATGACGACACGACACACCGCGCACACCCCGACGCAGATATCTATTACGAGCACACTGCGACGTTGGTTCTACCGCCACCCTATGCATCGCTGGGCAACGCATGCTCTGTTAGCAGTCGGAGTGCTTGGCAGCGCACCGGCGGCGGCTCAAGATAATTATCCTGATCGACCCATTCGGGTTGTCGTACCGTACACGCCTGGTGGGGTTTCTGATACGGTCACACGCCTGATTACAAAGGGTTTGGCGGACAACCTGAAGACACCTGTTGTGGTTGAGAATCTGCCCGGCGCAAACGGCCGAATCGGATCCCAAGCAGTCGTGCGTTCGGCAGCAGACGGCTACAACTTCTTGGTCGTTGTGGCAGGCCACGTAGTGAATCCCAGTCTGCATAAAGACATGACTTTTTCGCCGCTTGAAGACTTGAAGGGGGTCAGCTTATTTGGACACATCCCCCTTCTCATGGTTTCCAGCGCACAACTGCCTCCCACCAACCTGGCCCAGTACATAGAATGGGCGAAAAGCAATCCCAACAATGCCACTTTCGCTTCCAGCGGCATCGGCTCCGGTGCCCATTTGGTCGCAGAGCAATTTGGTAAGACCGCAAACCTGAATCTCACCCACGTACCGTACAAAGGAATGGCTCCTGCGCTAATTGATTTGTTCTCGGGGCAGGTTTCGATGGCTTTCGATTCGGTGCAAACGATGATGCCGCAAGTCGACGCCGGCAAACTTCGTGCGTTGGCCATAACAAGCGCCCAACGCTGGCCCAGTAGCCCGGATGTCCCGACCATGGCTGAACTGGGCTACCCGACCATGACCGGAGGAAGCTGGATAGGCTTACTTGCTCCAGCCGGCGTACCCGCAGACCGCCTGGAAAAAATTTCTAACGCGGTACAGGCCACAATCGATTCGCCTGAAGTGCATGCCCGGTTGATCGAGTACGGCATTGATCCGGTCGGCGGGACGCCGGAAAAATTTGATCTATTCATGCGCTCTGAATCAGACCGCTGGGCTCAGGTAATTCAACAAGCCAAGATCAGTCTGGAGTGAGTTCAATGAGTGGCATACTGCATGGCGTCAAAGTACTGGATCTCACCCGTGTGATAGCGGGCCCCTTATGTACGCAACACTTAGCTGATATGGGCGCGACCGTCATTAAAATCGAGAAGCCAGGAGAAGGCGACGATACACGACGTATGGGCCCGTTTTTGAAGAATGCGTCCACCCAGAGCGACAGTAATGATTCAGCGCTTTACCTCGCGTACAACCGGGGCAAGCAGTCTGTCACCATTGATTTCACGAAACCCGCCGGAGCCAAACTGATACAAGAGCTCGCCAGACAATGTGACGTCGTTGTAGAGAATTTCAAAACGGGTAGCCTGAAAAAATATGGTCTGGATTACGACAGCTTGAGACAACTCAAGCCCGATCTCATCTACTGCTCGGTTACGGGGTTCGGGCAGTCAGGCCCAAAAGCAGGCTTACCCGCTTACGACTTTATTCTGCAAGGCATGGCGGGAGTCATGAGTACGTGCGGGGTGCCCGATGCCAACCCGGGAGGCGGCCCCATGCGTACCGCCATCCCCATTACCGACGTTGTTACTGGCCTGAATGGCGCAATCGCTATCATGGGTGCACTTTTTCACCATTCTCGTACAGGTGAAGGGCAATTCATCGATTGCGCTATGTTGGATTCTGCCGTGGCTTTAAACGGCCATCTGGCCATCGGCTACCTGATGTCCGGCAAGGTTCCGCAACGAGTGGGGAATACCAACCCAATTGCCGCTCCATCTGAGGTATTCGACTGCAGCGATGGCAGCATCATCATTGCAGCCGGGAATAACAGGCAATTTGAAGCGTGCTGTGGTGTTCTGGGCCTGGCTGACCTCCCTGCCCGCGCCGAGTTCGCCACCAATGTCCAACGAGTAGCGAATCGGAATGCACTACGGGAAATCATGCAGAGCAAAGCGGCGGGAATCAGCCGTGCAACATTGCTGGCGGATCTGGAAGCCGCTGGCGTACCATGCGGGCCCATTAATAACATGGCGGATGTGTTCGGCGACCCTCAAGTGCAACACCGGGAGCTCGCTTTTTCCCTGCCCCATCAGCGCGGTATGTCGGCTCCGACTTTGCGTAGTCCATTAAGCTTTTCTGAAACACCTGTGCGTTACCAAAGCCCGCCGCAACTGGGACAGCACACGCAAGACGTGTTGAGGAATCTGCTCAAAATGGAAGAACCCATGATCGAATCACTGAAACGAGAACAAGTGATCTAAATTACAGTAGCGCATCCATAAAAAAATCCGAAGCCTCTTTTGAAGAGCTTCGGATTTTTTTTAGCCGGTACGAGCGGGACGAAAAAATTCGGCCCGCCCAAAGGCTTTAGATGACGCGTGCTGCTTCCAGCAGGCGCACGACTGTCCAGGACTTGTCGCGGGAGATCGGACGACCTTCTGCGATTTCCACGAGGTCGCCCTCGTTGTACTGGTTGGTTTCGTCGTGGGCCTTGTACTTGGCGGAACGCACAACGATCTTGCCAAGCATGGGGTGCTTGACGCGACGTTCTACGTTCACAACCACGGTCTTGTCCATCTTGTTGCTGACGACACGACCGATCAGGGTACGCTGGCGCTTGGCCGGTGCAGTAGTTTGGGTTTCGCTCATTTTACTTTCCTGCCTTCTCAGCCATGACGGTACGAACGCGCGCGATGTCGCGACGCACTTTGCCAATCTGGCTGGTATTGGAAAGCTGCTGGGTCGCACGCTGCATGCGCAGGTTGAATTGTGCCTTCAGCAGGCTTTCGAGCTCTTTGGAGAGTTCGGTGGCATCTTTGGAACGGAGTTCACTGGCTTTCATGATATCTCCTTAAGCACCGGGTTGGCGTGACACGAAGGTCGTGCGCAGCGGCAGCTTAGCGGCGGCCAGGCGGAACGCTTCGCGAGCCACTTCTTCGCTGACGCCCTCCATTTCATAGATCACCTTGCCGGGTTGGATTTCGGCGACCCAGAATTCGGGGCTACCCTTACCACTACCCATCCGGACTTCAGCCGGTTTCTGGGAAATTGGCTTATCGGGGAACACACGGATCCAAATACGGCCACCGCGCTTGATGTGGCGGTTGATTGCACGACGGGCGGCTTCGATCTGACGAGCGGTCAGGCGGCCACGATCCGTAGCCTTGAGACCGTACTCGCCGAAAGATACTTGCGCGCCGCGAGTCGCCAGACCGGTATTCCGGCCTTTATGCTCTTTGCGGTATTTTCTGCGTGATGGTTGCAGCATGATTATTCTCCTTCAGGCGCCGGAGCAGCCTCGGACCGGCGTCCACCACGGCCACGGCCACCTGGGCGACGGCTGTCAGGACGATCGCCACGAGGACCACGACGCGAACGACGCTCTTCATCGCGGGGAGCTGCTGCCTCAGGCGGCATTTCGCCGTTAGGCAGCATGTCGCCCTTGTAGACCCACACCTTGATACCGATGATCCCGTATGTGGTGTGCGCTTCAGCAGTGCCGTAGTCGATATTGGCACGCAGGGTGTGCAGGGGCACACGGCCTTCGCGATACCATTCGGTACGGGCGATCTCGATGCCGTTCAGACGGCCGGAGCTCATGATCTTGATGCCCTGGGCGCCCAGACGCATGGCGTTCTGCATGGCGCGCTTCATGGCACGACGGAACATGATCCGCTTTTCGAGCTGTTGCGCGATGGAATCGGCAACGAGCTGAGCGTCAGTTTCAGGTTTGCGAATTTCTTCGATGTTGACGTGCACAGGCACGCCCAACAGGCGCTGCAGATCAGCCTTGAGGTTTTCGATGTCCTCGCCGCGCTTGCCGATCACCACGCCCGGACGAGCCGAGTAAATAGTGATGCGTGCGTTCTTGGCAGGACGCTCGATGACCACACGGCCCACCGAAGCGTTCTTCAGCTTCTTCTTGAGATATTCGCGAACGCGGATATCTTCACCAAGCATGCCACCGAAAGCCTTGTCGTCCGCATACCAGCGCGAACTCCAGTTACGGTTGACCGCGAGGCGGAAGCCAATTGGATGAATTTTCTGTCCCATTGTGACTCCTTAAGCCCCGACCTTGACCACGATGTGGCAGGTCTGCTTCTCGATACGGTTACCGCGACCCTTGGCTCGGGCGGAAAAGCGCTTCAGCGATTGACCCTTGTCGACATAGATTGTCTTGACACGGAGTTCATCGATGTCTGCGCCATCGTTGTGCTCGGCGTTGGCGATGGCAGACTCAAGTGCTTTCTTGATAATGCTGGCCGCCTTCTTGGGCGAGAAGTTCAGGATGTTCAAAGCGTGCTCAACGCTCTTGCCGCGGATGAGATCCGCTACCAGACGCGCTTTCTGAGCCGAGATGCGAACACCACGGATAGTTGCTGTAGTTTCCATCTCTTACCTCCGGGCCTTCTTGTCCGCAGCGTGGCCCTTGAACGTACGGGTCAGTGCGAACTCGCCCAGCTTGTGGCCAACCATGTTCTCGTTGATGTAAACGGGAATGTGCTGGCGACCGTTGTGGACGGCGATGGTCAACCCGATAAACTCGGGCAGGATGGTGGAACGGCGCGACCAGGTTTTGATCGGCCTTTTGTCTTTGCCCGCGACAGCTGCATCGACCTTTTTGATCAGATGCGCGTCGACGAATGGGCCTTTCTTGATCGAACGTGACATATGTTCGCCCCTTACTTGCGCTTGCGACGCGAAACAATCATATTGTTCGTGCGCTTGTTTCGACGTGTGCGGTAACCCTTGGTAGGTGTACCCCACGGGCTGACAGGCTCACGGCCTTCGCCAGTACGGCCTTCACCACCACCGTGCGGGTGATCCACCGGGTTCATGGCAACGCCACGAACGGTTGGACGAACACCGCGCCAGCGCATTGCACCGGCTTTACCGATTTGACGCAGGCTGTGTTCTTCGTTACCGACTTCACCAATGGTGGCACGGCAATCGATATGTACACGGCGGACTTCACCGGAGCGCAGACGAACCTGGGCGTAAGTGCCTTCGCGTGCCAGCAGCACAGCGGAAGCGCCTGCGGAACGGGCCATTTGCGCGCCCTTGCCGGGCTGCATTTCGATGCAGTGGATGGTGGCGCCAACCGGGATGTTGCGAATCGGCAGCGTGTTGCCTGCGCGAATCGGAGCATCCTGACCGGACATCAGCGTAGCGCCGACTTCCAGACCACGAGGAGCGATGATGTAACGACGCTCACCGTCGGCGTAGCACAGCAAAGCAATGTGCGCGGTACGGTTAGGGTCGTATTCAAGGCGCTCGACCTTGGCGGGAATGCCGTCCTTGTTGCGACGGAAATCCACGATACGATACTGTTGCTTGTGACCACCGCCACGATGGCGCACAGTGATGTGGCCGTTGTGGTTACGGCCGGAGCCACGAGTCTTCTTTTCAAGAAGCGGTGCGTATGGGTCGCCCTTGTGCAGATTGGTGGCAACCACCTTGATCATGCCACGGCGGCCGGACGACGTTGGTTTGACTTTTACGAGTGCCATTAGTTCACCTCAGTAAAGTCGAGTTCCTGACCGTTTTTGAGCGTGACATATGCCTTACGCTCGTTACGGCGGCGACCAATGAATCGGCCAAAACGCTTTTCCTTGCCCTTGCGGTTCAGGACCTGTACGGACTCAACCTCAACCTTGAAAAGGAGCTCGACAGCGGCCTTGATTTCAGGCTTGGTGGCGTCGGGTGCGACGCGGAAAGCGATTTGCTGGTTGTTTTCGGCGACAAGTGTGGCCTTTTCGGTCACGACGGGCGCCAGGATGACTTGCATCAAACGTTCGGCGTTCATCCCAACATCTCCTCGAGTTGAGCGATAGCCGGCTTGGTGATCAGCACTTTTTTGTAGTGGATCAGCGAAAGCGGATCGGCGTAGCGCGGTTCGACCACAGCAACGTGCGGCAGGTTGCGAGTGGCGAGGTAAACGTTCTCGTCGAGCGCATCGGTGATGATCAGCACGGACTCCATGCCCATATCCTTAAGCTTGGCAGCTGCCAGCTTGGTCTTGGGGGCTTCGAGCGTGAAGGAATCAACCACAGCGATACGGTCTTCGCGAGCCAACTGGGAGAAAATCGCACGAAGACCAGCACGATACATCTTCTTGTTGATCTTCTGTGTGAAGTTTTCGTCGGGCGAGCTCGGGAAAGCGCGACCACCCCCACGCCACAACGGCGAGGAAGTCATACCAGCGCGAGCACGGCCTGTGCCCTTCTGGCGCCACGGCTTCTTGGTAGAGTGCTTGACAGTGCCACGGCTCTTTTGAGCGCGGTTGCCGCCACGGGCGTTGGCCTGGAAAGCGACCACGATCTGATGCACCAGCGCTTCGTTGAATTCGCGGCCGAATACGGTATCGGGAGCAGCAACGGTAGAAGCGGCTTGACCTTGATCGTTCAGGAGCTTGAGTTCCATGATTTAGGCTCCTTTCTTGATAGGTGTTTTGACAGCGGGACGAACAACGATGCTGCCGTTTTTGTGGCCGGGGACTGCGCCCTTGACCAACAGCAGACCGCGCTCGGCGTCGACGCGCACGATATCCAGATTCTGGGTGGTACGGGTAACGTCACCCATGTGACCAGCCATCTTCTTGCCCGGGAATACGCGACCCGGATCCTGCGCCATACCGGTGGAACCGGGTGCGCGGTGCGAGATCGAGTTACCGTGGGAGTTGCGCTGGCCGGAAAAGTGGTGGCGCTTGATGGTGCCGGCGTAGCCTTTACCGATCGTGGTGCCAGTCACGTCAACCTTCTGACCTGCTTCAAACACGCTATCGACGGCCAATACTGCACCAGCCGTGAATTCGGCGGCTTTGGCGGGGTCGAGGCGGAATTCTTTCAGGATGCTGCCGGCTTCAGTACCAGCTTTAGCAAAGTGGCCAGCCTGCGGCTTAGTAACGCGCGATGCGCGACGTGTGCCGTAGGTGACTTGCACTGCTGCGTAACCATCAACTTCTGGCGACTTGACCTGGGTGATGCGGTTGTTCGACACGTCCAGCACAGTCACGGGGATGGATTCACCATCTTCCGTGAAAATGCGGGTCATGCCGACCTTACGCCCCACAAGCCCAAGCCGGTAAGCGGCAGGCGTAGGTGTCGAGTTCGACATTGTTTTCTCCATTCCCGACTACGATTGGTCGGGGCTAACAGATTTGCGTTTCTCCGCCCAAAAATTTATAGGGCGAAGCCCGGTACTGTAGCATGACCCTGGCCCATAGCGCAAGCGGTTGATTTGATCAAGTCCATAGGGCGTGAAATACCCAAGGGAATACCCCTAAACCCGCCGCACGAGAAAACGCTGCACGTATTCGTTGGCCGGGTGCAGTCTGATTTCTTCAGGGCCGCCCGCCTGCTCAACCTTGCCTTCACGCAATATGATGATGTGCTGGCCCAACCGCAGGGCTTCTTCAATATCATGGGTAATGAACACGATGGTTTTATTCAAACGCTGCTGCAGTTCTAGCAGTTGATCCTGCATGTCGTAGCGAATGAGGGGGTCGAGCGCCGAAAAGGCTTCGTCCATGAGTAGCACGTCGGCGTCGGTCGCCAGGGCGCGTGCCAGTCCGACACGCTGGCGCATGCCGCCTGATAATTCATCGGGGTAATTGTGTTCGTACTCGGTAAGGCCAACGCGTTCCAACCATAGCCTGGCAGTTTCACTGGCACGGGCTCTCGGCTCGCCTCGTACGCGCAGACCAAACGCCACGTTTTCCACCACATTGATATGTGGCAACAACCCGAAACTCTGAAACACCATGCTGACGCGGTGGCGGCGCAACTGGCGCAATTGCGCCATGCTGAGTTGCAAAATGTCTTCGCCATCGAAAAGAATGCGGCCTGCGGAAGGGTCGATGAGACGGTTGAGGTGGCGCACCAAGGTGGACTTGCCCGACCCGGACAATCCCATGATGCAGGTGATGACTCCTGTCGGTATATCGGCGTCCACGCCTGCCAACCCCACGTTGGTTCCGGTGGCCTGTTGCACTTCAGATTTGTCAGCACCTTCATGCAACAAGCGCAGGGCTTCAGCCTCGCGGCGTCCAAAAACCTTGTAAACGCCGCGTATCTGTATTTTCACAGCGGCACGGCCGCCTGAAAGCTGCAAACTGTCTTGTTTCATGGCACGTCCGTCCGGTTGATGGGTTTACGTTTGCGCACCGGTTCGCCATACGCCTGAGTGATGCGGTCGATCACAATGGCGAGGATGACGATGGCCACCCCGGCCTGCAGCCCCCTGCCAATATCTAGTGTCTGGATACCGGCCAGGACATCCTCCCCCAGACCACGTGCGCCAATCATGGATGCCACCACCACCATAGAAAGCGCCATCATGGTGGTCTGATTGATGCCCGCCATGATGCTGGGGCGCGCCAAAGGCAGAGTCACCTTCAACAACATTTGTCCGCGCGTCACGCCAAATGATTGCGCGGCCTCCTTGGCTGCGGGGTCCACCTGCAACAAGCCTAGAACGGTGAGCCGGATGAGAGGCGGCACCGCGTAGATGACGGTTGCAAACAGTGCGGGCACCTTGCCTAGGCCAAACAGCATCAGCACGGGAATCAAGTACACGAAACTTGGCAAGGTCTGCATGACATCCATCACCGGAACCAGTACCCGCCGTAGCCAGCGGCTGCCAGCTGCCAGAATGCCGGTTGGAATGCCGATGACGATGGAAAACAAGGTGGATACCAGCACCAGGGAAAAGGTCTGCATGAGTTTGTCCCACAAACCCACCACGCCAATGAGATAAAGGCCCACTACATAGAAGACAGTGGCAATGGGCTTGCGTGTGGCATGCCAGGACAGCAGAGCGACAAAAGCCAGCAAAGCCCAGGCGGGTATCGCCAGCAGCGCGGTTTCAACTGGCAACAGCACCATCACAAGCAGAAAGTCGCCCGCCTGCCGGAAACTGTCACCCCAAGCCTTAACTGCCTGGGCAAGATGCCGGTTCACGAATTCGGCGCCCGACCAGTGAAAGAAGATGTCGCGGCGCGCCGTCGGGGCTTCTGCTTTCAGGGATGCTTCCAGTTCCGAGGCCTGGGCGGCATCCAGCCACGCCTGCCATGTCTGAGGGTGTTCTTTCAAGAAGCGCTCAGCCATGACCTGGCCCGGAATGCGCTGTTCCGTCATTTCCAGTATGGCCTGATTCAGTTGTGCAGGCTGAAAGTTCACACGACTCAGAAATGCAGTGATAGGCGGGTTCGCCTGAGCAAAGGGCGTGGAAACCGCCACCGCTAGCCGCGCTTTGAGGAAGTCGGTGGGGCAAGGCTGACCTTCGCCGCTTACGATGGTATCCCAACATGCCTGGTTGAATGGCGGCAACTCAATGCGATGAAACCGGTACTTGGCCATCAGCCCGGCCGGTTGCCAGTAATAGAACAGCAGCGGTTCGCCCCGTTCATGGGCGGCACTGATCTCGGCATCCAGCGCAGCACCCGTTCCTGCTCGAAAATTCGTGTAGTGTTCGTCCAACCCATACAGAGATAGCAGGCGTGAATTGGTGCCTTCGCACACCCAGCCAGTGGGACAGTTCAGAAAGCGGCCTTTTGCCGGCTGCTCAGGGTCGCGGAACAAATCCTTGTAACGGGGAAGGTCCTGCCAAGACTGTAGCCCAGGCGCCATAGGCTCAATGCCTCGCTTGGCATCACCGTTAACAACGAACTCCGGCACATACCAGCCCTGTTCTGCGCCGCCCTCCAGCGTATCGCCCACCACCCTGACCTGATCGGCATTGATGGCATTTTCTATGATGGCAGAGCGGCCGGACCAGATTTCAGCGATGATCTGTAAATCGTCATTAGCCAACGCGGCTTCCGCCGCTGCCGGCGTACCGGGCACAATTTCGGTGTCGCAGCCAAAAGCATCTTCAAGAATGCGAGCCAATAGATGCGTGGTAAATGCTGCGCTCTCCCAGTTCTGGTCGGCAAGCCGAACTTTCTGGCCGTTGTTGCAGGTCGTACTTGTCTGAGCCTGCGCCTGCTCTGCGAGCCACGTCGTCAGCATGACGCACACTATAAACAGCCCCAACAGACGATAAATGGGGCGAACGTGCTTCCGCCGCATAGCCAAAGACTCAAGTGACATTGGTATCTGCTCCCGTTCCATGCGGCAGGGCTTGCCAATGTCTACACCTTAATCGTCCTCCCGAGAGAGCGTCAACGTGCGGCGTCGCGTCTTGATGTCTGAATACAAAACAGGCTGGCCTTTTTGTCGGCCAGCCTGTTTAGGGTGAAACGCTGCAAAGCAACTACAGATTAGTCGAGCTTAAAGCCGGGCTGTGCAACCACTTTGGCGGCGTTTTCCTGCCAGATACGGATTTCTTCGGCAAACTCTTCAGGCGTGTTGCCCGAAGGAGTGGCGCCTTGCTGCCTGAGTGATTCCATTACCTTTGGGTCTTGCAACGCAACGACTGCCGCATCGCGCAGTTTCTTAACGATATCCGCAGGCGTACCGGCTGGTGCGAGCAAACCATACCAGGCGGGCTCGTTCAGCTCAGGGTGCCCAAGTTCGGCAAGCGTGGGGATATCCGGCAGCGCCTCGGCACGCTTAGGGCCGGCGATGGCGATGGGGCGCAGATTACCTGCTTGGATCTGATTCATGGAAGAAGGCAGGTTGTCGAACAGAACTTCGACCTGACCACCGACCGTATCCACCACGGCAGGGCCGGAGCCCTTGTAGGGAACGTGAATCATATCTGTGCCCGTGGAATGCTTGAACGCTTCGCCGAACAGGTGGTTAATGGAGCAGGTGCCGGAGCTGCCGTAGGAATACTTCTCGGGATTCGCCTTAAGTTCTTTCACCATTTCTTCAAAGTTATTGGCGGGGAACTTAGGGTTCACAACGATGACGTTGGGCAGATTCGCGAAGTTTGTGACCGGCATGAAATCCCTGGAGGGATCGTAGGGAAGATCGCTACGGCATGCAGGGTTGACAGCCATGGTAGACACTGTGGCTACGGATACCGTATAGCCATCGGGCTGAGCGCGGGCGGCTTCCGCTGCGCCAATTGCGCCACCAGCACCGGCCTTGTTCTCGACGATGACTGTCTGACCCAGCTCCTGCCCCATGCGCTGGCTCACGATGCGCGCCACGATATCGGTGGAACCGCCAGGAGCGAACGGCACAATCATGCGAATGGGTTGGTTAGGGAAGTCTGAAGCGGCGGCTGCCGGGCTCATTGTTACTGCCGCGCCCGCCAGTGCGATGGACAACAGGGTGTTCTGAAGCATTTTGGCCATGCATGTCTCCGTTAAGCATGATTATCAATTCGCGAAAACGTTGATTCTATTCTTTATTGTTACGAATAGATACCCACATTAGAGAATGCTGTTATAGAGACTTTCCCTGATACCACAAATAAAAAACGCCATGCAATGCATGGCGCTTCTTATTTCTGCTTTACCGCTTTTGCACTATTACTGCAGTGCGATTTCGACGTCCACACCGGCCGGCAGGTCGAGGCGCATGAGTGCATCGACTGTCTTGTCGGTGGGGTCGACGATATCCATGAGACGCTGGTGCGTGCGCATTTCCATCTGGTCGCGCGAAGTCTTGTTGACGTGCGGCGAACGCAGGAGGTCATAGCGACGAATCCGCGTGGGCAGCGGTACCGGGCCGCGAACAACAGCGCCGGTGCGCTTGGCAGTGTCCACGATTTCAGCGGCCGACTGATCGATGAGCTTGTAGTCGAACGCTTTCAGACGGATGCGGATTTTCTGGTTTTTCATGGGTATTCCTAAAGAACGAAAGAACCGGGGCGGGGCTCGCCCCGGTCAAAGCAAGCGGTTTTTTTACTCGATGATTTTTGCCACAACGCCGGCGCCGACGGTACGACCGCCTTCACGGATGGCGAAGCGCAGACCTTCTTCCATGGCGATAGGAGCGATCAGGGTCACTTCCATCGACACGTTATC
>NZ_JAZDRJ010000030.1:0-454 GCF_047501535.1 Achromobacter sp. F4_2707
CAGGCTGTGACGGTCAATGAGTCGGGCCTGGTCGATGGCGATCCGAAGGCAGGTGGTGAGTTTGCGCTGGTGACGATTCCGACGGGCTTTGAGTTTGCTGGCGTGGTGACCCAGGGTACGTACGGTGAAGTGCGTGACGTTGATGGTCAACTGACGTACGTTCTGACGAGCACGCATACCCACACGGGTACGGGCACGGATGAGGCAGCGAACGCTGACACGGTGACCTTGCTAGTGAAGGATGCTGTGGGCAACACCTTTGAAGTTGAGATGAAGGTGAACATTGTTGACGACATCCCGACGCTGGACATTGGTGATCCGCTGAGTGTGGTGGCTGGCAACAGCACGGATGCGACGGCGGCGGGCAGCTTTACGTTTGACTTTGGTGCGGATGCGGACGGTGGTGCTAAGAGCTTCACGCTGAATGGCGCAGCCTTCACGGCACCGACTGAGG
>NZ_JAZDRJ010000031.1:0-448 GCF_047501535.1 Achromobacter sp. F4_2707
TGTCCATGCTCGCGCAGAACCCGGTAAAAACTCGATTCGCTGGCCAGGTAAAGCCCCTTGTCGGCCAGACTTGGCACGATCTGTGAAGGCGGCAGGCTTTGGTATTGCGGGCTGTTGCAGGTGGCAAGGATGGCTTGCTTCTCGTCTGCGGTGAGAGCATGGCGGCAAGGCTTGCGCAGGGCCCCTTTGCGCCGGTCAACCAGACTGTCGGCAGCGCGCCAACGGCGCAGCGTCCGGCATGTCAGCCCAAGGACGGCGCAGGCTCTGGATTGACGTGCGCCGGCGGCAGTGGCTTGGTCAATAAGGGTGATGGCCATCTGTTTCATCTCCAGAGGAATCAGTCGTCCTCGTTCGTGCCCCAGATGGCCTGGGCTTTTTTTGATAAGGTCAGCAGCGCCGCCGCTTCAGCCAGCGCTTTCTCCTTTCTGCGAAGCTCCTTTTCCAACGC
>NZ_JAZDRJ010000032.1:0-390 GCF_047501535.1 Achromobacter sp. F4_2707
TTGCGAGGCATCAAGCGAAGCAGGGCGGTTTTGAAAAGCAGTTCTTTTTAAAACACTTCGCCGCTTCACTTGACACGCTTTAAAAACTACTTCATAATCTCGTTTCTCTGCTTCTGGCGCAGTTAGCCAGTTAGCAGAAACGCAGGAAAGAATTTTACCGGCTTGGGTTTTCAAGCGGGTTGTAGTAACAAGACGGCAAGCAGTTTGGCCGCACGCTCTTTAACAATTAAACAGCCGATAAGTGTGGGCGCTTGGAATGCGTGGGCACACAGAGTCTTTCACGAGACTCTCGCCAACAAGTTATACCAAACGCTCGCACAATTGAAGAAAGTAATGGTTTAAGAATTTATTCTTACACCGGTCTTTTTTCTTTGAGCAAGCAAAGCGAAC
>NZ_JAZDRJ010000033.1:0-366 GCF_047501535.1 Achromobacter sp. F4_2707
TTCATCTCCAGAGGAATCAGTCGTCCTCGTTCGTGCCCCAGATGGCCTGGGCTTTTTTTGATAAGGTCAGCAGCGCCGCCGCTTCAGCCAGCGCTTTCTCCTTTCTGCGAAGCTCCTTTTCCAACGCCCGGCTTTTCTTGCGTTCCGCAGCCAGCTCAGCCTTATTCGTCGGGGCACCGGTTGCACCGTCTAACGCTTCAGAAGCCGCTACCTTCCACGCTTCGATCTGTTCCGGATACAGGCCGTATTTGCGGCAGTACTCCGAACGCTCGGCCTCGTTCATGGCCGCCGTCTGAATGACCGCAGCCAGCTTGGCTTTGGCATCCCACTGATCGGCTATCGTAGACTTCTTGGGCACGACATATC
>NZ_JAZDRJ010000034.1:0-337 GCF_047501535.1 Achromobacter sp. F4_2707
GCAGCATGTTCGGCGCGTTCATCCTCATGGATTTCCCAGCCCACAATCATGCGGCTGTACACATCCATCACCATGTACAGGCGGTAAAACTGGCCACGAACGGCGGTGGGCAAGAACGTGATGTCCCTGCTCCAGGTTTGTAGCGGCGCACTGGCCATCCATGCATGGGGTTTAGCTACTGTTCTGGGCGGTTGGGCGCGACCGCGCCGATTTGCCTGTCCATGCTCGCGCAGAACCCGGTAAAAACTCGATTCGCTGGCCAGGTAAAGCCCCTTGTCGGCCAGACTTGGCACGATCTGTGAAGGCGGCAGGCTTTGGTATTGCGGGCTGTTGCAGG
>NZ_JAZDRJ010000035.1:0-264 GCF_047501535.1 Achromobacter sp. F4_2707
CACCCACCTTCACCACACCACGCTCGATACGGCCGGTTACCACAGTACCGCGACCCGAGATGGAGAACACGTCTTCCACAGGCATCAGGAATGCGCCGTCGACAGCACGCTCAGGCTGGGGAATGTAAGTGTCCAGCGCTTCGGCCAGTTGCAGAATGGCTTGCTTGCCCAGGGGGCCTTCGTCGCCATCCAGCGCCAGCTTGGCGGAACCCTTGATGATGGGGGTGTCGTCGCCCGGGAAGTCGTACTTGGACAGCAGCTCGC
>NZ_JAZDRJ010000036.1:0-264 GCF_047501535.1 Achromobacter sp. F4_2707
GCGAGCTGCTGTCCAAGTACGACTTCCCGGGCGACGACACCCCCATCATCAAGGGTTCCGCCAAGCTGGCGCTGGATGGCGACGAAGGCCCCCTGGGCAAGCAAGCCATTCTGCAACTGGCCGAAGCACTGGACACCTACATTCCCCAGCCTGAGCGTGCTGTCGACGGCGCATTCCTGATGCCTGTGGAAGACGTGTTCTCCATCTCGGGTCGCGGTACTGTGGTAACCGGCCGTATCGAGCGTGGTGTGGTGAAGGTGGGTG
>NZ_JAZDRJ010000037.1:0-256 GCF_047501535.1 Achromobacter sp. F4_2707
GATAGAGGAACTGCTGCCGCATCGGTGGCAGCCCGAAACGGCGTAGCCAACGCAGCCAACCCAAAGCCCAAAACACTGACGGCCGCTAACGCGGCCGTTGGTCAATGTGTGTTGGGCGGACGCTTACGTTTGACCTGGGCCAAGCGAATTCTGTTTCCCCAAAGCCAAAACCCCACCCGGTTGTTACCGGATGGGGTTTTGAGGGATAAGTGCCTGACGATGACCTACTTTCACAGACGTCCGTCCACTATCATCG
>NZ_JAZDRJ010000038.1:0-255 GCF_047501535.1 Achromobacter sp. F4_2707
AGCTACACGTATGAGGCCAAGCCCAATGTGAGCGGCACGGAAGAGTTTGTGTTCGTAATCACGGACGCTGATGGTGATACGGCGACGGATACGTTGACGGTGACGATCACTAAGGCCCAAGGTCCTGCGGGTGATGAGATTCAGGCTGTGACGGTCAATGAGTCGGGCCTGGTCGATGGCGATCCGAAGGCAGGTGGTGAGTTTGCGCTGGTGACGATTCCGACGGGCTTTGAGTTTGCTGGCGTGGTGACCCAG
>NZ_JAZDRJ010000039.1:0-255 GCF_047501535.1 Achromobacter sp. F4_2707
TGACGACAATCCCTATTCCGAGGCGTTGTTCAGGACACTGAAATACACACCGGCGTACCCAAAGAAGCCCTTTACGTCGATCGAGCAGGCCCGCCAGTGGGTGCTGCGCTTCGTGACCTGGTACAACACGGAACATCGCCACAGCGGCATCAAGTTCGTGACGCCTGCGCAACGGCATTATGGGCAGGAGCACGCAATTCTTGAGCGCCGCCGTAGCGTCTACGAAGCAGCGAAACGCGTTACGCCGCAGCGTTG
>NZ_JAZDRJ010000003.1:0-31817 GCF_047501535.1 Achromobacter sp. F4_2707
CGCTGGGGGCGGGAGTCGCAGCGCGCGCGGCGCCGGATGGCTATACCTTTTTCATGGGGGGCGCCCACCATGCGGTAGCACCCTCCATCTACAAGCAGCTGAGCTACGACATTCAGAAAGATTTCACCCCGGTGGCGTTGTTGGCGCAGCCGCCGCAGATCATTGTGGTGAACCCAAGCAACTTGCCGGTCAATAACGTTCAGGAGCTCATCGACAAAGCGAAGGCCGACCCAGGCGGCATTAACTTCGGCTCTGCAGGCATGGGCAGCACCCACCACCTTGCAGGCGAACTTTTCGCTCTGAAAACCGGTGTTGAGCTCACCCACGTTCCCTACCAAGGCGCGGGCCCCATGCTTAGCGGCCTGATTACCGGCCAGGTCGATATCGGCTTCGACGGCCTGGGGTCGTCCGCCTCCCATATCCGTGCAGGCTCGATCCGACCGCTAGCCGTGGCAGCTGCACAGCGTTCACCATCCTTCCCGGATGTACCGACGGCAGCGGAAGCGGGTGTGCCCGATTATGAAGTCTCCACCTGGTACGCCATGTGGGCGCCTGCCGGCACACCACCGGACATCGTCGAGAAAATGTCCGAGGAGATCACCAAGGCCTTGAACAGCCCAAAGATCAAAGAACTGTGGGCCAGTAACGGCAGCGCGATACCCAATATGACGGGTGCCCAGTTCGGGCAATTCGTGGATAGCGAGATCGAACGCTGGGCGGGCGTAGCCAAAGAAGCAGGGGTAGAACCACAATAAGCTGGTTTATACCTTGGCCGCACAACGGCCAACCTTTCGTCACAAACCACAAGGGGGCGCATCGTCGCCCCCTTTTCCATGCGCGCATCATCCAAAAAAACCAAAGAAAAACCGGGACAGACCCCAATTTCTTTGCTGACAAACAGCTGAAACCGGGACAGACCCCGATTTTAGGGGTTATCTATGCGGTGGCAGGTGCGGGTGTAGAGTGCCAGTGCGCGGAGGATGTTCCAGGCCAGCAGGCCGGCTGAGGCGGCTAATGCGATGGCGGCGGGTAGGAGCACGGCGGGCATGAAGCAGGCGGTGGTCAGCAGCACAACGGCGCACAGGTGGGCGATGAACTGGCGCATGGCGTCGCGTTCGGAAATGAATTGCCGGACTTTTGGGATGAAGGGCAAAGCTATGGGGGCGCGTCGTTGGGCGTTGTGCCACAGCAGAAAAGGCACAATTTTGTACAGCATGCCGTTGACGGCTGATACTGCAAAACCTGGAATCAGCAAAGTGCCCAGCAGCATTTCCTGGGTGTTGCCCGACAACGTCGGCCAGGCGCTGCGGCTTATGCCCAGCAAGGCGGCGAGAACCAGTGACGCCATGGCGGCGTGCCAGAACCAGGTTGTGGGTTCTGGGCTGGGGCGTTTGCGAGTCCAGAGCAGCCAGGCGGTGAAGAGACCATAACCCAAATAGCATAGTGCCAGACCGGCATTGGCAAGCCGCTGCGGCAGCGTGGCCGCATGGCTGTTTGATAGTTGCCAGGCACCCGAAAGAGTGAGTACGACCAGCAGTAGAAACACAAGCGGCGCGAGAACGTCGGTGATGCGTTTCGGGTAGATTTCCGTAGCCTGAAAGATGGGAATGACTTGATACGAAATGCCGATAACCAGCAGCCCCACCCAGCCAGCCAGGCCCCACAGAATGTGTAGATCAGGCAGCCCATGCAGCCAAGCACCGGCTTGGGCGGCGCCGGCGCCCACGCTCCACAAGCCGCCACGCAGGCCTGCCATGAACAGCCCCAGGGCGATGGTGGCACCCAGCGCAGCCAGCGCCAACCGTACTGCAACGAGAATTTCCCCCGATCCGGGCGAACGTTGCTTGCGGTCACGCCATAACCCCCCTGCGACTGCGGCCAAGAACAGCACAAAGGCGGCACCTAGCAATATGACCGCAGCAGTGTGAAATACGGCTTTTACGGTGATGAAGCCGATGGCCAGTGATAGGGTTCCCAGCGTCAGACAGGCATGAACAACTGTTGAAGTGATGCGTGGCCGCAACACATGGATATGGGTGGCAACGGGCAGAATCTGCATCATCGCGCCCAGCATGGCACTGGCCAGCACGCCCAGTGTCAGAAAGTGCGCAGTGGCTAAAACAGTGGGATTCCAGCGTATATAAGGGGAACCTGCCCACGCTTGCCAGCCTAGAGTCAGGGCGGCCAGCATTAAGAATAGGGGAACATTCAGAAAGAATCTGAATGCCACAGCCAATGGAGGAGAGCGATCAAAAGCTAGAGCGCGTTGCATAAAATCAAGTATAGTTGACTGCGCCTGTAGGATAATCATGCTGTATGCCGGTCAGTTTGCCTTGATATTTATTAAGGTCTGTCGGCTTCCCAGGGCGCATAGTTCTATGATCAGGACAGGGCCCTTCCAGGCTGGTTGGTTGAGGCAGGCGCATGCGGCGCGGGGGTGCTTTTCAGTGCTTCTCTGTCACCACAAAGCATGAATTTTAAGGATTTCTAGCGTGTTGCATACTGCATTGGAGCGCCTCAAGGTAAAAGGCAGGTCCCTACTGCCTATCGTTCAGGGCGGCATGGGCGTGGGCATTTCTGCTCACCGTCTGGCTGGCACCGTCGCTTCGTTGGGTGCCTTCGGCACAATTTCCAGCGTCGACCTGCGTCGCCATCACCCCGATCTCATGGAGCAGACCAAGCGTTCGCGCGATAAGGCGCTTATCAACGAAGTGAACCTCGTTGCGCTTGATCGCGAAATTAAAGCTGCTAAAAAATTGTCCGGTGGCAATGGCGCGATTGGCGTCAACGTCATGAAGGCGGTTGAGCAGTACCCGGAATACATCCGCCAATCCTGCGAAAGCGGTGCGGACGCCGTCGTGGTGGGCGCTGGCTTGCCGCTCGACTTGCCCGACCTTACCGCCGACTTCCCAAATACGGCCATCATCCCGATTTTGTCCGATGTGCGCGGCATTGCCGTCATCCTTAAAAAGTGGATGCGCAAGAACCGTTTGCCCGATGCCATCGTCATCGAGAACCCCCGCTTTGCCGGTGGGCACTTGGGGTCACCTACGGCGGATCGCATCAACGATCCTTCGTACGCGTTTCCCACCGTGCTGGAAGGCACACGCCAGTTACTGAAAGATCTCGATCTCGAAAAAGAGAATATCCCGCTTATCACTGCGGGTGGTATTCACAGCCATGAGCAGTTCAAAGAACTGCTTTCCCTGGGCGCCAATGCGGTGCAGATGGGCACGCCTTTCGCCGTCAGCGAAGAAGGTGATGCACATGTGAACTTCAAACGCGTATTGGCGGAAGCCAAGCCGGAAGACATTGTCACCTTTATGAGTGTAGCGGGCCTGCCTGCACGTGCTGTGCGCACGCCCTGGTTGGATAACTACCTGAAGAACGAAGCCCGTTTGCAGAATATTGCCAAGGTTAAGCCGTGCACGGTGGCATTCGATTGCCTGGCTCAGTGCGGCCTGCGCGATGGCATTTCCAAGCAAGGCCAGTTCTGCATCGACACCCGTCTGGCTTATGCCCTGGAAGGCGATGTCAATCGCGGCTTGTTCTTCCGTGGCGCCGATAAACTGCCGTTTGGCAGCGCCATCCGCCCAGTGCGTGAGCTCATCGAATACATGCTGACCGGCCTGCGCCCTGCGCTGTCGGTTGTTTCTAACCCCGGTGTTCGTCTGATGCCGGAACCAGTTCCCGCCTGATACCCGTCCAGTTAAAGCTTTAAAAACAAAGCGCTGCATGTATGCCATGCGGCGCTTTTTTTGTATGCCGATCCAGGCTAAGCGCCTGTAGCCGCAAGCCCCTTCCCACCTTAACCCCGCTCATACAGAACGGCCTTGCAGGCTGATTTCTGTGCATCAGATTAGGGTAAACATGCATTAGCTTTGTGCGTGTTTGGTCTACCATGCAATGGAGATTTGTATTTATGGCTCGGTATGAAATGAAAGCGAACAGCATCAATGATCTTCGCGTGATTCTTGAAAACGAACGTAAGGCCAAGGGGCGCGGGCGGATAGGGGATAAAACGCTGAAGGTTCTGGCAGACTTGCTCAGTCGTCCGGGGATTGCTGCTGTAGATAGCATTTCTTCATTGGCAGCCTATAGTGGTGTTGACCCCTCCACGCTGACCAGGTTGGGGAAGCGTTTGGGTTTTTCTGGCTTCGGCGAGCTTCAGGATGTCTTTCGTCAGCACGTGGCGCGCACTCAACCGTTCTACAGTCGCCGCATTCAGGAACGCATTGAAGAACCCCTGGGTGACGGAGCGGAGGGCCTGTTGCAGCAACATGCTCGCACTGAGTGCCAGCGCCTGGTTGCCGCCATGGAATCTATGGATCCGCAAACCATCGAACAGGCTGCGGATCTCCTTGTGGCGGCCCGCCATGTTTATGTGCTGGGAATGCGGGCCACGTATGCGCTCAGCTATTTCATGGGCTCGTACTTGGGAACGTTCAGGCAGAACGTCAACATTCTGAGTGGGCCCGGGGTGGCTCTGGGCGCGGAGATTTCTCGCATTACAACGGAAGATCTGCTTGTTGCAGTGAGTTTTCGCCCTTACACGAAACTTCTGGTGAAAGCGGTGGAAGTCGTTAAGGAAAGTGGTATTCCGGTGTTGGCAATTACCGATGCGGGTTCGGTATTCAGTACTGAGCCGGGGCAAGGTGTCACAGTCGCCATCGATCAGCCGTATTACTTCGATTCAGCAACCGCCCAGTTTTTCATGATTCAAACCTTATTGCTTGCCGTGGCCAGGCGGTTGGGGCCAGGGGCAGTGGATATAGCTAGGCGGCGCGAGCAAATATTTCGGGCACTGGATATCGACGTGCCATAAGGCAAAGGGCTGGTGGTAAAGCAGTGTCCGGCCTACGGTGGTATCCCGCTAATTAACGAACTTGACGAGACCACAATGAACAGTACGACATCATTATCCGCAACAGCAGTGCAGCAAGAGCTGGAAAAAGCGTGGGACCGCTATCGGCAAGCGAACCCGCTCAGTGCTGAACACCACGCCCGGGCCCGTGAAGTCATGCCGGGCGGCAACACGCGAACCGTTCTGTTCAGTGACCCTTTTCCAATCATTCTGGCATCGGGGGAAGGCTGTTATGTGACGTCACTGGATGGCACAACCTATGTGGACTACCTCGGGGAATACACAGCCGGTTTGTATGGCCATTCCGACCCGATACTACGCCAGGCGGTTGTGGATGCCATGGATAGCGGCTGGGTTCGTGGCGGCCACATCCTTCAGGAAGAAAAATTCGCCCGGTTGATCTGCGAGCGTTTCCCCTCCATTGAGCAGGTGCGCTTCACCAACTCGGGGACGGAAGCCAACTTGTATGCAATGTGCACAGCCCGCGAACTCACCAAGAAGAACAAGATCATGGTGTTTGAAGGGGGGTATCACGGTGGCGTTTTTATGTTTGGCGGCAAAGGCGGAACCCTCACTGTTCCGTTTGATTTTGTGAAGGCGCCTTATAACGACTGGCCCGCCACCAAGGCGATGCTTGATCAGCACAGGGAGGATCTGGCGTGCGTCCTGATTGAGCCCATGCAAGGCTCGGGCGGCTGCATACCAGCGGCTCGGGAATTTTTGCAGGCCTTGAGAGATTGGACATCCAGCCACGGTGTGCTCTTGGTTTTTGACGAGGTGATGACGTCTCGTATGTCAGCTGGGGGCCTGCAGGCACTGCATGGAATCATCCCCGATATGACGACTCTCGGAAAGTACATCGGTGGCGGCTTCGGTTTTGGTGCTTTCGGGGGGCGGGAAGATCTGATGCGGGTGTTTGACCCGTCCCGCCCGGAATTTCTCCCACATGCCGGTACGTTTAATAACAATGTTTTCACCATGATGGTGGGCGCGACAGGGTTGGAGCAGGTCTATACGGCGGAACGCGCTAAACAACTGACGGAAAGCGGCGAGAAGCTGCGCAGCCGTTTGAATCGGGTGGTCACCGACGCTGGTTTCCCCATGCAGTTCACGGGCGTGGGCTCTTTAATGAATGTGCATGCCTGCACCGGAACGATTCGCAGCATACGAGACCTCGTCAACAGTAATCAGCCGCTGCGCGATCTTTTCTATTTCGACATGCTGGAGCAAGGCATCTGGCCTGCGCGGCGCGGCATGCTGAACCTTTCACTGCCAATGGGAGAGGCAGAATTTCAACGCTTGGAAAGCGCGGTGGTGAATTTTGTTGAGTCGCGCAAGGAGCTTGTTTAATGACGTCCATTGAGTTGCAGGGTGTGACCAAGAAGTATGGCGATCTGCAGGTGGTGCAACCTACGCATCTCAGGGTGGAGCCGGGTGAGTTGGTGACCCTGCTTGGCCCGAGTGGTTCGGGAAAGAGCACGATTCTTTCGATCATCGCAGGCCTGGTTTCACCAAGCAGTGGGCGCATCGTGATCGGAGAGCAGGATGTCACATATATGCCTCCCGCACAGCGAAATATTGGCATGGTGTTCCAGAACTATGCGCTCTTTCCGCATATGACTGTTTACGACAATGTTCGTTTTCCGTTAGCAATTCGCAAATTGTCGCGGTCGGAAATCGAGGCCAAAGTAAAGCGAGCTTTGGAGATGGTTCGGCTGGAAGGGTTGGGAGACCGAAAAACACACCAGTTATCGGGCGGTCAGCAGCAGCGGGTAGCGCTGGCCAGAGCTCTGGTATTCGAACCACGCATCCTGCTTCTGGACGAGCCGCTTGGAGCCTTGGATAAGAAGCTGCGCGAAGAAGTGCAGATCGAGCTGCGCCAGTTGCAGCGTGAACTCGGTGTCACAACCATTCTGGTTACCCATGATCAGGAAGAAGCACTGACGCTTTCCACGCGACTGGTGGTGCTTGATGCAGGGGAAATCCAGCAGGCCGATACCCCGCAGCAGGCCTATCGCTACCCAGTGAACCGGTTTGTCGCCGAGTTTATTGGTACTGCAAATCTCTGGCCGGGCGAGGTACATGGCGCGCGCGAGGAAAGCTTCATCACGCTTGTTAATGGTCAGAAGTTTTCCGGCAGATCCGCTGAGCAAGTTAATGGTTCAGCCTATTTGATGCTCAGGCCGGAAGACCTTGAAGTACAGCCAGAGCCAGAAGGCGATGGCCTGTTGGGCACAGTGAAGGACATGGTTTATCTAGGCCAAAACACACGTATGCATATTCAACTTGATTCTGGCTTGACCGCAGTAGCCGTGATGAGTGGAGTCAGGAGTTTCACGACTGGGCAGGCTGTCCGCGTGAGTTGGTTGCCGGAGCACGCATGGCTGCTGCCGGCTGAGGGAACATGAAAAGCTGATCGCCGGAACTCCGGTGATTATTTTCACTGAAGTAACAGGAGACAGAAATGGGTATGAAAACGATATTGAAAGCCCTGGGCAAAGGCGCTGTGGTATCAGCAGTGGCGATGTCCTCTTCTTTGGCTTTTGCGCAGGTAAAGGAATTCAGAATCCTGGAATCTGGAGGCCCGAGCGGAGAGTCCATCGATAAAGCCTACATCACTCCGTTCACCGAGAAAACAGGGATTAAAGTCACCAGAGAGAGTCCGACGAGCTTAGGCAAGCTGCAAGCCATGGTGCAGTCGGGTAATGCCACTTCGGTGCTTGTGGAACTTGGCAGCACCAACCTTTTTATGGCTAGAGCGCTCGACCTCGTCGAGCCATTGGATTGGGACAAGATCAACCCAGACCCCATGTTCGAGGAAGCCAAGTTGCCGGATGGCTTTGGCTATCAGTATTTTTCCACCATCTTGGCTTGGAAGGAGGGGGCGCCCAAGCTAGAAAGCTGGGCGGATTTCTGGGATACGGAAAAATTCCCCGGTAAGCGAGCCTTGCCCGACTACCCCGGCTACACCTTGCCGTTGGCCTTGTTGGCAGACGGGGTGAAACCTGAAGAGCTGTATCCGCTGGATGTCGAGCGAGCTTTTAAAAGCTTAGAGAAGCTGAAAAAGGATGTGGCCGTATGGTGGCGTGCTGGGGCTCAGTCGCCGCAACTGTTGGAAGACGGCGAAGTGACTTATGCGGCCGCTTGGTCAGGCCGCATTGTTGGCAATCCCAAACTGGAATACACCTACAAGGAAGGTTTGCTGCAGGTGTCGTATTTCGCAGTGCCCAAGGGGGCGGACGCCGCCAGTAAAGAAGCGGCAATGGGCTTGCTGCACGAAATGTCCAAGGTAGAGAACCAGGCTAAGGCGGCCGAGGTCGTACCTTATACAGGGCCGAGCCCGGACATCGAAAAGCAACTGTCTGCCGATGTACTTGACCACTATCCCACTTCACCGAACAACAAGGCTGTTCAAGTGCTCGCAGACCCGAGCTGGACGGCGGAAAATGCCCGGGAAATTGAACGCCGCTGGCAAGAGTTCAAGCTGGGTATGTAAGGAACGGGAAAATGACTGCCATCCGCTTGCGTCCGGTCGCTCCGGCGGCCTGGCTGGTACTGCCGCTCTTGATATTGGTGCTTATCGGCTTTGATCTGCCTTTATTGGGGGTCGTATGGAAAAGCCTGTTTGATGGTCGTGGCGCGTTCAGTCTGGACGCCTACTACACCATCGTGGACGCACCGGTTTATGCCCGGGTCATGGGTAATACCTTCCGGATTGCAGTCATTTCCACCCTGTGCTGCGCCTTGCTGGGTTATCCGCTGGCGTATTGGTTGCGCGGTTTGTCCAGAAGATGGCAGATGGTTGGCTTGGCTGCCATTGTGATTCCCTTCTGGATCAGCATTCTCGTACGCACCTATGCCTGGATTGTCATCTTGGGTAATGCAGGTATTGTTAATCGCTCATTGCTGGCACTGGGCTGGACTTCATCTCCCATTTCTTTTCTTTATAACGAGCTGGGGGTGATGATCGGCACCATCAATGTGCTGCTGCCTTTTCTTGTCTTGCCCTTGTTCGCAGCCATGATGAAGATTGACGACAGCCTGCTGCAGGCAGCGGAGACGCTCGGAGCCAGCAGGTGGGCGGTGTTCTGGAAAGTCTTCTTTCCGCTCAGCCTGCCAGCTCTGCTGGCGGGCGCCATACTGGTTTTCATATTGACACTGGGTTTTTACATTACGCCTGCCATTCTTGGTGGAGGGCGTGTCCCAATGATCGCCAACATGTTGGATTTACTGATTAACGAGATGCCTAATTGGGAGCTGGCATCCACGATATCCGTCGTCCTGCTGGTGGCAACACTCGCTTTGTTCGTGGTCTATCTGCGTATCACGCGCGATGAGAGGCAGGCATGAAAACCCCAGCACAGAAAAATACGTCAGGCCGTCAGGTAGGCGTGGTCGGCACGAGCCGAACTAGCGACGGGTTGGTTAGAAGACTCAACCGCGTGTTGCTGGGAGGGGCGGCAATCGGTGTGTTGCTGTTCCTGATCTTGCCCGTGCTGATCGTGATTCCCATGTCGTTTTCAGAGTCCAGTTCCCTGCGGTTTCCGCCGCAAGGTTTTTCACTGCGCTGGTATGTTCAGGTGTTCACGGATTCTGGTTGGTTGACCGCGATGCGCACCTCTTTGGTGCTGGCTGTCCTGTCCAGTACCCTGGCGTTGGCGTTGGGCAGTTTGGGAGCGTATGGGCTGGCGCGCGGCACATTCAAGGGGCGAGACCTGCTGCAAAGCAATTTCATTGCGCCGTTAATCATCCCGTCTGTAATTCTGGCCGTGGCGCTTTACTTGGTGCTGGCGATGACCAGCATGCTGGGTACGTTTACCGGCTTATTGCTGGCGCATACGCTGTTGGGCGTGCCCTACGTGGTACTGATTATGACGGTGGCGATCAGGAGCTTTGATGTAAGCATAGAACAAGTGGCATTCACACTGGGGGCGCCTTGGCGGACGATGTTCTTGAAGGTACTGCTCCCCAACCTGCTGCCCAGTGCAGCCGCCGCCTGGATTTTTGCTTTTGTCACCAGTTTCGATGAAGTCATCGTCACGAACTTCATCAGTGGCACCTATGAAACCGTGCCCAAGAAGATGTTCAACGAGTTGATTTTGCAGATTAATCCAGCAATTACCGCCATTGCTTCAATACTGATATTCATCAGCATTGTATTGATGCTGCTGATGGCGAAGCTCCGGTTCCGGGCCCCCTGAACACGTCTGCCCATGCAGGTTTTTCTAACAGGCATCAGATATGACAACACCTCGTAGCAAAGCATCCACGGAATTGACCCAGACACGCGCCGGCGGGCCGGTGCAGGTTTTTTATCAGAAGCCGGGTGACCCCAGGCATGCGACTGTAGCGCGTGGGCGCGGCATTTATTTGTGGGATACCGACGGCAAAAAGTATATCGATGCGTCCTCAGGGCCAATTGCTGTCAATATTGGTCATGGGAATGAGCGTGTCGCTGAGGCCGTGCGAATCCAGATGGAAAAAGTGTCCTATGCCAGTCGGTTTTTCTTCGAGAATGAAGCGAACAGCCGCTTGGCAGATTTGGTGGCGCAGCAAGCGGGTGTGGGGTACGAGCGTGTGTTTTTTGTATCGGGAGGCTCTGAAGCAACCGAAAGCGCACTGAAACTCGCGCGTCAGTACGCCGTGGTGCAAGGGCAGGCGAGCCGCTGGAAGGTGTTGTCGCGCAACCCCAGCTACCATGGCGCCACGCTCGGCGCTGTGGCAATCAGCGGTGACCCAGTGTCTGAGCGCATGTATGGCCCTATGTTCAAGGCCATGCCTAAAGTGCCTGCGCCCTTCAGCTATCGTGTACCCGAAGGCCATACGGCCGAAAGCTATGCCATGGCATGCGCCGCTGAGCTTGAAGCAACCATCGTTCGTGAAGGCCCGGAAAGTGTGCTGGCATTCATCATGGAACCGGTTGGCGGGTTGGCCACCGGGGCGTTGGTATCCACAGTCGATTACTGCCGCCGCGTGCGCGACATCTGTACGCGTTATGGGGTGCTGCTTATTTTTGATGAAGTGATGAGTGGCGCGGGTCGTTGCGGCACCTTCCTCACTTCTCATCAGCTCGAAGGGTGCGAGCCCGACTTGGTCACTTTGGCAAAAGGCCTGGCTTCCGGCTACACCCCGTTGGGAGCAGTGCTGGCGCCTGACGCCATGGTGGCAGCCGTCTCTGAGTCCGGCGGGTTCATGCATGGCTATACCTACTCATCCAACCCCTTGTCCTGCGCCATCGGCTTGGCTGCGGTCGAGGAAACTGTCGAGCGAGAACTGGGGAAGAATGCCCTGTTGATGGGGGCACGAATGCGGTCCCGCTTGCAGGAAGTGCAGCGCCGGCGTCGTGTATTGGGCGATATAAGAGGTCTGGGCCTGCTGATGGCGGTGGAGATTGTTGTCGATCAGGAAAGCCGTGGGATTTTTCCTGGCAGTGTCAATGCCATCGGAAAGATTGTTGCGCTGGCAAGGGAAAGAGGCCTGCTGCTTTATTCGCGCCGCACCGCGGACGGCCTCTATGGCGAATGGCTGATGATTGCGCCGCCTCTTATCGTGACCGAAGAGGAAGTGGACACCATTGCCGAGTTGCTGGATGACACTTTACAGGCGTTTGAAAATACGCTGTAAGTTGAGGTTGGAGATAAGGGCTTAAGCAGGAAGCCCTTTTTTGATGGAAATTTCCTACGGGTGCCGCACGGGAACCTGTTATTCAGGCATGGCGTTTGCCTTATGTGAGGCGATGCGGCGTTGGGCCGCGGATCACAGGAGCTAACGATGAATGAAGATACCGTTAAAGGCCAATGGAAACAAATCAAGGGTAAGGCCAAAGAGGTTTGGGGCGATATTACCGATGACGAGCTGACCCGAGTGGAAGGCAATGCGGATCAATTGGCGGGCCTGGTGCAGGAGCGTTATGGCCGCACTCGAGAAGAGGCCGAGCGTGAAGTGAAGGACTTCTTCGACAAAAACCGCGGCCCGTATTGAGGCCTGTGGCTGTAGCTTATTGATGGCTGTGACGGCATATTTTGCCGTCACAGCCATTAATCTGGCATACCACTTGCTCCCAGAGCGCGTCTCAAACGTAAGGAGGGCGCATGGGCGTGACAGCCTGGGCCATGGCCACTCACATCGTCACTTTGTGCTTGTGGAGCGCAGCTTTGCTGATTTTGGCCGGGCTGTATGCGGCGCCGCCTGCGCGTTCTGAACGAGCGGATGTGTATCGACATGCGCTGATGTGTCGCTATGTGTTTGTTGTGTTGGGCTCTCCGGCAGCGGTACTGGCGATTGTCAGCGGCTGTGTGCTGGTGGCGTTGCGCGGTGCGGATGGTTCGTGGCTGCTGCTCAAGCTGGCTGTAGTGGCGGTGCTGGCTCTCTATCACGCTTATTGTGGCGCTCTGTTGCATAAGCAGAGCGCGACGTCTCCGGCCAGACCATCACTCTGGCGAGCGCCTTTGATGATCGGCATCCTGGTTGTGCTCATCAGCACCATTTTCGTTCTTGTGCTGGCCAAGCCCGACGTGGTGCTCGAATACCAGCTCGCCCCCCAGCCAGCCGGCCATCGAAACTACGAGGGCGCCGAGCAGCGACAAATACAAGCCCCCATGGTGGATGGCCTGCAATGGGTCTTGCAGACGGGATAGCCAATTGATGAAGCCTACCGCCAGCAACATGACCGCCATCACAAAATGGCTCCAGCCCGCCGGGCGATGGCGGATGCCGCGAATCAAGAACAGTTCCAGCGTGCCGATAATGCCGGCGATGATGCCCAGTGCGGTGCCGGCGCCAACCAGCCATAACGATGCCCGCCCCCAGAAAACATCTTGGGTAACCAAGTACGCCAGGTCGGTTGCGACCACGGCCAAGAGAAATGCGATGGGGAAGGGCACCACCATTGGGTGGATGGGGTGGCGCAAGATGGCCACGGCGGTGGGGGTGCTGCGGGGCAGAGGGCGGCCCAGTTTTTTCATGGCAATAGGAAGGTGGGGGCGGGGGAATTTACTGGACGGTGGCAAGCAAAACACCGTTACTCGGTGTAGGCGAGCAAATCGTGTGCCGGCTGAGGAGTGCCTATGCTGAATCCCGCCAGTGAAGTGGCCCGCTCAGTGACGGCTTTGTGGTGGAGTATGGCGGCAGGCACTGGGATCATTCTTGTTCTCATGGTGGTACTGGGCGTAGTGGCTGTGCGCTGGAACCCGCCTCGTTCTCCGGGATGGCGCGGTGTGCGTGTGCTCTTGATTGCGGGGGGCTTGTTGTTGCCGGGTGGGGTGATTGCTGCTTTGCTGGTGTTTGGCCTCAGGTTAGACGAGGCGCAGTGGCCGCCCGGGGCCCGCACTGAAGCGCCACAGGCTTTTCGTGTGGATGTGACTGCTCGCCAATGGCAGTGGGACGTGCAGTATCCGGGCCTAGAGGGCATGCCGCACACGCTGAATGTGGTGCATGTGCCGGCCGGGGCGCCGGTGCACTTGCGCATTATGTCCAGCGATGTGATTCATGGTTTCTGGGTGCCCAGCGTTTCAGGCAAGCTGGACGCCGTGCCGGGCAGAGTCAACCGTTTGCGTCTGCTAATAGACACACCGGGAGAATATTTAGGCCGGTGCGCGGAGTATTGCGGTACGGGCCATGCGCACATGCCGTTCAAGCTGGTCGTCCACCAGCCTGACGATGAGGCAGGTTTGTTGGCCGCCATACGGGAGGATGCACCGTGAATGCTCCGCGCAGCGCACTGGCTCGCCATCAAGAATTGGAGGAGGTTTGGGGAACACCGCCCGGATGGGGCCGCCTGTCGTCGGTCAACCATACCGTGGTGGGCAAGCGCTTCATCATAGCGTCGCTGGTGTTCTTCCTGATTGGCGGGTTGCTTGCGATGTTGATACGCACGCAGTTGGCTACGCCGGATAACGCTTTCATGGAGGCCGGGGTTTACAGCCAGGTTTTCACCATGCATGGCACGGTGATGATGTTTCTGTTTGCCATTCCCATGCTGGAGGGGTTTTCTTTTTACCTGCTACCCAAAATGCTGGGGGCGCGAGACATGGCTTACCCGCGGCTGGGCGCGTATGCCTGGTATTGCTATTTGTTTGGCGCCACCATGGTGGTGTTAAGCCTGTTACTAGGTTTAGCGCCCGACAGCGGCTGGTTTATGTATACGCCCTTGGCCAGCGGGCGTTTTAGCCCCGGCATCGCTAACGACTTCTGGCTGATCGGTATTACTTTTGCGGAAATCTCCGCCGTGTGTGGTGCCGTAGAGCTGTTGACCACGATTTTGCGTATGCGGGCGCCTGGCATGAAGTTGAGCCATATGCCCTTGTTTGCCTGGTATATGCTGGTGACGGCGGCCATGATGCTGTTCGGGTTTCCGCCCTTGATTCTCGGCAGCATCCTGTTGGAACTGGAACGTGCTTTCGGCTGGCCGTTCTACGACCCCACAATGGGGGGCGACCCGGTGCTGTGGCAGCATCTGTTCTGGTTATTCGGCCACCCCGAGGTTTACATCATCTTTGTACCGGCAGCGGGCATGGTGTCGGTGATGCTGGCGACGTTTGCGGCTCGCCCACTGGTGGCCTATCGCTGGGTGGTGGCCAGCGTGGTGGCCATTGGTGTCTTGAGCATGGTGCTGTGGGCACACCACATGTTCACGGTAGGGTTGAGCATTCCGGCTGCTGCGTTTTTTTCCATTGCCAGTACCTTGATCGCGATTCCCACCGCTGTCCAGTTTTTTGTTTGGATTGCCACCTTATGGTGCGGACGGGTGCGCTGGGAACTGCCCATGCTGTTCTTGGCCGGGTTTTTCGTGACTTTCATCGTGGGCGGGCTGACTGGTGTGATGATCGCCATCGTGCCGTTCAACTGGCAGGCGCATGACACGCACTTCATTGTGGCGCACTTGCACTATGTGCTGGTGGGGGGCATGGTGTTTCCGGTGTTGGCGGCGGCGTATTACTGGTTGCCGCACTTTACCGGACGGATGCCTTCCCGCCATTTGGGCAAGGTGTCGTTCTGGCTGATTTTCCTGGGTTTTCATCTGACTTTTCTGCCCATGCACTTGACCGGCTTGGCCGGTATGCCGCGGCGTGTTTATACCTATTCCTCTGACATGGGGTGGGATGTTTTGAACTTGATATCGTCCATCGGCGGCTTTGTGCAGGCGGTGGGGTTTCTTGTTTTTATTGTGGATATTCTGTTGCATGCCCGCGTGGGCAGGCTGGCGCCGCGCAACCCGTGGGGGGCGGGCACATTGGAATGGGCGATGCCGACCCCAGCTCCTTCTTATAACTTTGCCAGCGTGCCGGAAGTTCGGCAGGACCACCCTTTATGGGTGGATCCGGATATTCCTGATGCGGCGGCAGCGGGGCGCTTGTGGTTGGCGGAACCCTCGGGTGGGCGGCGGCTGACCCTTTCTACCGACACGCTCAGTGGGCGCCCACAAAGCGTGATTGTGCTGCCTGGCTCCAGCTGGTGGCCGTTAGCCGCCGCTGTGGCGACGGGGGGCTTCTTTCTATGCGTTTTGTTGAAGTTCTACGGGGTGGCCTTGCTGGCTCTGGCTGCCGCCGTGGTGCTGTTTCTATGCTGGGCCTGGGCGACGGGGTCGCGTGTCGATGCAGGCAAACTTAAAGTGAAGGACGGCCTTGCCCTGCCATTGCATTTTGAACATGCTGCTGGGGCGCCGGGTTGGCATGGCATGGTGTACACGCTGATTGCCGATGCTGCCGTACTGGGTTCGCTAGTGTTTGGTGCCGTGTATTTATGGGCGTTGGCGCCCGGCTGGCCGCCGGCAGAACCTGCGGTGGTGCCCTTATGGGCGGGTGCATTTGCCGGGGTCTGTTGGCTGCTAGGAGCCATAGGCGAACGCGTGGCCTGTCGAGCCCAAAGTTCAGCGCCTCGCGATATCGGCGCTATGGCGGGGAGGGGCTTGCCTTTGCTTGCGCTCACTGCGTTATTGGCGCTGTTGGCCTGGCTGCTGGCGGGTTTGCCTCCTGGCAGCACGCATGCGCAGTCGGCGGTGGTGGCGGCTTTGTTGTGGTATGGCGCCATCCATCTGAGCGTGGCCGTATTGATGTCGTTGTTTCTTGTGCTTCGCCGGCGTGCCGGTTTTGTTTCGCAACGACGCAATCTGGAAGTGCGCGTGGTCCGGCTGTTCTGCCATTACAGTTTCGGCAGCGCCGTGTTGTGTGTGCTGTTGGCCGCCTTACTGAACTAATAAATCAGCGCGTATGCGCTGCACCGTTGTGGCCGTGTTAATGTTCGATTTTTTCTCGCACGGTTACATGACGGTGGTGTGAATGGTTGACGTGATTTTTCGGCTGCTGGGCGGTATCGGGTTGTTCCTGCTGGGAATGGCGCTGCTTTCCGATGGCCTGGTCGGCTTTGCCGGAGACGCGTTGCGGCGTGCGTTGCTGCGCTTTACCGGCACGCCCTGGCGGGCGTTCACGTTGGGTGCGCTGACCACCATGCTGATCCAGTCTTCCACCGCTACCACTGTAACGCTGATTGGTTTCGTCAGTGCGGGGCTGATCGGGTATTCGCAAGCCATAGGCGTGGTGATTGGTGCGAGTCTGGGTACAACGGCTACGGGCTGGTTTGTAGCCAGTCTCGGCCTGAAGGTCAATCTGGGTTATTACACCTTGCCGCTGATTGGTATTGGCGCGTTCATGAGGGTGTTGGGGCGTGGCCGCTGGCGCCACATCGGTTTAGCCTTTGCCGGCTTCGGCATGCTGTTTCTGGGCTTGTCCAGCATGCAGGAAGGCATGATGGGGCTGGCCGATGACTTTGATTTCAAAGCCTTACCTTCACACGGAGTGGCGGCACATGTGTTGGCCATGCTGGTGGGCGTGGTGCTGACAACCTTGCTGCAATCTTCGGCCGCTGCAGTGGCCACAACGCTGACTGCGCTGCATGCCGGCACCATCGGCTTCGAACAGGCGGCAGCCGTCGTGGTGGGGGCCGCGATCGGTACCACGCTTACCGGTGCTTTAGTCACTATAGGGGGCACGGTGGCCGCCAAGCGCACCGCCCTGGCGCATATTCTTTTCAACTTGGGCAGCGGCGTTGTAGCGATTGTGATGCTGCCGATTTTTCTCGCGTTGCTGGGCTGGCTCAACGAGCATGCCGGGCTGGAAGCGGGGGCAATGAGCCTGGCGCTATTCCATACTTTGTTCATTGCCGTGGGTGTGCTCTTATTCATGCCGGTAGTGGGCCGTTTCGAGCGCTTGGTAGCCAGATTGTTGCCGGAACGTAAACAGGATATGAGTCGCCGCCTGGATACCAGCACGTTGGGTGTTCCGACAGTGGCGTTGGAAGCCTCGCAGCGGGCGCTGGAGTCCATCACCCATCAGTTGGTGGAAATACAGCGCAAGCTGCTGAGAAAGCCTTTGGATGACGAGCTGCGCGATACGCTGAAGCATGCCCAGGATGGGCTGAACGAGGCCTTGCAGTTTATTGCCAAGCTTTCTCAGCAGGGAGATGGCGATGCTGCCTTGCATCAGCGGCGGGTGGCACAGTTGCATGCTATCGATCACTTGCTGCGTTTGTGTGGCCGACTGCAGACCGAAACAGGGCTGGAGCCGGGGGCAGCTGAACATACAGAAATTGTCGACGTTCGCCAACGCATGGAAGAGGTGCTGGCATTGGTTCACGAAGGCATCGACGGCGATGCCTCGCTGGATTGGTTGGATATTCTGGAACGCAAGGTGGTGGAGCTGAAAGTGTCTACTCAGGGGGTGCGCAGCCGTTTGTTGGATTCCGACGCTACGGAAGGCGGGCTGGCGTACGCCTTGCAACTGACAGATTTCCTGCGTTCATTAGAGCGCTCAGCCACCCACGTGCAGCGGGTGTGTCATTACCTGTTAGCAGGGCGGCAGGAACCGGTTAAGCAGGCGGATTCTTGATGCGCGAGCCCGCAAACGGGAGTTCTTCACCGGGCCTGGGGGTTCATGCTATCGTCATTACGGCGCTTCACGTCGCAATGCTATGACTGAATTCACTTCTTTACCCGACCCTGTACCTGCCCGTAAGTCCGGCCCTTCAGGGCAGGCTCAAGCAGGCCAGGTTTCCCATGACACGTCTTCTCAGGCAACAGAAGTTGGCCTGAATGTTGAGCTGGTGGCTGTCATCGTGGCTGTCACACAAGGCATGCCGCGCGTGTTGGTGCGCGATGCCAGCCACGCCTTACCAGCCGGCGCGTTCGAGTTTTCACATCGTTCTTTACAAGCCGCTTTGCGTGCTTGGGTGGAACGGCAGACCCACCATCCGTTGGGCTATGTCGAGCAGCTTTACACCTTTGCCGATCGGGACCGTGCCAATGCTGCGGGGCAGCGCATCGTATCCGTCAGTTACCTGGGGCTGACCCGAGAAAAAACACCTGCGGCGGGCGAGACGGCCAACTGGCAAGACTGGTATCGCTATTTTCCTTGGGAAGACTGGCGCGAAGGCCCCCCTGCCATCGTTGAAAGCGAGATTCTGCCGCGCCTGAACGAATGGGTGGCCCATGCGCCTGACAGCGCGACCGGTGAGCGTCGCCGTAGGCGTGTCGCCCTGACTTTTAGCCCCGATCCAGACAGCTGGAATGAAGAGCTGGTGCTGCAACGCTATGAACTTCTGTACGAGGCTGGGTGTGTGCCTGAAGCGCTCAGGCGCTTGGGTGGTTTGGCCGACAGCGTCGTGCCGGGTACGGCGATGCCGCACGATCACCGGCGAATTCTCGCCACCGCCATGGCGCGGCTACGCGCAAAAATCCGCTATCACCCGGTGGTGTTTGAACTGATGTCAGAGCGCTTCACCTTGCTGCAGTTGCAACAGGCGTTTGAGGCGGTCGCAGGGCGTTTGCTGCATAAGCAGAACTTTCGGCGTTTTATTGAGCAGCAGGCTTTGGTGGAAGAAACAGGCGCTATGGAACGCGGTGTGGCAGGCCGCCCCGCCAAGCTGTTTCAATTCCGCCGCGATGTCATGGCCGACCGAGCGATTGCGGGCAGCAAGCTGCCACTGGCGCGTTAGTTAGCACGCTGGAACGTTAGTGTTTTGTTGGCTTAATCATACAGTTTAGTCATCTATCTCCGCACCGCCGCAAGGGCACAGTTTGGTGAACTGCCGCAACACTTGACGAAAATTATGCTCAGATTTAGCATAATAAATATTAAATGGGCTTCGGCTCATCGTATATGCGTACTCGGCTGTTACCGGCCATGCGTTTATGTGGCGGCCTACGCCTGCCAGGCGGGGCACGTGAAGTCGCTCTGGTTGATCTGAGCGGAATTTTTTACGATTAAATATACTCAATATGAGCATAAATAACAGCATGTCTACCGTGATCACGACCGACGTTCAGCCGCTGGCTGATGTCATGCTGGAGCCCTTGGTGCGCGCCACCTTGTTGGAAGACCTCGGCAGAGCAGGGGACCTCACAAGCAATTTGATTATCCCAGCTGAAGATCGCGCAGATTTGCATCTGGTGGCGCGTGAACCGGGTGTGCTCGCAGGGCTGGATCTGGCCCGGCTGGCCTTTAGGCTGATGGATGATGGCATCGTCTTCCAGCCGCTGTTGCGCGATGGCGCCCGGCTGAAGCCGGGGGATGTGATTGCTGCGGTGCAAGGCCCGGCCCGGGCGATTCTTTCGGCGGAGCGTACGGCGCTCAACTTTCTGGGCCATTTAAGTGGGGTGGCTAGTGCGACGGCGCGTATTGCTGATGTGATCCGGCCCTACGGCACCCGCGTAACCTGCACGCGCAAGACGCTGCCGGGCTTGCGCATGGTGCAGAAGTACGCGGTACGAGTAGGCGGTGGCAGTAATCACCGCTATGGGCTGGACGATGCCATTTTGATCAAGGACAACCATATCGCCGTGGCTGGCAGCGTAAAGGCGGCGGTTGAGCGCGCGCGACAGGGTGCGGGCCATATGGTGGCCATTGAACTGGAAGTAGATACGTTGGATCAACTTCAAGAGGGCCTGGATGCAGGCGCCACAGTGATTCTGCTTGATAATATGGCGCCCGATATGCTGCGGGAAGCCGTAAACATAGTGGATGGGCGCGCCGTCACAGAAGCTTCCGGTCGGGTCACGTTAGAGTCTGCTGCGGCCATTGCGCAAGCCGGTGTTGATTACATTGCTGTGGGGGCCATTACCCATAGCGTGGCAGTGCTGGATATCGGCCTCGATGTCGCGATAGGAGAGGGCGGTGTCTGAACCTCGCGCCAACACAAGCTCAACGGAATTTTCGGGGGCGCCCCGTGAGCCTGGTGCTTCGCCTTGGATGCGCCAGCTGGGCGTTGTGGTTGCTGCAGCCGTTGTGGTGGCCGCTGCGGCCGGAGTGGCGCGTAGCAACCACTCGGCCGAACCGGCGCCACGCGCTTGGCCGCACGGGCCAGTTACCCTTGTGGTGACTTTTCCTCCCGGTGGCGGTACCGACACGCTGGCTCGACGGCTGGCTGATCGTCTCCATCACAAGTTGGGCCACGCGTTCGTCGTCGAGAACCGTGCCGGAGCAAGCGGCAATATCGGCGCTCAGTCGGTGGCCCGGGCCAAAGCAGACGGGCATACGCTGCTAGTGGCCAACAGTTCATATGCCATCAACCCGGCAGTATTCACTGAGCTGGGTTTTGACCCGGCCCGAGATCTTACCGGGGTGGTGAATGTGGCCTATGTGCCGTCGGTCATTGTGACCGCGAAAGATTCTTCGTGGGCGGATCTTTTATCCGCGATTGATGCCGGCCGTTCCAGCCCACCTGGGGCGCTTACCGTACCCGAAACTGCTCCCAGCTATGCTTCCTGCGGCAATGGCACCCCTCAGCACTTGGCCGCAGGAATGTTGAACCAGAGTACCGGCTCTTCATGGCTGCATGTGCCTTACAGAGGGTGTGGGCCTGCTTTGATTGATGTGTTGGCAGGCACCGTTGAATTGGGTGTTGTGACGGCTTCCAGCGCTTTGCCGCATATTCAAGCCGGTACGCTGCGGGCATTGGCCGTGACCTCGGCCCAGCGCTCTGCTTTGTTGCCAGAGACGCCGACGGTGGCAGAACTGGGCGTGACAGGCTACGAGCTGAACCAATGGCATGGCTTGCTGGCGCCGGCGGAGACGCCTGAAACGGTTCTGGCACAGATACGCCAGGCGGCGGCCCAGGTGCTGGCGGATGCTGACATGCAGCAAGAATTGATCGGCCTGGGTTACGACTTGGTGCCAGAGGAAGCGGCAGGCGAGTTCCAAGAGGTGATTCAGCAGGACCTTGGCCGCTTTGCCGACGCGGCCAAGTCGATCGGGCTAACGATGAATTAATCTCGCGCTACGGGGGCGTCGGGCTGATGGCACCATTCGCTCCACGAACCGGCATACAAGGTGCTGCCCGTGAGGCCTGCAACTTCCATGGCTAGCAGGTTGTGGCAAGCGCTGACGCCGGAGCCGCACTGGTGAATGATTTGCTGCGCCGGCTTGTTGCCCAAAAGCGCTTGGAACTCTTCCCGTAATACCTCGGCTGTCTTGAAACGGCCCTGGGCATCGAGGTTTTCTTTGAAGGGGCGATTGAGCGCACCTGGAATATGGCCGCCGACAGGGTCAAGCGTCTCGTTTTCTCCACGAAAGCGGTCTGCCGCACGCGCATCAATCACCAGACGTTCACGACTTTCTACATTGGCAAGCACATCTGCGTAGCCGACTGTCGGCCTGCTTTGCGGGCGCACTGTTAGCGAGCCGCGTTCCGGCTGAGGCGCCGCTGTAGAGCATTCTCCGCCGGCCTCGACCCAGGCCCGCAAGCCGCCGTTCAGCACCTGTACGCTATCGTGGCCGATCCAATGCAGCAGCCACCACAGACGGGCGGCGAACATGGAGTCTTCTGCGTCGTAGGCAATTACCCGGCTGTTATCGCTAACCCCTAGCTTTTCCATGCCCTGAGCGAATGCTTGTGGGTCGGGCAGAGGGTGGCGGCCATTGGCGCCATTGCTTGGCTGGCTAAGTAGCGTACCCAAGTCTGCATGGACAGCCCCTGGGATATGCCCTTCAGAATAGATGCGGGCGCCGGCAGCCGGGTCAGCCAGCACATAGCTGCAATCGACCAGCAGGATGTTGCCATTGTCTTGCTTGAGCAGCGCAGCCAGTTCATTAGCTGTGATCAAGGCGGGTGTAGGCATGGAGTCTCCTTGAAAGATAAGGGTGAAAGCGTATCAGATCATTAAGGCGGCAGCGACTTTCATTCGGCAGCGCATACTGAAGCGGTGCGTATGTTGAGCAGTAGGCGGCTAGGAGATTGGCGGGCGGAACATTGCGCGAGGGACGGCGTTGGATGTAACATATATTTGAAATATATCTTATAGCCATACAAGCGAGCACGACACATGGACATAAAGCGTTTCAAGCATCAGCACGTTGATATTCTTCAACGCATCGACGCATTGCGTAAGCTTTCACACGACGGTGTTGCAGTCAATGCGCACACCATCGCTCAGCAAATCAAAGACCTGGGAAAGGTGGTGAATCTTCATTTGGCGATCGAGGATCGCATCTTGTATCCCGCTGTGCGTCAGGCAGCCGATGCCCGAATCGCCGCCATGGGGCAGGCCTATCAGGAAGAAATGAAGGGTATTGCCAATACCTACATACGCTTCACTAATACATGGTCTGACCCTGCTCGCGTGGCCGCCGAGCCCGACGCTTTTAGAGACGCAGCCAATACGGTGCTCAAAATGGTGTATCAGCGAATGCAGCGGGAAAACCGGGAGTTTTATCCCGCGATTGAAGGGATTTAAGCAGGGCGCGCTGTGGTTTGCAGGCCAAGCGCGCCCCAGGCTTTTATTGCATGGCAGCCAACAGGCTAGAGGTGATTTCTTGCATATTGTTCAAGCCTTCGCCCACGATATACCAGCCGTTCGGGTCAAGATAAATAACGCGACCGGCCTTGAAAGCTTCCGTTTGGCTGAGTTCAGGGTGTGAAGCCAATGTATCAGCGGCTGTTTTCTCGCCGCCATTAATCGCACCCCGGTCCAGTACGAGGAGCCAGTCGGGCTGGGCTTTTGCAACAGCGGAGACGGTCTTAGCGCGTTCTTCCGCCATGGCTTTGGCTTCTGGGGAGTTGGGTTCAGGGCGCGGAGGGACCGGCGCGTTCGGATCCTTGGCAGGCAGGACGGATTCCAAGCCGGTGAGTTCGTAGGCATAGCCGAAGCGGTCGCCCGGTGCATGGGGAATGACATTACCGCGGATCGTAAACAGAAGGACGCCCGTTTTACCCTTGTTGGCCTCTTGCAGCGCCTGCAGATTGTTGTCGATACGCGCCAGCGCGGCTTTCGCTTGTTCTTCTTTGCCAAAGGCTTGGGCCAAGGCGAGGTGATTGGCGCGGAAATGCTTCAAAAAGGCGTTAGGGTCGCTAGTGAAATTAATCGTTGGGGCGAGCTTGGCCAGTTCAGGCATGGCGGGAATGGAGCGCCTGCCTGCGATGATGAGGTCGGGGCTGACTTCGCGCAGTGCGTCGTAATCAGGCTCGAACAAGGTGCCAACCTGGTGAGTGTCCTTGTAACGAGCCAATTGGCCTTCGTAGGTTGACCGCGGCACACCTACCACAGGGATGTCGAGGGCGGCGAGAGTATCCAGCACGCCGACATCAAAACTCACGACTTTTTCTGGGGCGGCATTCAGCGCCAGCGTTCCTTTGCTGTGCTGCAATTCAAAGGCAGAGGCGGGGGCGCTGGCAAGCAAGGCGGCGCTCAGAAAAGCAAGAGAAATATTGAGTTTCATAGGTTGTACCAGTCGGTATTAATGGAAGGAGGTAATATGCTTAATAAGAATCAGTCGCATTATATATACATATTCAGTAATAGACGGCATGAGGCAGACCGGCACTACACTGAGACACTGGTATGGCGCGGTAAACTTCTACTGTCGTCAACCCATATAGGCTTTCTTTCGCTATGACAGAAAAAATTCGCATCGCTATCGCTGGATACGGCAATCTAGGCCGTGGCACCGAAGCGGCCATTGCCCAAACGTCCGACATGCAGCTGACCGGCATTTACTCGCGCCGTAATCCCAAGGATGTGCAGCCGCTGGATTCCACCATACCGGTGCGCAGCCTGGATGACATTGCCCGCTACAAGCAAGAAATTGATGTGCTGATTCTGTGCGGGGGCTCGAAGAACGATTTGCCTCAGCAGGGCCCGGCGCTGGCCGCCCAGTTCAGCACGGTCGACAGCTTTGACACCCATGCACGCATTCCTGAGTATTTTGAGTCCGTCGATTCGGCAGCGCGTTCCGGCGGTAATGTGGCATTGATTTCCATTGGCTGGGACCCGGGCTTGTTTTCGTTAAACCGCATGCTTGGTGAAGCCATTCTGCCGCAGGGTGATACCTATACATTCTGGGGCAAGGGTTTGAGCCAGGGGCATTCCGATGCGGTGCGCCGGGTGCCTGGAGTGCGTGCGGCGGTGCAATATACCGTGCCTTCGGCTGAAGCCATTGAGCAGGTACGTAGCGGCTCCCGCCCCACACTGAGCACACGCCAGAAACACACGCGCGATTGCTACGTGGTGCTGGAAGACGGCGCCGATGCCGAACAGGTGCGTCAGGCCATTGTGACCATGCCGGATTACTTTGCCGACTATGACACCACGGTCACCTTCATTTCAGAAGAAACCTTGCGCAGCGAGCATGCGGCGATGCCTCATGGCGGCTTCGTGATTCGCAGCGGGGAGAGCGGCACCGGGGAGAAACAGGTGGTGGAGTATTCGCTGACGTTGGAAAGCAACCCTGGCTTTACTTCTGCTGTCTTGGTGGCTTACGCTCGTGCGGCATACCGGCTGAAGCAGGCGGGCGAAACCGGCGCGCGCACGGTGTTTGATATTGCGCCGGGCTTGCTGTCCCCACGTTCCGCAGCCGATCTGCGCCGCGACTTGCTATAAACCAACTACCCGGGCGCACCGGCCTGCGGCCCCAAAAAATTCACCCCATAGGTTGGGCGTACAACCTATGGGGTGTTTTTAATGCTGCGTGCGCAATATGTTCAGCGTGTGCGGAACGGTAGAGCATTGATCGGAACAGTGCTTTGGCTCATGAGCGCATTCAGCAATACGGCGCTGCCGCAGGCCAGGGTAAAGCCCAAAGCACCGTGCCCCAGGTTTAGCCACAGATTATCCAGCTTGCGGCTTCGGCTGATGATGGGGCGGCCTTCGGGCGTGGCGGGGCGTTCCCCGGCCCAGGCTTCAGCACGTTCGACCTCCAGGCGGGGGAAGCTCTTGCTGACTTCTTCTTTCAGATGGCGAATGCGGTCGGGGCGAATGGCGGCGGAACCGTCACCGATATCCACCATGGCGGCAATGCGCACACTGTCGCCCAGGCGGGCGTACACAATGCGCCTTTCGTAGTCGGTCACGCTGATCTCGGGGGCGGCCGCAACCGCAGTAGCGGAATCTGCGGCGGGCAGAGGGATAGTTAAGCTATACCCTTTCAGGCCATAAAGCTGAATGGTTTCACCGTGCTGCTTGAGCAGGTCATAACCTTGCAGGCCATTAGTCAGAACGAATTGATCGGCTTCGATTTGTTCGCCATTGCTTAATTGAGCGCTGACGACCTTGCCCTGGCGGATGTTCAGGCGGGCCACGCGGCTATTGCAGCGAGTGGTAGCGCGGGGGTGAGCCTGCACTCGTTCAAACAGGGCGCGGGTAAACAGGTGGCAATCGCCGACCTCTTCTGTGGAGGTGTATACGCATCCGACCAAGGCTTGGCCCAGGTTGGCTAACGCGGGCTCCAGCGCAATGGATTCTTCTTTGCTTAGAATGCGCTGGTTCGAACCCTGGCTTGCTTGGTACTCCACTTGTTTACGTGCTTTTTCCAGCAAATGAGGGCTGCGATAGGCAATGAGTTTGCCATTGGCCTTGTAGTGGAAATCGATGGGCTCTTCTGCCATCCAGGTGTGCAAGGTGTCGCGGCTTAACGAGGACAGTTGCAGTAGAGCTTTGGTGGAGGCTTGTGCTGTTGAGGTGTTGCTGGCCTTGAGAAAGGCCAGCAGCCAGCACCATTGGCGCGGGTCGAGCTGGGGGCGGAAGCGCAGCGGCGAGCCGGGGTTCAATAGCCACTTTGGAAGATCCAGAAAGACTCCGGGGTCGGCCAAAGGAGCGACGTAGTCGTAGCTCAACTGGCCGCCGTTGGCGTAGCTGGCCACCAGCCCTGGGCCTTCACGGCTTTCCAGTAGAAGTACTTCCTTGCCCTGGCGCAGAAATTCCCAAGCAGTGGCGCAGCCTATAACGCCTGCTCCGATGATGGCGATTTTCATTCTCTGGTTCCTGAAGAATGGGGTCTATATCAGGATTCTGTCATTAGAGCAGGGCGGCGGCAAATTTTTGCCGTTCCCGTTCCCGTTCCCGTGCGCTATGCCGCGTTGTGCGCGGCAGCCACTTACATTCTCCGTGCAGACCACTCGCCCACGCTGCTGGTACCGCTCATGTGATTGTCGTCTACAGTGCCCGTGTACGTGTGTTTGCCGTCCATGGTGTGAAGCGTGTAGCTAATTTCGGCACCTGAAATCGTCATGTCGGTGGCGGGAATGGAGTGTTCGTCCATGGTGATGGAAATGGCCTGTGCGTGGTTGAACTGCTGCCAGACACGCAAGACAAAGTTGCGGTGGCCGGGTACTTCTACTTCCCATAGCCCCGCCACTTGGGCAGGCACTGTCCACAGGAACACGTCACGGTTTTCAACGATGTCGTGGCGTTCAGGTGTCCAATCTTCCATATGAAACGCATGAGATACGATGCGCGAGCCAGGCTTGAGCTTGAGCAGTTCGGGGCGCAGGCGCAGATTGATCTCATTAAACAGGTACATGCTGATGACTGTGGCCTGACTAAGGTCGGTGTCAAACAGGTCTTCAGTGCGGAATTTCACCTTATCGGCTACGCCTGCAGCTTCTGCGGCAGCACGGGCTTCTGCCGTGCGCTCCGGGTCGAGATCCACCCCCAGGCCGCGTGTCCCATGTTTAACGGCGGCGGCAATAGGGATGCGACCGTCGCCTGAGCCCAGGTCGATCAGATAGTCATCAGGCCCGACTTGCCCCAGCTCCAGCATATGTTGTACGACGGCGTCCGGAGTTTTGATGTAAGGCACGTCCAGGGATGGGCGTTGTTGGGCGCTGACGGGCTGGGAAGCCAGAAACAGTGAGGAAAGGCCGAAGCCGACAGCGCAGCAAAAATGAAGAGTGCGAGCCAGAATACCGCGAGCGAAAGAGTGTTGCATTGCTTAATAAGTGTCTGCGTTTATGTTGAGAAAGGCATTGGGTGAGGCACCGAAAACCACAGAAGGCAACGGTACCACACCCGGCTATCTACAAACGCGCCGATATGGCCTGGTCGGGATACAGCGATGTGTGTTCAGGCCAAAAGTAATTTTCAGTTGAGATGGACGTCTGACGCCACGACGACCTCCTTCCATTTTTCAATTTCGTTGTTGAAGTAGGTCTGAAACTGGGCGGGAGTATCGATATCTGTATGGATGATCATGCCTTGCTTGCCGAAAGACTCCTGAACTGCCTCGTCTTTCATGGTTTCCTTAAGGGCGTGGGCGACTTTTTCTATGACTGCTTGGGGGGTGGATGCCGGCGCAAACAGCCCGTACCATGTGCTGGCGGAATAGTCGGACAGACCTTGTTCGGCTGCTGTGGGAATATCCGGGGCGTTGCTCAGCCGCGACCGGCTGGTAACGGCAATCGCACGGACTTTATCGCTTTGGACATGGGGCAGCAGTGTCTGGACACTGGAAACCATGACTTGCACTTCGCCCGATAGTAAGGCGGGAATGGCTTGGCCTGCACCCTTGTACGGCACTCTTTCCATCTTGGTATTTGTCTGACCCAGGAACATCTCGGTGGCCAGCAATGTGACGCTGGAGGTGGAGCCATAGAAGAGATGGTTGTTTTTGGCGTACTTGACGAGCTCTTCCACGTTGTTGGCAGGTACTGAGGGGTGTACGCCGATTACATTCGGCGATTCTCCGATGAACGCGATCGGAGCAAAGTCTTTTTTGGTGTCATAACTCAGTTCTTTGTACAAACTGTCGTTGATGGCCAGAGTGCTGGGAGCCAGGAGCAGAGTATGGCCGTCAGGCTTGGAGCGGGCCACTGAAGAGGCGGCAATGACACCGTCTGCACCGGGGCGGTTGACGATAACGATCGATGTTCCCAGTTCGTCGCCCAAGCGCTGAGACAGGGTGCGTGCCGTGGTGTCAGCTGGGCCACCAGCGGAGAAACCGACTATGAGTTGTATGGGCTGGTCGGGAAAACTGTCTTGTGCTGTAGCCTGAAAAGCGGGGAATATAAGGCTAAGCGCCATAGCCGGAATCAGTGTGCGGCGGATGTTTTTTAATACTTTCATTGTCTCTACCTCCTTTTAATTGGCATCCGTAGCGTGGAGAGCGTTGCCGGCCAACAGGCGTTTTGCCTCATAAGTCATGACCGTTACATTTTCCTGGTTGATAACGGAAACAATAGATGTCACGACCGCTCGACCGTGCTTGGATGTGGGGCGAATATGGGTGATCCGCACATGGCCATGAATGGTGTCTCCCACACGCACAGGAGCAAGTATTTTTTTATTCACCTCAAGCAGGGCCATGCCTGTGGCTTGTACCATGCCTTGAACCAAGAGACCTTCGATCAGGGTGTAAGACAAAGCTCCTGGAACCACGCGACCTTGCATGGCTCCCTGGTGTGTAACATCGGTAAAAATGACTTCCGTCATACCGGTAGTGGTAATGAAGTTGATAAGGTCGGTCTCTGTGATGGTGCGTCCGAAAGTGATGAACTCTTGCTCGGGCTCTAGATCTTGCCAATAGTATCCATGGCCTAATAAGGTGGGTTTATCCATAGTGTCTCCTGTGTTTTTATGAGTTATGGGGTGATAAAAAATTAAGTAGCCGCTGTTGTGGTCGGTTCAGATAAAGAAATTTCTCTGAGAATTTCCTCGTTGTGCTCCCCCAGTCTGGGAGGCGCAGCGACGCGCGGTCTGACGCCGTCGAATAGGACAGGAACGCCCGGAAAACGCAGTTTCCCCATCTTGGGGTCATCTGTGTAATGGAAGAAGTCCACGGCTTTCAAGTGGGGGTCATCGAGTAAGGCTTCAGGCTCATTAATCGCGGCGGCAGGGACTTCCAACTGTGCTAGAAGGTGCAGCCAATGCGCTGTCGTATGCGTGGAAAGGATAGTTGCCAGCGTTTTGTAAACGAATTCAGTGTGCTCGCTGCGAGCCGCAATGCTCGTGAAACGCACGTCTTGCGCCAGATCGCTATGGTTGGTTGCGAGCAGCAGTTCGCGCCAATGCTTATCGGTATAGGGCATGACACAGATAAAGCCGTCTAAGGTCGAAAACGGCTTGCGCCAGGGCGCAAGCGCACGGGGGTAACCCATGGATGCGTCGCTTTTTGCGAAGGTGGCGCCATACATGTGCTCAACCAGCGTAAAGGCGACCATGGACTCGAACATGGGGATTTCCACCACGCTCCCCTTACCGTGTCGTTCACGCTTGAGCAATGCGGCCAGTATGGCTCCTACCGCAACCAGCCCTACTGTTTTGTCGGCGGTAATCGTTGGCTGGTAAAAAGGCCTGCTGCCGTTATGGCGATGAGAAAAAGCCGCTAAACCCGACATGCCTTGGATCACGTCGTCGTAGGCGGGCCGGCCTCCGTAGGGGCCGGTTTGCCCAAATCCCGTGAGGCTGGCGTAAACGAGCATGGGGTTGACGGCCAGCATCTGGTCGGGCGCAATGCCCAGCTTGGCCAGTTTCTGGGGGCGAATATTGTGCACTAAGACATCAGCCGAACGCACCAGCCGATGTAATGTTTCTCTACTAGAAGGCTGCTTCAGATCTAGCACAAAACTCCGCTTGCCTCGGTTGACGCCCATGAATAGTGAGGCCATGTCGGGTTCGACGGCGTCACCGGTGCGACGAGCGTCGTCTCCGCCCGGTTGCTCCACTTTAATGACATCAGCCCCATACTCCGCCAATAATTGGGTTGCGTAAGGCCCCATAACGACGTTGCTCAGATCTACGATTCGGATTCCCTGCAAGGGCAGCATGTCTACCTCGCTGTTGGTTTATGAGTTGTTAGTTATGATATTTATCTGATATATAAGTGTCTAATATTATTCATTGATTTATTTATCAATAAATATGATTTATGAATGATCGTCAGCTCGCTCACTTTGCCGTTTTGGCTGAGACACTGAGTTTCCGGGATGCGGCAACCCGACTGAACATTGTTCAGCCAGCTTTGTCGATGTCGATCAAGCGACTGGAAGAGGAGTTTGGCGTGCTGCTTTTTGAGCGCACGACGCGTGAGGTCAGGTTGACTGATGCCGGTCGTGCGGCGCTGGCGGAGGTCAGAAAGGCGCTCACGCACCTGGAGTTGGCGAAGCAGCGGGCGATGATGGCAGTTGAAGGGACGATAGGACGTCTGGCTATCGGGTTTGTCGGGTCGGCAAGCTTTGTTGTGTTGCCTTCCGTAGTCAGAGCGTTTCGAGCAGACTATCCTGATGTGGAGCTGGCTTTACAAGAGTCTTCGGGGCGACGAGTGCTAGATCTTGTCGCCTCGGGAGAGCTGGATCTCGGTCTGGTACGAATGCCCGCTGTGTATAACGCGAGTGTGACGATTGAGCCTTTGGAACGGGGCCATTTTGTGGCCGTCGTGCCATCCGAACAAAGGTGGCTGGCGGAGCCTGGCTGCGATGAGATCCACCTTTCGGAACTGTCGGATGCTCCCTTCATCAACTATTCGTTCAATGAATCACCGATGCTGCACATGGCTGTAGTAAATGCCTGTCGGGAGGCCGGTTTTCTTCCGGAAATCGTGCAGGAAGCCATTCAAGTTCAAACCTTGATATCACTGGTAGAAAGTGGAATCGGGGTAGGGCTGGTGCCTTCTGCCAGCATGCGGTACAAGCCAAGCGATGTGCGGTTTTTTAACTTGAAGCATCCAACGCCCGCGTGTGAAACGAGTCTCGCCGTGGCGTATAACCGGAACCAGTTGAGCGCGGTAGGGCGCAATTTTCTGGAGATTCTGTTCAGTAAGCGCCTGAACGAGCCATGTGTTCGCTGAGCTGGCGTGCGGTGGCCTGGAGCTTGGGCAGGATGTCGCGCAGCGCCTGCTCAGCGCTCATGCGGCTGATGTGCATACCGACGTTGATGGCTGCCGTGATTTTGCCGCTGCGGTTGGTAATTGGGGCTGCCAGGGAAATCAGGCCCAGCTCCAGCTCTTGATTGATGAGCGCCCAGCCTTGCTCGCGCACACGCAGGATTTCTGCACGGAGCGGGTCGACTTGGGTCAGGGTATGGGGGGTGCGGGCCAACAATTCGGTGGTGGCCAACTGTTCTTCAAGCTCGGCATCGGTCAGGCCGGCCAGCAGTACTCGGCCCATGGAGGAACAATAGGCGGGCAGGCGGCTGCCTACACCCAGGTTGATGGAGATGATTTTTTCAGTGGGTACGCGCAGAACATAGACGATTTCGTTACCGTTAAGCACGGCAATGGAACTGGATTCATTGATGTCACGAACCAGCGCTTCCATGAAGGGTTCGGCCAGGCTCCAAAGTGGTAAGGAACTGAGATAGGCAAACCCAAGATCAAGCACTTTTGCGGTCAGGCGGAACTGCCGTCCGTCGATTTCTACGTAACCCAGAGCATGCAAAGTATGCAGGATGCGGCGCGCTCCGGCGCGGGTCAGGCCTGTACGTTGCGCGACTTCCGTCATGGTCTGGGAAGGCGCATCGGCGCTGAAACTACGAATGACTGCCAGCCCACGGGCAAAGGATTGAACGTAGCCGTCGCCAGGTGACCTGGCAGGGGGCGTGGAGAGGGCTGTCGTCATGATCGTTAAGAATCGTTGTTGTCAGGAAGGTCAAAAAGCTTGGCGGGGGGGCGGGTGGGCCCCGGCCCACCAACAACAAATTAAAAAAATTATTGCAAAAACGCAATGGCTTGGGCACACCCCAAAAACAATGTGGACATTG